>NZ_JBLJDO010000024.1:0-33196 GCF_059410345.1 Sulfurivermis sp. | reverse complement strand
CTGATCACGGACCAGCCGAACCGCCCCCAATTTGAATTCCCGACTAAATTGCCTTCTTGCCATTTCTTACCTCCAGGTTTCATCATGCCACCTTAACTAGGTGTACGTGAAACCTGGGGCAGGCCACTTTGCCGGGTGTGCAACAAAGTTAGAGTGCGTTTACGCACTTCACCCACCTTTCGAATCTGCGGCCTATGCGCCGTATCTCTCAAACTCTCGCGGCCCTGTGGCCCGCATCTTTCCGTCGCCAATTTTTTGTGCGCGCGTGCGTTTGTCTCGCTTGCGCGCTCGATCCTGGAGGAAAAATGCACAGAGACAAAGAAAACTCGCTATGGTTGAATGATGGTCGGAGGTCCTGACGGACCCGGCACCCTTCCCCAACCGGTGGTGCTCGCCACTGAAACCGTAGTGGCCACGGAAAAAAGCGTGATGCGGAAAATTTACCACATTTGTTGTTGGGTGCAACCAGAAATTGCAGTGTAAGCCAAAATGGCTACAGTGGCGCGCAGCGCGCCACTGTAGCCATTTTGGCTTACACTACTTCCGTATTGCGAAAACCTCACCGCACCTCAAGCACATGAATTGTTTTTCCCATATTTCCATCTTCTTAGGCCAGATCTGTGTGTTATATCTCCATGCACCGGTCCAGACCCAGGCCGTACCTGCTAACACGAGGGCCATCCAGAACAGGCCAAACAACGCTGCATTGTCGAGTATCGCGAGCCCGACAAAAAATCCAATAGCAGGCAAGATCGAAACGTTGAGCACGGATATCTTCTTAGGCGGTGCAACTTGTTGCGACAGTGCGGTCTGATGTGTGCCACGAGTGCCCGCCACGCCAATACCCCCTCCCAGTCCGCCACCGCTGATACCAGCGCCCAGCCCTACTGTTGAGGTATCGACGGTGGTGAGGCCACCACCATAGATGATGCTCAGCCGCTGGGTGTTTTCACTATCGCAGGTTGGACACTTCATCGTTCTTCTCCCTGTGCTCGTTGTAAATTTTTATGTGCCATGCTCGAAACTGACGCGCCGCCTGGCCGGCGGCTTGTCGGCCACCGTTCCGGCGCATGCAGAGCCTGCGCTTGCACGGCGGCACACTTAGGCATGCCGGTGAGGGCGCGTATCCTGGATCAGGCTTTCCAGCGGGATGTGTAATCCTTCCCAGAGTCGGCGGATCATATCAACGGACAGTGGGCGCTTGCGATTCAGCACCTCGGAGACACGCCCGCTTCTTCCCAAGTATGGTTCCAGATCCTTGCGTTCCATTCCACTCTGTTCCATACGAAACAATATGGCCTCAATAGGATCGGGTGGGGCAATGGGGTGGTGTTTGGCCTCGTAGGCTTCCACTAGCGTGATCAGCACATCAAGGCGATCACCTTCAGGGGTGTCCACCGGAGCACCCCACAGCGCTTCAATTTCGGCCAGCGCGGCTTCGTAGTCAGCTTCAGTTTTAATGGGGCGGATATCCATACAGCAATCCTCTCTGGTCACTTCAGGTTGAGGTCATCGTATTGGGCATGGGTGCCAATGAATTTCACATAGAGCGCTTGCCGTGCGTAATCCACATCCACCAGCAGTCGGTATTTGTTCCCTGCAATGTTGAACACCACGCGGGAGCGATCGATGATGCTGGCGTTGGCGTACTGCTCCTTGATGTCATGCGGAGTTTGCCAGGTGCCCTTGCTTGCTTCGGCGTGCCACGCCTCCAGCGGCCCTTGGGCATCCCGGTAGGGCGGTTGCTCATAGAATGCCCGCAAGGTCCGTTTGGCGATGACTCTCATGGCTGAAGTATAACCTCCTCCCAAAATGGGAGCAATGTATGTGGCCGCCGTGTAGGCGCAGGCTCTGCATGCGCCGGAACGGTGGCCGACAAGCCGCCGGCAGGCGGCGCGTCAGTGCCGAGCGTGCTACAGCAGGTCAATAATGTCGCTGGCCTGGAGGTGGGTGTAGCGGTTCAGCATAGAAAGGGTCTTGTGCCGGGTAAGCTGCTGCAACTGCTGGGTGGTCAGGCCGCGCTTGGCGTAGATGGTGGTGGCTAGGTGCCGCAGGTCGTGGAAGCGAACATCCTCGATGCCGGCACGCTTCACCACCCGATCCCACGCCGTCCTGATTTCGTAAGGCTTCTTGCCGTCCACCGTAAAGACGTATTTGGAACCACGGGGACGGAAGGGGTTGTCTATGGCCGCCTTGAGGGCCTTGCAGGCGCGCTGGGAGAGCGGAACAGCCTGTTTAACTCGGCCCCGTCCCTTGGCGTGTACGAATGCCAGGCGTTTCTGGAAATCCACATCCTGGACGCGCAGGTTCTGGAGTTCGGAATGCCGCATGGCAGTGAACATGGCAATGCGGATGGCGTGCAGGATCATTGGCTGGGAGTCGGCTTTGGCTGCCTTGAACAACCGCTTGATCTCAGACCACATGAGAAGTCGATCCCGTTCCGTCGAGGGAGGCTTTTTCACGGCAGAAACTGGATTGGCCTTCAGGCCCAGTTGCCACTCATCCTTGGCGATGTTGAACAGGTTGCTGAGGAGCGTCAGTTCCAATCGTACTGTATCCGGGGCTCGGCCCTCAGCCAGGCGGGCCTCCCTGTATTCCGATACCTTCTGTGTGCTTATGGCGGCGAGCGAGTAGCTGCCTAGGGCCTTGCGAAGCTGCTGGACGATCTTGGCCTCGGCGGCTTGGGTGGATTCCTTCTTTGTGGGGTGACTTCCTTCAGGTAACGATCCAGGGCGTCACTGAGAGTGACTTGGGCGGCCTTGGCGCGGGAGATGAAAACACCCCGCGTCATTTCGTCTTCGACGTTTCGCGCCCAGTCCTGGGCGTCACGTTTCGTGCGAAACGTTTTTATCTGCTGGGGCCACCCGCTCATGCGGATAACGGCCTTCCAGGTCTTGGCGGGAGTCTGGTAGATCGTGGCCATGCGGTACCCTCGAAACTGAGGACTGTACCGCTGCTGTACCGACTGACCTATTGGAGAACAAGGCGGCTACGCGTAATGTTCGTAACGCCTTGATTTAATTGGTGCCGAGGGTCGGAATCGAACCGACACGGGGTTGCCCCCGGCAGATTTTGAGTCTGCTGCGTCTACCAGTTTCGCCACCCCGGCAGGGGAGGGCGCATTATAGGGAAAGGGATGCGCGGCGGCAAAGCCCCTTTTTTGATACGATGCGCCCCCCATGCGTCGCCAGGACTTTCATTTCGACCTCCCTCCGGAGCTGATCGCCCAGCAGCCCGCCGCCGAGCGCGGCGGCAGCCGCCTGCTGTTGCTGGATGGCGCCGACGGCACGCGGCGCGATCTGGCCTTCCGCGACCTGCCGGGCCTGCTGCGCCGCGGCGACCTCCTGGTGTTCAACGACACCCGGGTGATCCCGGCGCGCCTGTTCGGCCGTAAGGAGAGCGGCGGCCAGGTGGAGGTGCTGGTGGAGCGCATCGTGGGTGACGATCGGGTGCTGGCCCATGTGCGGGCCAGCAAGTCGCCCAAGCCCGGTACCTGGCTGACCCTGGAGGGGGCACTGGAGGTGGAGAGCCTGGGCCGAGCCGGTGACCTGTTCGAGCTGCGCTTCCCCGGTCCAGCCCTGACCCTGCTCAAGCAGTACGGCCGCATGCCCTTGCCGCCTTATATAGAGCGTGACGCCGCCGCGCAGGACGGCGAGCGCTACCAGACCGTCTACGCCCGCCGCGAGGGCGCCGTGGCGGCGCCCACCGCCGGGCTGCACTTTGATGATGCCATGCTGGCGCAACTGGCTGCCCAGGGTGTCGAGCGCGCCTTTGTCACCCTGCACGTGGGTGCCGGCACCTTTCAGCCGGTGCGGGCGGACGACATTCGTGAGCACGTGATGCACCACGAGTACCTGGAGGTGCCGGCGGAGGCCTGCGCCGCCATTGCCGCGGCCCGTGCCCGTGGCGGCCGGGTGGTGGCGGTGGGAACCACGGTGGTGCGCAGCCTGGAAAGCGCGGCGCGGGGCGACGCGCCGGAGCCGTTCGCCGGGGAGACTGATATCTTCATCTATCCAGGCTATGAATTTCGCGTGGTGGATGCGCTCATCACCAACTTCCACCTGCCCGAGTCCACCCTGTTGATGCTGGTGTCCGCCTTCGCCGGTCACGCGAATGTCATGGCCGCCTACCGCCACGCGGTGCAGCAGCGCTACCGCTTCTTCAGCTACGGTGATGCCATGTTCATCCTGCCGCAGAAAATGACCAACCACGGAGGACACGGAGGGCGCGGCGATGAATAATGTGGAACCAGCCAAGAGACTGACGTTCCTCCGTGCCCGCCGTGGTTAATTCATATGAAGTTTGAACTGCTGCATACCGACCACCAGGCCCGCCGCGGCCGGCTGCACTTCGCCCGCGGCACGGTGGAGACACCGGCCTTCATGCCGGTGGGCACCTATGGCACGGTGAAGGCGATGACGCCGGAGGAATTGCGCGAGCTGGGCGCGGAGATCATCCTCGGCAATACCTTCCACCTGATGCTGCGTCCCGGTACCGATATCATCAATCTGCATGGCGATCTGCACGATTTCATGCACTGGAACGGCCCGATCCTCACCGACTCCGGCGGTTTCCAGGTGTTCAGCCTGGGCGAGATGCGCAAGATCAGCGAGCAGGGCGTCACTTTTGCCTCGCCGGTGGACGGCGCCAAGGTGTTCATGGGACCGGAGGAGTCCATGGCGGTGCAGCGTGCCCTGGGCTCGGACATCGTGATGATCTTCGACGAGTGCACGCCCTATCCAGCGACGGAGGCGCAGGCGCGCATCTCCATGGAACTGTCGCTGCGCTGGGCGGCGCGCAGCAAGGCCGCCCATGGCGACAATCCCAACGCCCTGTTCGGTATCGTGCAGGGCGGTATGTACCCGCCGCTGCGCCGCGAATCCCTCGCTGGCCTGGTGGACATCGGTTTCGACGGTTATGCCATCGGCGGCCTGTCGGTGGGCGAGCCCAAGGACGAGATGCTGCACACCCTGGAGGCCATCACCCCGCACATGCCGACCGAGCGGCCGCGCTACCTGATGGGTGTCGGCACCCCGGAGGACATCGTCGAGGCGGTGCGCCGCGGCGTGGACATGTTCGATTGCGTGCTGCCCACCCGCAACGCGCGCAACGGCCACCTGTTCACCAGCGAGGGGGCGGTGCGTATCCGCAACAGTCAGTACCAGCACGACACCCGCCCGCTGGACCCGGACTGCGACTGCTACACCTGCCGGAACTACAGCCGTGCCTACCTGCGCCACCTGGACAAGTGCGGCGAAATCCTTGGCGCCCGTCTCAACACCATCCACAACCTGCATTATTACCAGCGCCTGATGCGCGACCTGCGCGCCGCCATCGTGGCCGGCACCCTGGAGCAGGCCGTGGCCGAGTTCTACCGGCGGCGGGGACAGCCGGTGCCGCCTATGCCATAATGCGAGCCTTTCGCGGGTCCCCCGCCTCGACCAACAACAGCAACTGGAAGGAAACCTCATGAGCTTCTTTATCTCCGACGCCTGGGCCGAAGCCGCCCCCGCCGCTGGCCAGCCGGACATGTTCGGCGCCCTGCTGCCCTTCATCATCCTGTTCGTGGTGTTTTATTTCCTGCTCATCCGCCCGCAGCAGAAGCGCGCCAAGGAACATCGCAAGATGATCGAAAATATCGCCAAGGGTGATGAGGTGGTCACCGGTGGCGGTCTGGTAGGCAAGGTGGTGGATCTGGGCGACAACTTCATCGAAGTGGAAGTGGCCGACAACGTGCACGTCAAGATCCAGCGCCAGATGCTGGCCAGTGTCCTGCCCAAGGGAACCATCAAGGGCGGTCTGTAATCCCACGCAAGAATAAGTGAGCATCCCGGCCCGCCGCGGGGCGGCGGGCCTTTGGAGTTGCAGTCATGAACAAATACCCTCTGTGGAAGTACCTGCTCATCGCCATGGTCCTGCTGGCGGGCGTGCTCTATGCGCTGCCCAATCTGTATGGTGACGATCCGGCGGTGCAGGTGGTGGCGGCGCGCACCGGCAAGGTGGATGCCAGCACCCTGGATACCCTGGAGCGGACGCTGCAGGCGCAGGGGATAGAACTCAAGCGCGCCGAACTGCTGGGCGACACCCTGTTGCTGCGTTTTGCCGGCACCGAACCGCAGCTGCGGGCCTACGAGCTGGTGCGCGAGACCCTGGGCAACAATTACGCCGTGGCGCTCAATCTGGCGCCGGCGACCCCCGGCTGGTTGCGTGCCTTCGACGCACTGCCCATGTATCTGGGCCTGGACCTGCGCGGCGGCGTGCACTTCCTGATGCAAGTGGACATGGACGCAGCAGCGGCGCAGGCGCTGGAGCGCTACGTCAGCGACTGGCGCACCCTGTTGCGCGAGCAGAAGGTGCGTTACCTCACGGTGGTTTCCCATAATGGCCGGGTGGAGGCACGCTTCCGTGACGTCGCCGAGCGCGATCAGGCCTATGAGGTGCTGCGCAAGGAATATCGCGACCTGCTGCTGGAAACGGTGGAGCGGGAGGGCGTGCCCTTGGTGCTGGCTGCCCTGAGCGAGCAGGAATTGCGCGACATCAAGAAGTTCGCCCTGCAGCAGAACATCACCACCCTGCGCAACCGCGTCAATGAATTGGGCGTGGCCGAGCCGGTGATCCAGCAGCAGGGCGACGAGCGCATCGTGGTACAGCTGCCCGGTGTGCAGGACACCGCCCGTGCCAAGGATATCCTCGGCGCCACCGCCACCCTGGAATATCGCCTGGTGGACGAGGAGCGCAGCGTGGAGGATGCACTGGCCGGTCGCGTACCGCCCAACAGCCGCCTGTATTACGAGCGCAACGGCCGCCCGATCCTGTTGCAACGCCAGGTGATCATCACCGGTGACCAGATCATCGACGCCGCCTCCGGTATCGACTCGCAGAGCGGCGGGCCGATGGTCAGCGTCACCCTGGATGGTCAGGGTGCGCGGCGCATGGACAATACCACCCGCGACAATGTCGGCAAGCGCATGGCGGTGGTGTTCATCGAGACCAAGACCGAGACCAAGATGGTGAACGGCCAGCCGCAGCGCACCACCTCGCGCACCGAGGAAGTGATCAGCGTGGCGGTGATCCGTGACCGTTTCAGCAAGCGCTTCCAGACCACCGGCCTGGACAGCTCCGAAGAGGCGCGTAACCTCGCCCTGCTGCTACGCGCCGGTGCGCTGGCCGCGCCAATGGAGATCATCGAGGAACGGACCATCGGCCCCAGCCTCGGTCAGGACAACATCGATCAGGGCGTGGCCTCGGTACTCATCGGTTTCACCTTGGTGGTGCTGTTCATGGTGTTCTGGTACCGCTCCTTTGGGCTGGTCGCCAACCTGGCGCTGCTGTTCAACCTGGTGCTGATCGTGGCGGTGCTGTCGCTGTTGCAGGCCACCTTGACCCTGCCCGGTATCGCCGGCATTGTGCTGACGCTGGGCATGGCGGTGGACGCCAACGTGCTGATCTTCGAGCGCATCCGCGAGGAGCTGAATAACGGCAATTCACCCCAGGCCAGCATCAACGCCGGCTACGAACGCGCCTTCGCCACCATCGCCGACGCCAACATCACCACCCTGATCGCTGCGGTGGTGCTGTTCGGTTTCGGCACCGGCCCGGTGAAGGGCTTTGCGGTGACGCTGTCCATCGGTATCCTCACCTCCATGTTCACTGCGGTGATGGTGAGCCGTGCCATCGTCAACCTGACCTATGGGCGCCAGCGTCGTCTGACCAAGCTGCCGCTGGCGTGAGAAAGTGACTATGCAGATCTTCCGTAACGCCAATTACGATTTCCTCGGCCAGCGCAAGGTGGCGGTGGTGATCTCCATCGTGCTGTTCGTGATTTCCATCGGCGCGTTGATCATGCGTCCGCTCAATCTCGGCATCGATTTCACCGGTGGCACCCTTATTGAACTGGGTTATTCCAAGCCGGCGGAACTGACTGAGGTGCGTGCCGCCCTGGTGACCAGCGGCTATGGCGACGCAGTGGTGCAACACATCGGCACCGCGCGCGAGGTGATGGTGCGCGTGCCGCCGCGTGAGGGCATGACCTCGGCGACGTTGAGCAATGAGGTGCATGCGGCCCTGGAACACGCCGCCGGTGAGAAGTTGGAACTGCGCCGGGTGGAGTTCGTCGGTCCGCAGGTGGGCGAAGAGCTGCTGGAGAACGGAGGTCTGGCCATCCTGTATGCGCTCATCGGTATCCTGATCTACGTGGCGCTGCGCTTCGAATACCGTCTCGGCGTCGGCGCCATCATCGCGTTGATTCACGACCCGGTGTTGATCCTCGGACTGTTCGCTTTGTTCCAGTGGAGCTTCGATCTGACGGTGCTGGCGGCAATGCTGGCGGTGATAGGCTACTCGCTCAACGACACCATCGTTATTTACGACCGTATCCGCGAGAACTTCCGCAAGATGCGCAAGGCGACGCCGGTGGAGGTGGTCAATACCTCCATCAACCAGACCCTGTCGCGTACCGTGCTGACGTCCGGTACCACCTTGCTGGTGGTGCTGGCGCTGGTGATCTTCGGCGGCGAGATGATCCGCGGTTTTGCTGTCGCCTTCCTCATCGGCATCCTGGTGGGGACCTATTCCTCGGTCTACGTTGCCAGCACCGCCGCTCTGGCGCTCGGCATCAGCAAGGAAAACCTCATGCCGGTGAAGAAAGAAGGCGAGGGAGAGGAAGAGATGGAGAACCAGCCTTAGGCTGCACGGAACCTGTCCGGGCAGCCTGGCAACACGCCGGCCGGCCCGCATAAGACACAGGGCCGGACCGCAAGGTGCCGGCCCTGTGTTTTTGGGCCGGTGAACGATGCAGTAAGTTAAGGAGTAATGAAATGACCATGCCCGCAATCAAGATCACCAGCAGCGATTACGATCGCCTGGATACCCTGTTGCAGCGGCCGCAGTATCGCCACCTGCCGGCCGCAGCCGCCCTGCGCCAGGAACTGGAGCGGGCCGAGGTGGTGGAGCCGGAGCAGATGCCGGCGGGGGTGATCACCATGCATTCCACCGCGCGTTGCGTGGAGGAGGGTGAGGGGCGGGAATATGAGCTGACTCTGGTCTATCCGGCCGAGGCCGATGGTACGGCGGGGCGGGTGTCGATCCTGGCGCCGGTGGGGACGGCCATGCTGGGACTGGCGGCGGGGCAGGAAATCGACTGGCCGGGGCCGGGCGGGCAAGTGTTGCGCCTGCGGGTGCGGGAAGTGCTCTATCAGCCAGAGGCGGCGGGAGACTATAACCGTTAGGGAGGCTCTGAATAAGGGAGGGTCCGAATAAGTCCATCCTGAACTTAGGCGGCGGCGTGGCTGTCGTGCGCGCCCTCGGGCGCCTCGATGGCGATGATCTCGAACACGCCCGGCGTGCTCTGCCAGGCAAAGCCGCTGGCGAGGTCGTCCAGACCGTCGAGCACCTCACGCATGGTGAGTTCGAGGGGCGCGATGGGGGTGATGCGAAGTGCCTGCACGCTGTGGTTCCGATGCCTGAGGTGGAGAGTCCTTCAGGTTGTCGGTCACAGCGTCAGGAACTTGAGATGCACCGCCGGGGTGGCCGTCACCTCAGCGTTGCAGCGACTCCGGCAGGACCGGCTGGATGGTCTTGAGGATGGCGCCGTGTAGCTTGAGGTTGCCGCCGACGATGTTGCCGCTGCTGAGATAGTTCTGCCCGCCACCGAAGTCGCTCACCACACCGCCGGCCTCCTGGATCAGCAGGGCACCGGCCGCCATGTCCCACGGTGACAGGCCGAATTCCCAGAAGCCATCGAGACGGCCGGCGGCGACGTAGGCCAGGTCCAGCGCGGCGGAGCCGGCGCGGCGGATGTCGGCCACTTTGGGCGCCATGGCACGGAAGGTATTGAGATAGGGGTCGAGCAGGTCCGGCTGGCGGAACGGGAAGCCGGTGCCGATCAGGGTGCCGTCCAATTCGTTGCGGCGCGACACGCGCAGGCGGCGGTTGTTGAGTTGGGCGCCGCTGCCGCGGCTGGCGGTGTACAGGTCCTGGCTCACCGGGTCGTAGATCACCGCCTGATCCAGCTGGCCCTTCACCATCAGCGCGATGGACACGGCGTACTGCGGGAAGCCGTGGAGGAAATTGGTGGTGCCGTCCAGCGGGTCGATGATCCACTCGTAGGTATCGGAGCCGGCGCGGTGCGCGCCGCTTTCCTCCGCCATGATGGCGTGGTGCGGGTAGGCCTTCTGGATAATCTGGATGATTTCCTGCTCGGCGCGGCGGTCGACTTCGCTGACGAAGTCGTTGTGCGACTTGCTGGTGACGGTGAGGCCATCCACATGTTCGGCGGAACGGGCGATAATGTCGCCGGCCCGGCGCGCCGCGCGGACCGCGATATTCAGCATGGGGTGCATGGAGGCACTCTCCGATTGTTAAAGAGAAAGAACAGGGAAGGGCGCTAGTTTAATGGGAACAGGGGAAAAATGCAGCCTGCCGCAGACAATTTGACCGCCCTTGCCCGCCTGCGCGTGGTGTTGGTGGAGACCAGTCATCCGGGCAATATCGGTGCCGCTGCCCGCGCCATGAAGGTGATGGGCCTGTCGCGCCTGTACCTGGTGCGGCCGCAGCAGTACCCTTGTGCCGAGGCCACCTCGCGCGCCTCGGGTGCCGATGACCTGCTCACCCGTGCCGTGGTGTGCGACAGCCTGGATGAGGCTTTGGCCGGCTGTTCCATGGTCATGGGGGCGAGCGCGCGGCTGCGTTCGCTGCCCTGGCCGCTGTCCGATGCGCGCAGCGCGGCGCAGCGCGCCACGGCCGCGGCGGTGGCCGGTCAGGAAGTGGCGTTGGTGTTCGGCCGCGAGCATTCCGGCCTCAGCAACGAGGAGTTGCAGCGTTGCAACTATCTGTTGCACATCCCCGCCAACCCCGACTACAGCTCGCTCAATCTGGCAGCGGCGGTGCAGGTGGTGAGCTATGAGCTGCGCATGGCTCTGTTGGGTGCAGAGCCGCTGGTCGCCGATGAGGGCGACTACGCCAGTGCTGACGAACTGGAGTCGTTCTATGCCCACCTGGAGCAAACGCTCGTTGCTATCGGGTTTCTCGATCCGACCAATCCGCGCCAGGTGATGCGCCGCCTGCGCCGGCTCTACAACCGCGCCCGCACCGAACGGGTCGAACTCAATATCCTGCGAGGCATCCTCACCGAGACGCAGAAGCGCGTAAGGCGGTGAATCCGCGAATGAACGCGAATGGACGCAAATATCCCAGCGAAGCGCGAAAGGGTCTGGCCTGATGTCCGGCAGGGGCGCTCATCGGTACCCCGGGGCAGCAGCCTGAAACGATATGCCGGCATTCGTGCTTATTGGCGTTCATTTGCGGATGCCTTCTATGCGAGAATGAAGCCGATATATCTAATCGGGATTCCCTGACGGTCATCTTTCATGTTCGATTCCCTACGCGAGGATATCCGCTGCATCTTCGAGCGCGACCCGGCGGCGCGCAGCACCCTCGAAATCCTCACCGCCTATCCCGGTCTGCATGCGGTGCTGGTACACCGCCTGAGCCACCGCCTGTGGCACTGGGGCTGGCGCTGGCTGGCGCGCGTGCTGTCCCACTTCGCCCGTTGGCTCACCGGCATCGAGATCCATCCCGGCGCCACCCTGGGCCGCCGTTTCTTCATTGACCATGGCATGGGCGTGGTGATCGGCGAGACGGCGGTGATTGGCGACGACTGCACCCTGTATCACGGCGTCACCCTGGGCGGCACCAGCTGGGACAAGGGCAAGCGTCATCCCACCCTGGAGGACAACGTGGTGGTGGGTGCCGGCGCCAAGGTGCTCGGCCCCATTACCATCGGCAAGGGGGCGCGCATCGGCTCCAACGCGGTGGTGGTGAAGGACGTGCCGGCAGGGGCTACCGTAGTGGGCATTCCGGGCCGGGTAGTCAGCCGCAAGAGCGATGAGCACAGCGAGCGGCGCCGCGCCATCGCCGCGAAGATCGGCTTCGATGCCTACGGCACCACCCAGGACATGCCGGACCCGGTGGCCAACGCCATCAATTGCATGCTCGACCACATCCACGCCATGGACAGCAAGATGGAGGAGATGTGCAAGGGCTTGAAAGCGCTGGGGGCGGAGCTGGGCGACGTCCCGGTGCCGCCGCTGGGATCGTGCGAAATCCGCAGCAGTTCTGAGCCGGCGGCCGGTTGCAAGAGCAGCGAGGAGTGCAGCGGATGCCCTGCGGAAAGAATGGAAAAAAAAGTTGACTGATTTGGTTGGTATTGCTAATTTACGCGCTACCGACATCCACAACTTTACTGGGTCAATAGGGACAAGGCAATGAGGCTGACTACGAAAGGCCGCTACGCGGTCACTGCAATGCTCGACCTGGCTCTCCATTATAAGGATGGCCCCATCACGCTGGCGGACATTTCCCAGCGTCAGGGTATCTCCCTTTCCTATCTGGAGCAGCTGTTTTCCAAACTGCGCAAGAACGGGCTGGTGGACTCCGCCCGCGGCCCCGGTGGCGGTTACCGCCTGAGCCGGGATGCCGGCGAGATCTGTGTCGCCGACGTCATTACCGCGGTGGACGAGAAGGTCGATGCCATGCGCTGCAACGGGCTGGGCAACTGCCATGAAGAGGGCGAGTGCCTGACCCACGAACTGTGGTGCGATCTCAGCAACCAGATCTATGCCTTCCTGCAGGGCATCAGTCTGGCCAAGCTGGTGGCGCAGCACCACGTGCGCGAGGCCAGCGGCCACAAGCATGAGCACAAGGCCGTTCCGCTGGCGGCAAGCCGGAAGGCCGTCGTCAGTTAAGCCTGTTTGTTGCAGTAGACCGTGATCTATCTGGATCACAATGCCACCACCCCGCTCGATGAGCGGGTGCTGGAGGCGATGCTCCCCTGGTTTGCGGGAGCTTACGGCAACCCCTCCAGTGTCCATGCCCTGGGTCGCGCGGCACGCGCGGCATTGGAGCAGGCGCGGGAGCAGGTGGCGGCCCTGGCCGGCGCCCATCCCTCGCAGGTGGTATTCACCAGCGGGGGCACCGAGGCCAACAATGCCGCCCTCAAGGGCGTGGCCGCGCGCATGCCGGCCTCATGCCTTGCCGTCAGCGCCGTGGAACATGCCTCGGTGCAGCAACCGGCCGCGGCCTTGGCCCGCGCCGGCTGGACGACGGCAACCATTCCGGTGACGGACCAGGGAGAGGTGACGGCGCAGGCGGTCAGCGCGGCGCTGCGGGACGGTGCGCGCCTGGTTTCGGTGATGTGGGCCAATAACGAAACCGGCGTGGTGAATGATATGGCCGCCATCGCGGCGGCGGTGCGGGCGGCGGGTGCCGTGCTGCACACCGATGCGGTGCAAGTGCTGGGCAAGTTGCCGGTTGATTTTACCGCCAGCGGCGCCCACCTGATGAGTATGTCGGCGCACAAGCTGAACGGCCCCAAGGGTGTCGGCGCACTGCTGCTGGACAAGGCGGTGGACATGGAGCCGCTGTTGCACGGCGGCGGGCAGGAAAAGGGCCGCCGTGGCGGTACCGAGAATCTGGCCGGTATCGTCGGCTTTGGCCGCGCCGCCGAGCTGGCCCAGGCCGAACTGGCGGCACGCAGTTCACGCATGAGCGCGTTGCGGCAGCGGCTGGAGCTGGGGCTGGCGACGCAGGTGCCGCAGGCGCTGGTGTTTGCCGCACAGGCGCCGCGGCTGCCGAACACAGTGTTTCTGGCCCTGCCCGGTATGGAGGGGGAGACGCTGCTGCTGGAGCTGGATCGCCTGGGCTTGGCGCTGTCGAGCGGCGCCGCCTGCGGCAGCGGCTATAGCGAGCCGAGCCATGTGTTGCGCGCCATGGGCGTGAGCGCGGAGATCGCGCGCTGCGCGGTACGCGTCAGTCTCGGCGCCGGCAATACGGAACACGATGTGGATACCTTGATCGCCGCGCTGCGCACGCAGGCGGCGCGGTTGCAGACCCTGGCCGCCACGGCCTGGTGACGCTGCCAACAGGAATGGAGCAAGTGATGAGCAAACCGATCTATCTGGATTACGCCGCCACCACCCCTGTCGACCCGCGGGTGGCAGAGAAGATGTGCAGCTTCCTGACCCTGGACAGCGGCCATTTCGGCAACCCGGCTTCCCGTTCCCATGTCTTCGGCTGGGAGGCGGAGCAGGCAGTGGAAGAGGCGCGCAAGCAGGTGGCCGCCCTGGTCAACTGTGACCCCAAGGAGATCGTGTGGACCTCCGGTGCCACCGAATCGGACAACCTGGCCATCAAGGGCGTGGCCGAGTTCTACGCCAAGAAGGGCAAGCACATCATCACCAGCAAGACCGAACACAAGGCCGTGCTGGATACCTGCCGCCACCTGGAACGCTTCGGTTACGAAATCACCTACCTGCAACCCGAACTCAACGGCATGATCGACCTGGCCAAGCTGGAGGCGGCCATGCGTCCCGACACCATCCTGGTGTCCATCATGCACGTGAACAACGAAATCGGCGTGATTCAGGACATCGCCGCCATCGGCGAGATGACCCGCGCCCGCGGCATCCTGTTCCACGTCGACGCGGCGCAGAGCGCCGGCAAGGTGCCCATCGACCTGGACAAGCTCAAGGTCGATCTGATGTCTTTCTCCGCCCACAAGTGCTATGGCCCCAAGGGCATCGGTGCGCTGTACGTGCGCCGCAAGCCGCGCGTGCGCCTGGAGGCGCAGATGCACGGCGGCGGCCACGAGCGCGGCATGCGCTCCGGCACCCTACCCACTCACCAGATCGTCGGCATGGGCGAGGCCTTCCGTATTGCCCGCGAGGAGATGGCGCAGGAAAACGAGCGCATCCGCATGCTGCGCGACCGCCTGCTCAAGGGCGTGCAGGACATCGAAGAGGTCTACGTCAACGGCGACATGGAGCGCCGCGTGCCGCATAACCTCAACATCAGCTTCAACTATGTGGAGGGCGAGTCGCTGATGATGGCGCTGCGCGATCTGGCGGTGTCCTCCGGCTCGGCCTGTACCTCGGCCAGCCTGGAACCGTCCTACGTGCTGCGTGCCATCGGCCGCCCGGACGAGCTGGCGCACAGCTCGCTGCGCTTCTCCATCGGTCGCTACACCACCGAGCAGGACATCGACCGCGCGGTGGAGCTGATTCACCAGAAGATTTCCAAGCTGCGCGAGTTGTCCCCCCTGTGGGACATGTACAAGGAGGGCATCGACCTCTCCACCGTGCAGTGGTCGGCGCATTGATTTATCATCGCGAGTCCCGGCCTGTGGGCCGGGTCGGTTAGCAGGCGAGGTTCAGCGAAATGGCATATAGCGACAAGGTCATCGACCACTACGAAAATCCGCGCAACGTCGGCGCCCTGGACAAGGACGCGGCTGATGTCGGCACCGGCATGGTTGGCGCGCCGGCCTGCGGCGACGTGATGCGTTTGCAGATCAAGGTCAGCCCGAACGGTGTCATCGAGGATGCCAAGTTCAAGACCTACGGTTGCGGCTCCGCTATCGCCTCCAGTTCGCTGGTGACCGAGTGGATGAAGGGCAAGACCCTGGACCAGGCACTGGAGATCAAGAACAGCCAGATCGCCGAGGAACTGGCGCTGCCGCCGGTGAAGATTCACTGCTCGGTACTGGCCGAGGATGCCATCAAGGCCGCCATCGAAGACTACAAGGCCAAGCAGGCGAAATAAGCAGCGAGGTTACTCCCATGGCCGTCACCATCACCGAAGCGGCTGCCCGCCACGTGCAGAAGTTCCTGACCAATCGCGGCAAGGGTGTGGGCATCCGTCTGGGCGTGAAGCCCTCCGGTTGCTCCGGCATGTCCTACGTGCTGGAGTTCGTCGACGAATTACAGCCCGAGGATCAGGTGTTCGAGGGCCACGGCGTCAAGGTCATCATCGACCCCAAGAGCCTGTTGTATCTGGACGGCACCGAACTGGACTTCACCCGCGAGGGCCTCAACGAAGGTTTCCGCTTCAACAATCCCAACGTCAAGGACGCCTGCGGCTGCGGCGAAAGCTTCAACGTCTGAGGCCTCGTACGGCACGGCCGGCAAACCACGGAGAGCGCGAAGTACACGGGGCAGGATGCAATGATGGAACTCCGTGTTCTCCGTGGTTGATTATTTTCAAGGGCGGCGATGAGCGAAAACTACTTCCAGTTGTTCGGACTGCCGGTGGGCTTCGAAGTGGATGCCGAGGCCCTGGCCCTGCGCTACCGCGACCTGCAACGCGCCGCCCATCCCGATCGCTATGCCGGCGCCTCCGAACGTGAGCGCCTGTTGTCGGTGCAGCAGGCCTCGCTGATCAATGAGGGCTATCGCACCCTGAAGGACCCGCTGGCCCGCGCCCGCTATCTGCTGGAGCTGAACGGCATCACCCTGTCCGACACCGACACCCGCATGGACCCCATGTTCCTGATGGAACAGATGGAGTTGCGCGAGGCCCTGGATGCGGCACCGCAGGCGGCCGATCCCTTTGCCGCGCTGGAGCAGGTGCGCGGCAGCGCCGAGGCCACCGAACGGCGCCTGGTAGAGGAACTGGCCGCACTGTTCCAACGCGGTGAAGCGGATGCGCTGCAACAGGCGCCGGAGCGGTTGCGCAAGCTGCAATTCATGCGCAAGCTGCTGGATGAAGTTGATGAGCGCGAGGACGACCTGGCGCATAACAACTAAGGAAGGTCTGAATAAGTCCATCCTGGACTTCTCAGCCCACGCGACTCGAAAAATGTGATTTTCGATTCGCTTCATGTTCCAACGGCTTATCGTCGTTGGAACATGGCGGCACATCCCTGTGCCGCGGAAGCTCTGAACTTATTCAGAGCTTCCCTAAGAAATGGTCCGCGAATATACGCAAATGGGCGCGAATGTGGTGAAGCGATAATTTGCGTGCATTTGCGGACTGAGGTTTTTTGCGCCGGTAAGGCGAAACGGAACAAGTCATGGCACTGCTGCAAATCGCCGAACCCGGCCAATCCACTATACCGCACCAGCACCGGCTGGCAGCGGGCATTGATCTGGGTACGACCAACTCCCTGGTGGCCAGTGTGCGCAGTGGTTTGGCCGAGACCCTGCCCGATGAGCAGGGCCGTCACCTGCTGCCCTCGGTGGTGCGCTACGTGGCAGGTGCCGTGCCGCAGGTGGGGTTCGAGGCCAAGGCCATGGCAGCGGCCGACCCGCTCAACACCATCGCCTCGGTGAAGCGCCTGATGGGGCGCGGGGTGAAGGATGTGAAGGCGCTGGGCGAGCGCCTGCCCTATGAGTTTGTCAGTGCCGAGGCGGCCGTGCCGCGCCTGCATACCGCCGGTGGCGATGTCAGCGCGGTGGAGGTGTCGGCCGAGATCCTCAAGGCGCTCAAGCTGCGCGCCGAGACCGCCCTGGGCGGCGACCTCACCGGCGTGGTGATCACCGTGCCGGCCTATTTCGATGATGCCCAGCGTCAGGCCACCAAGGACGCCGCCCGGCTTGCCGGCCTCAATGTGCTGCGCCTGCTCAACGAACCCACTGCCGCGGCCGTGGCCTATGGCCTGGACCGCGGTGAGGAGGGGGTCATCGCCATCTATGATCTGGGCGGCGGTACCTTCGACATCTCCATCCTGCGCCTGTCCCGGGGCGTGTTCGAGGTAATGTCCACCGGCGGCGACTCGGCCCTGGGCGGCGATGACTTCGATCATGCCATCGCCGAATGGATCATGGCCCAGGCCGGTATCGGCGACGATGCCGACCACCGCCAGATGCGCCGCCTGCTGCGTGATGCCTGCGCGGCGAAGGAGGCGCTCACCAACGCCACCGTGACGCCGCTCAAGGTGGAGCTGGCCGATGGTACCCATTGGCAGGGGGAACTGTCGCGCGAGCAGTTCCACGCCCTGGTCGACCCGCTGATCCGCAAGACCCTGGCCGCCTGCCGCCGTGCCCTCAAGGACGCCGGCATCGACACGGCGGAGGTGAGAGAGGTGGTGATGGTAGGCGGCTCCACCCGCGTGCCGCGGGTGCGCGAACTGGTGGGCGAGTTCTTCGGCCGCACTCCGCTCACCGACATCGATCCGGACAAGGTGGTGGCCGTGGGCGCCGCCATGCAGGCCGACGTGCTGGTGGGCAACAAGCCGGACAGCGAGATGTTGCTGCTGGACGTCATCCCGCTGTCGCTGGGCCTGGAGACCATGGGCGGCCTGGTGGAGAAGGTGATCCCGCGCAATACCACCATCCCGGTGGCGCGCGCCCAGGAGTTCACCACCTTCAAGGATGGCCAGACCGCCATGGCGGTGCATGTGGTACAGGGCGAGCGCGACCTGGTGAGCGACTGCCGCTCCCTGGCCCGCTTCGAACTGCATGGCATCCCACCTATGGCCGCCGGCGCCGCCCGCATCCGCGTCACCTTCCAGGTGGATGCCGATGGCTTGCTCAGTGTGTCCGCCCGCGAGATGACCTCCGGGGTGGAGAGCAGCATCCAGGTGAAGCCGTCCTATGGCCTCACCGATGGCGAGATCGAGCAGATGTTGCGCGATTCCATGGCCCATGCCGAGGATGACGTGGCCGCCCGTAATCTGCGCGAGCAGCAGGTGGAGGCCGACCGCGTGTTGGAGGCGCTGACCGCCGCCCTCGCCGCCGACGGCGCCGATCTGTTGAATGGGCAGGAGCGCGCCGCCATAGATCAGGCCATGGCCGCCTTGCGCGTCGCCCGCGACGGCAACGATCACCGTGCCATCAAGCGCGCCATCGAGGCCATGGATCACGCCAGCGCAGAATTCGCTGCCCGGCGCATGGATGCCGGCATCAAAAAGGCCCTGGCCGGCCATCGCATAGACGAACTTTGAGTACAATCAGTCCGCGAATGAACGCAAATACACGCCAATGTCTTATCCGCAGTGCCATGGTGCCAACTCGCTCGATTGGCGCCCATTCGCGTTCATTTGCGGACTGAAAAGCCTTTTCTTGGCGGAGGAAACATCACCCATGCCTCAAATCATCATTTTGCCGCACGAGGAAATCTGCCCCGAGGGTGCGGTGATCCAGGCCGAGCCGGGCACCACCGTATGCGATGCCGCCCTGGCCCACGGCATCGAGATCGAGCACGCCTGCGAGAAGTCCTGTGCCTGCACCACCTGCCATGTCTACATCCGCGAAGGCGGCGCCTCCCTCAATCCTGCCGAGGAGCTGGAGGAAGACATGCTGGACAAAGCCTGGGGGCTGGAACCGGACTCGCGCCTGTCCTGCCAGGCCGTGGTGGGTGATACCGACCTGGTCGTGGAGATCCCCAAGTACACCATCAACATGGTGTCGGAGAGGCATTGACCCGCACAGAGAACCGACATGAATTGGACCGACACCCTAGACATCGCCATTGCCCTGGATGAGGCCCATCCGGATGTGGACCCGCAGTGGGTACGCTATACCGACCTGCATGCCTGGGTCTGCGCCTTGCCGGAGTTCGCCGACGATCCCGAAAGTTCCAACGAGAAAATCCTCGAGGCCATCCAGATGGCCTGGATCGACGAGCGGAGCTGATCTGCCGCCAGACGCGGGCCAGTCTCCGCTGGAATGCCCCCCCGAGCCCGCGTATAATCGCGGGTTCTACGTTTTTACCCCCTTAATCCATTGGTTTGTAACGGAGATTCACAGTAGATGGCCATCGAACGCACCATTTCCATCATCAAGCCCGACGCCGTGGCCAAGAACGTCATTGGCGAGATCTACGCCCGCTTCGAGAAGGCCGGCCTGAAGATCGTCGCCGCCAAGATGCTGCACCTGTCCAAGGCGCAGGCGGAAGGCTTCTATGCCGTGCACAAGGAGCGTCCCTTCTTCAAGGATCTGGTCGCCTTCATGACCTCCGGCCCGGTCATGGTACAGGTGCTGGAAGGGGAGAACGCCATTGCCAAGAATCGTGAGGTGATGGGCGCCACCAATCCGAAGGATGCGGCTCCCGGCACCATCCGCGCCGATTTCGCCGTGTCCATCGACGAGAATGCCGTGCACGGCTCCGACGGCCCGGACACCGCCAAGGCCGAGATCGCCTACTTCTTCAAGCCTGAGGAACTCTGCCCGCGCACCCGTTAAGGGACGCGGCGCGGCCTGAGAGGCGAAGCCTATGAAGACCAATCTGCTGGATCTGAACCGGCAGGACATGGAGGCCTTCTTCACCGCGTTGGGTGAGAAGGCCTTTCGTGCTTCTCAGGTGATGAAGTGGATCTACCATCATGGCGTCGACGACTTCGACGCCATGAGCAATCTGAGCAAGGCCCTGCGCGATCACTTGAAGGAACAGGCCGAGGTGCGCCTGCCCGACGTGGCCGTGGACATGCCTTCGCGCGACGGCACCCGCAAGTGGATGCTGCGTCTGGCCGACGGCAATTCCATCGAGATGGTGTACATCCCGGAGAAGGATCGCTCCACCCTGTGCGTGTCGTCCCAGGTGGGCTGCGCCCTCAATTGCTCCTTCTGTTCCACTGCCCAGCAGGGCTATAACCGCAACCTCACCACGGCCGAGATCATCGGCCAGGTGGTGCTTGCCACGCGCCTCATCGGCCTGCCGCAGAACAAGGGCGAGCGGGTGATCACCAACGTGGTGCTGATGGGCATGGGCGAGCCGCTGCTCAACTTCGACAACGTGGTGAAGGCGATGGAGCTGATGCAGGACGACTACGCCTTCGGTATCTCCAAGCGCCGCGTCACGGTGAGTACTGCCGGCGTGGTGCCGGCCATCGACCAGCTGCGCGAGGCCATCGACGTCAGTCTGGCGGTATCGCTGCATGCGCCCAATGATGAGTTGCGCAACGAGCTGGTGCCCATCAACCGCAAGTACCCCATCGCCGAACTGCTGGCCGCCTGCCGCCGTTATTGCGCCGATGTGCCGCACCGCCGCGTCACCTTCGAATACGCCATGCTGGAAGGGGTCAACGATACGCCGGAACACGCCCGCGCCCTGCTCAAGCTGCTGCGCGGCACGCCGGCCAAGGTCAACCTGATTCCGTTCAATCCCTTCCCCGGCACCAGTTACCGTCGTTCCAGTCAGGAAGCCATCGATCGCTTCCGCGACATCCTGATGGCGGGCAACCTGATCACCGTCACCCGCAAGACGCGCGGCGACGACATCGCCGCCGCCTGTGGCCAGCTGGTGGGTGAGGTGCAGGATCGGACCCGCCGCAGTCAGAAGATCGTCACCATGCAAAGGATCGCCTCATGATTAATCTGCGCAGCTTCGCCCTGTTGCTTGTGTTTGCCCTGCTGGGCGGTTGCGCCAGCAGCCCCGAGCGTGACACCACCGATCCGAAGAAGGCCGCCGAATTCAATTCGGAGCTTGGTCTACGCTACATGGTGCAGGGCAATAATGAACTGGCCATGGAAAAGCTGCTCAAGGCGGTGGAATACGATTCGCGCTCGGTCAATGCCCATCACTACCTAGCCGAGCTGTACCGCCGCCTCGAACGCAACGACAAGGCCGGCGAGCATTTCCGCCGCGCTGCCTCGCTGGCACCGGACGACTCGTCCATTCAGAACAACTATGGCGTGTTCCTGTGCAGCGAGGGGCGGTATGACGAAGGTGAAAGGCGTTTCCTGCAGGCCCTGCAGAACCCGGTGTGGCCGGGGCGCGAACAGGCCTATGAGAACCTCGGCCAGTGCATGCAGGAAAAGGGCGACTTGGTGAAGGCCGAGCAGTATTACCGCGAAGCGCTGAAGATCAACGCCCGTTTGCCCAAGTCGCTGCTGGCGATGGCAAGTATCACCCTGCAACAGGGCAACCATATTTCCGCGCGCGCTTTCCTGCAGCGCTATGCGGCAATCGCCCCGCATACGCCGCAGAGCCTGTGGCTGGGGATCCAGATCGAACGGGTGCTGGGTGACCGCAATGCCCTGTCCAGTTACAGCCTGTCACTGCGCAATAATTTCCCCACTGCGGAAGAAACCCAGCTCTACCTGAAATCCCGATGACCGTGAACGACGAATCCAATACCGAAGCGATGGCGCAGGACGCGGCAGTGGCCTGCGGCCCCGGCCAACGTCTGCGTCTGGCGCGTGAAGCAGCAGGTCTGAGCCGGGAGGAAGTGTCCACACGTCTGCGTCTGCGGTTGGAACTGATCCGTGCGCTGGAGGAGGACGACACCGCCCACCTGCCGCCGGTGGCTTTCGTCAGCGGTTATCTGCGCAGCTATGCGCGTCTGTTGGATTTGCCGGCCGAGGAGCTGGTCGCCATGCTGGAGCGGCGCGACGAGTCGCCGGTACTGGTGTCGCCGGTGATGGCGCCGCATCAGCGGCGCAGCAGCGATTGGCCGGTAAGAGTGGTGACCTGGCTGCTCATCCTGCTGCTCATCGGTCTGCTGGTGGCCTGGTGGCTGGCCCGCCAGCCGCAGGAAACCGAGGCCGTGCTGGAGCAGGTTCCGACGCTGCGCTCCGGTGGCACGGTGGAATTGTCACTGCCGCCGGCGGGCGAGACGGCACCGCCCGAGGAACCTGTGGCGCAGGAGCCGCCCCCGGCGGCCGAGCCGCCGGCACCGGTGGCGGCACCGCTGGCCCTGGCCGAAATCCAGCTGGAGGCGACCCATGGCGATTGCTGGCTGGAGATCAAGGACGCCGCGGGTACGCAGGTGGCCTATGAGTTGTTGAAGGAGGGAACCACCCGCACCGTGCGTGGCAAGGCGCCGTTCGAGGTGTTCCTCGGCTATGCGCCGGCGGTGACGCTGTACTACCAGGGGCAGGTGTACGATCACCGTCCCTTCCATCGCCGCGACGTGGCCAAGTTCCGCCTCGGCAAGGCCGCCGACAACAAGCCCCTCGCCGAGTAGAACATGCACCAGCCTTCCCCCATCAAGCGGCGCAAGTCGCGCCAGATCATGGTCGGCAATGTGCCGGTAGGCGGTGATGCGCCCATCTCGGTGCAGAGCATGACCAATACCGACACCTGCGATGTGGCGGCGACGGTGCGGCAGATCCGCGCCCTGGAAGCGGTGGGTGCCGATATCGTGCGTGTCTCGGTGCCGGACATGGCGGCCGCCGAGGCCTTCGGCGAAATCAAGAAGCAGGTGCAGGTGCCGCTGGTTACCGACATCCACTTCGACTACAAGATCGCGCTGCGCGTGGCCGAGCTGGGTGCTGACTGTCTGCGCATCAATCCCGGCAACATCGGGCGCGAGGATCGCGTGCGCACCGTGGTGAGCGCGGCGCGCGAGCGCAACATCCCGATCCGCATCGGCGTGAATGCCGGTTCTCTGGAAAAGGACCTGCAGAAGAAATACGGCGAGCCCACCGCCGATGCGCTGGTCGAGTCGGCACTGCGCCACATCGAGATCCTCGACAAGCTCGATTTTCAGGACTTCAAGATCAGCCTCAAGGCGTCCGAGGTGTTTCTCACCGTGGAAGCCTACCGCAAGCTGGCGGCACAGATCGAACAGCCCTTGCACCTGGGCATCACCGAGGCGGGCGGCTTTCGCGCCGGCGCGGTGAAGTCGGCCATCGGCCTCGGCCTGCTGCTGGTGGACGGTATCGGTGACACCATCCGGGTGTCGCTGGCGGCGGACCCGGTGGAGGAGATCCGCGTCGGTTTCGACATCCTCAAGAGCCTGCACCTGCGCAGCAAGGGCATCAATCTCATTGCCTGCCCGTCCTGCTCGCGGCAGAACTTCGACGTCATCGCCACGGTGAATGCGCTGGAGCAGCGCCTGGAAGATGTCTTGGAGCCGCTGGATGTGGCGGTGATCGGCTGCGTGGTCAATGGCCCGGGCGAGGCGCGCGAGGCCGACATCGGCCTGGCCGGCGGCCAGCCCAACCTGCTTTACGTCGGCGGCAAGCCGGACCACAAGGTAGACAACGCACACCTGGTGGATGAACTGGAAAAACAGATCCGCGCCGAACTGGCGCGGCGCAAGGACAACGCCTGAACGTTAGGGCATGAAAACAAATCTGTCGCAGAGACGCCGAAGCGCAGAGATATTCATCCAATTGATTTTCTCTGCGCCTCTGCGTCTCTGCGCCGGGGTATGAAGTTGGTTTTTGTGTATTAGTGGAGAAACACATTGAGCGGTAATATTCAGGCCGTGCGCGGGATGAACGACATCCTGCCGGAGCAGACGCCGACCTGGCAGTTCGTGGAGCAGACCCTGCGCGCTTTGCTGGCCTCCTATGGCTACAGCGAGGTGCGCATGCCGATTGTCGAGAAGACCGAGCTGTTCAAACGCTCCATCGGCGAGGTGACCGATATCGTCGAGAAGGAGATGTATACCTTCGAGGACCGCAACGGCGATTCGCTCACCTTGCGCCCGGAAGGGACGGCCGGCTGCGTGCGCGCCGCCATCGAGAACGGTCTGCTCTACAACCAGACGCAGAAGCTGTGGTACCTCGGGCCGATGTTCCGTCACGAGCGGCCGCAGAAGGGACGCTACCGCCAGTTCCATCAGATCGGCGTCGAGGTATTCGGCCTAGAAGGCCCGGATGTGGATGCCGAGTTGATCCTGATGAGCGCGCGCCTGTGGCGCCTGCTCGGTCTGGAGGACTCCGTTACCCTGCAACTCAACTCGCTGGGTTCGTCCTATGCGCGCGCCATTTACCGCGAGAAGCTGGTGCTGTACTTCGAGCAACACATGGAACAGCTCGACGAGGATAGCCGCCGTCGTCTGCTGAGCAATCCGCTGCGCATCCTCGACAGCAAGAATCCGGACATGGCGCAGCTCATCGCGGCGGCGCCCAAGCTGACCGAACATCTGGATGCAGAGTCAAAAACGCATTTCGATGGATTGTGCGTGCAGCTGGAGGCCGCCGGCGTGCGCTACCAGGTCAATCCCTGTCTGGTACGCGGCCTCGATTACTATGGCCGCACTGTGTTCGAGTGGGTCACCGACAAGCTGGGCGCGCAGGGCACGGTGTGCGCCGGCGGCCGCTTCGACGGTCTGGTGGAACAACTGGGCGGCAAGGCGACGCCGGCCATCGGCTTTGCCATCGGCCTGGAACGTCTTACGGCATTGCTGGACGAGGGCGTGGTGCCGCTGGAGCAGTTCCGGCCCCACGTCTATCTGGTGCGCGTGGGGGATATGGCGCAGCAACACGC
The DNA here is from genome assembly GCF_059410345.1 of Sulfurivermis sp. Taxonomy (NCBI): domain Bacteria; kingdom Pseudomonadati; phylum Pseudomonadota; class Gammaproteobacteria; order Thiohalomonadales; family Thiohalomonadaceae; genus Sulfurivermis; species Sulfurivermis sp. Next base: position 8,260 of record NZ_JBLJDO010000024.1, on the reverse strand, counting down.
CATGCTGCTGGCCGAGCGGCTGCGCGACGAGGTGCCGGGCTTGCGCGTCCAGCTCAATCACGGCGGCGGCAATTTCAAGAGCCAGTTGAAGCGGGCGGACAAGAGCGGCGCTGCGCTCGCCCTGGTGATGGGCGAGGAAGAGGTCGTCAACGGTAGCGTCGGCATCAAGTCCCTGCGCGAACAGGCGGAACAGCAGACATTGGCCCTGGACAGCATTGTTCCGTTTCTGCGGGACTATGTGGCCGGACGCAAATAATCAAAGGAGACAACACGGTGGAAGTCTATCGTACCGAAGAAGAACAGGTTGAAGCGCTCAAGGATTGGTGGAAGGAAAACGGGCGCAGCGTGATCATCGGCGCCGTGCTGGCACTGGCGGCCGTGTTTGGCTGGCGCTATTGGCAGGAGAGCACCCGCGCCCAGGCGGAGGATGCCTCCACCCAGTACCAGATGTTATTGCAGCGTATGGATGAGGGCGAGGGCCGCGAGGTGGTGGAGATTGCGCGCCGCATCATTGCCGAACACGCCAACACGCCCTATGCCGCGCTGGCCTCGCTGAGTCTGGCGCAGCAGGCCGTCGATCAGAATGATCTCGATGGTGCCGGCGCCCATCTGCGCTGGGTGATGCAAAACGCCAAGCTGGACGAGGTGCGCAAGCTGGCACAGGTGCGCCTGGCGCGGGTGCTGGTGGCGCAGGGTCAAACCGACGCGGCCTTGCAGCAGGTGAGCGGCCTCGGTAGCGGCAGCTTCACTGCCCTGGCCGAAGAGGTGAAGGGGGATGCCTATCTGGCGCAAGGGCGTCGCGCCGATGCGCTGCGTGCCTATCAGTCGGCCCTGGCTGCATCGGCTGATGTGCCTGCCAAGCAGCAGGTGCTGCGCATGAAGGTGGACGATCTTGCCGATGCCGGAGTTGCCGCCCAGTGATGCGCCTTTTCCTACTTGCTGTCGCTGCTCCGCTGCTCGCTGCCTGCAGCAGCGGCCCGAGCCGTCTGGCCCTGGACCCGCCGGCTGAGCTGACCGCCTTCAAGCCGGCGCTCGCGGTGGAGGCGCGGTGGGCGCGCCAGCTCGGCAAGGGGGTGGACAAACATTTCATCGCCCTGACGCCGCTGGTGGAACGGGATCGCATCTACGCGGCCGACCGCAAGGGGCGGGTGGAGGCGTTTGAACTGGAGTCGGCCGCGCGCGTGTGGCGTGCCGATCTCGATACCGCGATCAACGGCGGGCCAGGCGACGGCGGCGATCTGCTGCTGCTGGGCGGCGATGCGGAAGTGATCGCCCTGGACAAGCGCGACGGTCAGGTGCGCTGGCGTGCGCCGGTGAGCAGCGAGGTGCTGGCGGCGCCGCGGCGCAGCGGCAATGTGGTGGTGGCGCGCAGCGTGGATGGTGCACTGTTCGGACTCGACGCCAGTGACGGTCGCCGCCTGTGGCGCTACAGCCAGCCGGTGCCGCTATTGTCGCTGCGCGGCGTGGGTGAGCCGCAGATTGAGGGCAGCATCGTGGTGGCCGGTTTCGACAGCGGTCGCCTCGCCGCCGTGTCCCTGCAGGACGGCCGGCCGCTGTGGGAGACGGCGCTGGCGATCCCGCGCGGCCGCACCGAGCTGGAACGTATGGTCGATGTCGATGCGCGCCTGGTCGTGCGTGACGGCGTAGTGTATGCCGCCGGTTATCAGGGCCGCATCGCGGCGCTGACCCTGGACAGCGGCCGTCTGCTGTGGACGCGCGATTTCTCCACCTGGTCGGGGTTGGCCGTCGCCGGTCGTGATCTGTATGTCACCGATGCCGAGGGTAATCTGTGGGCGCTGGCGCGCAGCAATGGCGGCACGTTGTGGCGGCAGAACGCGCTGCGCGGCCGTTCCCTGTCTGCGCCGGCGGTGCAGGGCGGCGCTGTCGTCGTGGCCGATTTCGAGGGTTATGTACACTGGCTGTCGCGCGAGGAAGGTTCCTTGCTGGCACGGGTGCGGGTGGAGGACTGGGAAGCGCTGTATCCGGTACCGTCCTACTATCCTGGTAATGGTTATCAAGAGGATCGCGCCGTCCTCGCCGCGCCCCAGGTGCTGGACGATCACGTCTACGCCATGGACAAACGCGGTACTCTCAATGCCCTGCGCGTGTTGCCGGATTAATTAGGATTCAACCACTGTCATGAAACCGGTCATCGCCCTGGTGGGGCGGCCCAACGTCGGCAAATCCACCCTGTTCAATTACCTCACCCGTTCCCGTGACGCCCTGGTGGCGGACATGCCCGGCCTGACGCGCGATCGCCAGTATGGTGTCGGCAAGGTGGGTGAGCGTCCCTACATCGTGGTCGATACCGGTGGCCTGTCTGGCAACGAACAGGGCCTCGAAGGCCTGATGGTGCGGCAGGTGCAGCAGGCGGTGGACGAGGCCCATGTGGTGCTGTTCATGGTCGATGGCCGTGACGGTCTCAATGCCTCTGATGAAGCGATCGCCCGTTGGCTGCGCCAGCGCGGCAAGGATGTGATGCTGGTGGTCAACAAGACCGATACCGGTGACCCGGCACAGCTGGCGGCGGAGTTCCACGGCCTTGGTCTGGGCGAGCCGGTGCCCATCGCCGCCGTGCACGGCCGCGGCGTACCGCGCCTGATGGAGCAGGTGCTGGCGGCGCTGCCGGAGGAGGAAGAGGAGGAGGCCGAAGGGGACGACTATGATCGCATCAAGGTCGCCATCGTCGGCCGCCCCAATGTCGGCAAATCCACCCTGGTCAATCGCATCCTCGGCGAGGAGCGTGTGGTGGTGTTCGACATGCCGGGCACCACCCGCGACAGCATCTTCATCCCCTTCGAGCGCGATGGCCAGGACTACACCCTGATCGACACCGCCGGCGTGCGGCGCCGCGCGCGCATCGACGAGGCCATCGAGAAGTTCAGCGTCATCAAGACGCTGCAGGCCATCGAAGAGGCCAACGTGGTGGTGATGGTGCTGGATGCGCGCGAGGGCATCAGCGAGCAGGACGCCACCCTGCTGGGTTTCGTGCTCGATGCCGGCCGCGCCCTGGTGCTGGCGGTGAACAAGTGGGACGGCCTTAGCCAGGACCAACGCGACAATGTGCGGCGCGAACTGGATCTGAAACTGCCGTTCCTCGACTTCGCCAAGCTGCACTACATCTCCGCGCTGCACGGCACCGGTGTCGGCGATCTGTTCGGTTCGGTGAAGCGCGCCTACGCCTCGGCACTGCGCAAATTCTCCACCCCCGAACTGACCCGTCTGCTGGAATCCGCGCTGGTGGCGCACCAGCCGCCGTTGGTCGGTGGCCGCCGCATCAAGTTGCGCTACGCCCACCAGGGCGGCAAGAATCCGCCGCTGATCATCATCCATGGCAACCAGACTGAGCAGGTACCCAACAGCTATCAACGCTATCTGTCCAATTTCTTCCGTGAACATCTCCGGCTGGAAGGTACGCCAGTACGCATCGAGTTCAAGTCCGGCGACAATCCCTACGCCGGCAAGAAGAACACGCTCACCCCGCGTCAGGCGCAAAAGCGCAAGCGCATGGTGGCGCACATCAAGAAGGCCGAGAAAAAACGCGCCCGCAAAAAGAAAATGTAATGTAGGAGCCGAGTCCTCGCGGCGCACATGGCCCGCGACACGGTCGTCGCCCACGGGGTGTGCTCCTACGATGACAACTGGAGGAGACCATGGACCGCAAGCAGCATTGGGAGCAGGTTTACGCGCAAAAGCAGCCCACCGAGGTGAGCTGGTTTCAGCCGCGGCCGGAATATTCATTGCGCCTGATTGCTGCCGCAGGTATCGACAAGTCTTTGCCGGTGATCGATATGGGCGGCGGCGCCTCGCGCCTGGTCGACAACCTGCTCGATGCCGGTTACAGCGACGTCAGCGTACTGGACATCTCCGCCGCCGCCCTGCAACACACCCGTGAGCGTCTGGGCGAACGCGCCGCCCGCGTCGACTGGATCGTGGCCGACGCCACCGCCTTCGAGCCGGCCAAAAACTATGCGCTGTGGCACGACCGTGCCGTGTTCCACTTTCTCACCGAACCTGCCGACCGCCTGGCCTATCGCCAGCGTCTCGACCGCGGCCTGCGCAGCGGCGGCCATCTGATCATCGCCACTTTTGCCCTCGATGGTCCGGAAAAATGCAGCAATCTGCCGGTGCAGCGTTATAGCCCCGCTACCCTCAGTGCCGAGCTGGGTGCCGGTTATACGCTGGTGGAAACCCTGAGCGAGGGACACATCACTCCGGCACAGAAGGAACAGCGTTTCGTCTATTGCCGCTTTGTGAAGCAGTGACGCCAATCCTGGCCGGTCGCACACAACCGCTCTGGCGTTGGCTATGCTTGCTGCCATGAGCCGCGACCTCTTCAGCACCGAGATTTCCCGCCACGTCTGGGACAGCAAATACCGCTACCGGGACGGCGAGCAGATCCACGACCAAACGGTGGCCGATACCTGGCGCCGTGTCGCGCTAGCGCTGGCACGGCAGGAACGCGGTGAGGTGCATGCCTGGGAGACCCGCTTCTACGCCATCCTCGACAACTTCCGTTTCCTGCCCGGCGGCCGCATCCTCGCGGGCAGCGGCACGGCGCGCAACGTCACCCTGTTCAATTGTTTTGTCATGGGCACCATCGACGATTCCCTCGACGGCATCTTCGACGCGCTCAAGGAAGGCGCCCTGACCATGCAGCAGGGCGGCGGCGTCGGTTACGACTTCTCCACCCTGCGCCCGGCCGGTACCCTGACCCACCGCGCCGGCACCATCGCCTCCGGCCCGGTGTCGTTCATGCGCATCTGGGACAGCATGTGCGCCACCCTGCTGTCCACCGGCGCGCGCCGCGGCGCCATGATGGCAACACTGCGCTGCGACCACCCGGATATCGAACAATTCATCGCCGCCAAGCACGACCCGCGCGAGCTGCGTCACTTCAATCTGTCGGTGCAGGTGAGCGATGCGTTCATGCAGGCGGTGGAGGAGGGCGGCGACTGGCCGCTGCTATTCCCTGCGGCGGCGCTGGATGGCGCTGCAGGTGAAATCGTCCTGCGCGAGTGGCCGGGGCATCACGGCTCGGTTCCCTGCCGTGTCATCAAGCGCGTCCCGGCACGCCAGCTCTGGCAACGGATCATGCGCGCCACCTACGACTACGCCGAACCGGGCGTGCTGTTCGTCGATCGCATCAACCGGGAAAACAATCTCTGTTACCGCGAACAGATCAGCGCCACGAATCCCTGCGGCGAGGTGCCGCTGCCGCCCTATGGCGCCTGTAATCTGGGCTCGGTGAACCTCCCCCGCTTCATCCACGCGCCGTTCAGTGACGGCGCCCGCATCGACAGCGATGCCCTGCGTGAGACGGTGCAGGTGGCGGTGCGGCTGATGGACAACGTCATCGACGCCTCGCGCTTTCCCCTGCCGCAACAGGCCGAGCAGGCGCATGGCACGCGCCGCCTCGGCCTCGGGCTCACCGGCCTGGCCGATGCGCTGCTCATGCTGGGTTTGCGTTACGACAGTGAGGCGGGCCGGCACCTGGCGCAGCAGGTGATGCAGGCACTGCGCGACTGTGCCTACCGCGCCTCGGTGGAACTGGCGCGGGAAAAGGGGCCGTTTCCCTACTTCGAGCGCGACGCCTATCTGGCCTCGCCGTTTGTGCAGCGCCTGCCCGCCGACATCCGCGACGGTATCGCGACGCATGGCATACGCAACAGTCACCTCACCGCCATTGCCCCCACCGGCACCATCAGTCTGCTGGCCGATAATGTCTCCAGCGGACTGGAGCCCGTATTCGACTGGTCGTTCAGCCGCCGCCTGCTGGAGCGTGATGGCAGCTACCATCCGTATGAAGTGAGCGACTATGCCTGGCGGCTGTGGCATGAACTGCATGGTGATGCGCCGCTGCCACCGTACTTCGTGACCGCCACTCAACTGAGTCCGCAGGCACACCTCGCCATGCAGGCCGCACTACAGCCTTATGTAGACAGTGCCATCTCCAAGACCATCAACATTCCAGCCGACTATCCCTTTGAACAGTTTCAGTCCATCTACCGCGAGGCGCACCGCCTCGGCCTCAAGGGCTGTACCACCTTTCGTCCCAATCCGGTCACCGGGGCAGTGTTGCAGGCGGCGGAGCCGTCCGCCTCCCACTGCTGTTCCATCGAGCGCGAGGCGGACTGAACTGCTTCCTGCCCAACCAGCTCCGTTTTTGGAATAGGCCCCTTTGTCCACAGGGTATTCCTACACGAAGTTTTGTGATGTCGGCCACATCCCGCCGCGACGCGGCGGCCATGATGGAATAGAGGGGGCGCCGACTGCATCTCCTCCATCAGCAGCACATAAAAGGGGGCAACATGAGACATACCCATAACAAGGCCGCGCAACGGTTCTGCGCCTTTATCCTCTCGCTATGTCTGTTGCTGCTCGCCCAGGGCGTCATGGCCGAAGAGGATAAGATCTGGGAAGGCCTGTTCAACTACCAGCAGAAGATGGCCACTATCGGCAACGCCGAGGCGCAGTTCAAGCTGGCCGAGATGTATGCCCAGGGTCAGGGCGTTAAGGCCGATCCCGCCCAGGCGCGACACTGGTACGAAACCTCCGCCGCCCAGGGGTATACCCCAGCCCAGCGCAAGCTGGCCGCGCTGGATGCGGGCGAGCCCATGGTGAAGGCATCGGCGCCGGCCGCCATGCCGAGCTTGCCGCCCGCCGCACCCGCATCGGTTCGCCCGGCCCCGGTTCAACCGCCCGCGCCGCCCGCACAGGATGTTGTGTCCAGGCAGGAGCTGGAGCGCATGGAACGTGAGCGCAAACAGCTGGAACAGGAACTGGCCCGCAGCCGCGAAGAGATGCGCCGCCTGCAGGAAGACCAGGCCCGCCGTGATGCCGAGCTGAAAAAGGCCGAGGCAGAAAAGGAAGAGGCGCGCCGCCGCCTGGCCGCCAAGGCGCTGCTGGAGGCGGAGATGAAGAAACTGAAGGAGACGCCGTCGGCGTTCGATCAGTAGAACCCATCACAAAAATTCGTCCTGTCTCCTCCCCCGCGAGCGGGGGAGGCCGGGAGGGGTAAATTCTGGCAACGTAGCAGCGTCCTCTCCCCTTCTGTCTCTATAGCGTTTTTCGGCAATAGCCTGTCGCCATGACAGGCATGCTTGCAGTCGCCTCTCCCGCCGTCCATCCGCTGCATTTTCTCCCCCGTTTGCGCACAACGTATTTCATACCACTGCCATGGGTTGACGCTGTTTGGCTCACGCCGCTAGGATGCGTGCATCTGTGAACTTTCACCTGTTTTTTATTGATCCAGATTAACTATCGGTTAGCTCATGCAAGCTCATGGATCGGTATTGTCAGTACACGGAACGTATTCTCCCCTTCTTTCCGCAGCCAGCAATGTTGTTGCAGCGTGCCTTGCGTACGTGCGGTACGTATGCGCGTGAGTTCCAGCCACACCATATGCATATGGAGAAGCCATACGTGAGTGTAAAGCGCAGTTTCTACCCCTTACTGATGGCTGTGATCGGCCTGGTGTCTTATGCCGTGCAGGCGCAGGAAGCTCCGCGTTGTGATGCGCAATGGAGTGCAGTGGCAATGGCGCCACGGTATCCAAGTGACGCTGATGCCGCCTTGCTGGCACTGGCGCGGCAGCGAGGAACGGTCAAGATCATCGTTCAGCTGAAAGCATCCGATGGCAGCGACCTCAGCCGTGCGGCAACCAGCGCAGCGACGGAGTCCGCACGGCTTCATGCTATCGCCTGCCTGCAACAGGACGTATTGCGCGGTCTCGGTATGACGGCCAGTTTCAACGCGGAGCAGCGGTTGCAACACCCTTCCGCCCTGCCTGAGGGCATCCATTCGTTGCGCATATACCGCACGGTTCCGATGTTGGCCCTGACGCTTGATGCCGATAGTCTCGCGCTGCTGCTGCAGCATCCTGCCGTTGCCGGTGTTCAGCACGATATGCCCCAACCACCAATTCCGCCGGTCGAGGATGCGGACAAGGTCCGTGTGCCCGTCCAGCCCGAAACGACGGTGGAGTCTCCGTCTGCTGCCGCGGTATCGTCGGGCGGAACCGGGGCTGGCGGGTTGGATCTGCTACTTGTGGGTCTTGCGCTGTACTGGCGAGGCCGAAAATCCGGGTAATGGGTTTGTCGAAGTTGTCTGATGATGAGTAAACAAAAAAACATGGGTCATCACTCATTCGAGTGGGTTGAATCACCGCTTTCCCACCTGAGCGGGGTATAGGTCAAGGCCGCCGAGATGGAAATAAATCGCATTGCGGAAGCGCTCCCGATTGCGGAAACCTCTTGCC
>NZ_JBLJDO010000036.1:0-5864 GCF_059410345.1 Sulfurivermis sp. | reverse complement strand
CCCCTCTAGTTTTTTTTCCCCCCCCCCCCCCCCCCCCCCCCGCGACTGCGGTGGCAACTCTCCACTCCTCCCCCGCGGCTGCGGTGGCGACTCTTCTCTCCTCCCCCGCGACTGCGGGGAGGCCGGGAGGGGGCGTGCCCATCGACGCCCCCCTCCCCAACCCTCCCCATTCCATGGGGAGGGAGTGTTCTCCTCTACCGAACCTGCGGTGGCGGCTCTCCACTCCTCCCCCGCGGCTGCGGGGAGGCCGGGAGGGAACTGGCCCTCGGCGTGTAACTTGTCACTGGTAGCTTGCATCTGATGTACATCGGTCGCTTCGCTCCCTCGCCCACCGGTCCGCTGCACTTCGGTTCGCTGCTGGCGGCGCTGGCCAGTTGTCTGGAGGCACGGCAGCAGGACGGGCAGTGGCTGGTGCGCATGGAGGACATCGACCCACCGCGCGAAGTGGCCGGCGCCGCCGACCTGATCCTGCGTACGCTGGAGCATTACGGTTTCACGTGGGACGGGCCGGTGCGCTATCAAAGCCGGCGCGATGAGGCCTATCACGCCGCCTTGGATGAATTGCAGCACAGCGGCGCACTGTACGCCTGCCGCTGTTCACGCAGGGAAGCCCTGGAGGCGGCGGCGGCCGCCAATCTCGCCCCCGGCGTGTATCCCGGCACCTGCCGCGGCGAGAGGTATGCCGTCAGCGGACCCGGCGCGCTGCGCGTCCGCACTGACGGGTCGGTGATCGAATTTACCGATCGCCTGCAGGGCGCACAGCACCAGGCACTGGAGCACGAGGTGGGCGATTTCGTGGTGCGCCGCGCCGATGGCCTGTGGGCCTACCAGTTGGCCGTGGTAGTGGACGACGCCGACCAGGGCATCACCCGCATCGTGCGCGGCAGCGACCTGCTCGACTCCACCCCGCGCCAGATCCACCTGCAACACCTGCTCGGCCTGCCCACCCCCCGTTACCTGCACCTACCGGTGGCGGTCAACGCCGCCGGGGAAAAACTCTCCAAGCAGACCTTCGCCCCTGCCCTGCCCATGGACAACCCGCTGCCGCCGCTGTGGCAGGCCCTGGCCTTCCTCGGCCAGCAGCCGCCGACGGAGCTGCTGGAGGGCGACATTGCCGCGCTGTGGCGCTGGGCAGTGGCACATTGGAATGCCGCGGCGATTCCGGCGCTGCGGGCAATACCGTGGACTTGATTGGTTTATCGTTCCCACGCGGAGCGTATTCATCGTTCCCACACTCTGCGTGGGAATGCAGCCTGCGACGCTCTGCGTCGCGGCGGACGCGGAGCGTCCTGAACGGCGTTCCCACGCGGAGCGTGGGAACGATGGTCAGTCACGATCTCGCACTCCCACGGCCATCCCACCTGTTACCTTTCGTAACGTTTCTGATAAGCTGCGCCGATGGCTCTTCCCCCGCAAAATGAACGGCAACTGGACCGGGTGGTACTCCTGTTTCTGGTGGCGCTGTTCCTGCTCGCCTCGCCCCTGCTGAACTGGTGGGCGGCGGACGGCAATCCCTGGTATCTGCCCTACCTCATCTGGCTGGGGCTGATTGCGGCCATGTACCGGCTGCAGCGACGTACGCGACGGGATCACCATGACCTTTGAGTTGTGGCAGCTGTTTCTGGCGGGTGTCGGCTACCTGCTGTTGCTGTTTCTCATCGCCTATGCCGCCGAACGCGGCTGGCTGCCGTCGAAGCTGGCGCGCCATCCGCTCACCTACACCCTGTCCCTCGGCGTCTATGCCACCTCGTGGAGTTTCTACGGCAGCGTCGGCTTCGCCCAGGCCCAGGGCTACAGCTTCCTCACCATCTATCTCGGCGTCACCGTGGCGTTTCTGCTCACGCCGGTGCTGCTCAAGCCGATCCTGCGGCTGACGCGGGAATACCAGCTCGCCTCGCTGGCCGATGTGTTCGCCTTCCGCTACCAGAGTCAGCTGGCGGGCGTGCTGGTGACTCTGTTCATGCTGGCGGGCATCCTGCCCTACCTCGCCCTGCAGGTGCGCGCGGTGACCGAGTCGCTGCAGGTGCTGACCCAGGACACCACGCCGCAACTGTTCCTTGCCCTGGGCTTCTGCATCACCCTGATCCTGTTTGCCGTGCTGTTCGGCGCGCGCCACAGTTCGGCGCGCGAAAAGCACGAGGGGCTGGTGGTGGCCATCGCCTTCGAGTCGCTGATCAAGCTGCTGGCGCTGCTGTCGGTGGGACTGTTCGCGGTCTACGGCGTGTTCGGTGGTTTCGGTGACATGGAGGCCTGGCTGGCGGCCCACCCGGAGGCCATTAACAAGCTGTATCAGCCGGTGCGCGAGGGACCGTGGGCGACACTGCTGCTGCTGGCCTTTGCCGCCGCCTTTCTGCTGCCGCGCCAGTTCCACATGACATTTACCGAGAACATCGAGCCACGCACGCTGAACTTTGCCGCCTGGGCGTTTCCGCTGTTTCTGCTGCTGCTCAATCTCTCCATCCCACCGATCCTGTGGGCTGGCCAGCGTCTGACGCCGGACGCCTCACCGGATTATTTCGTGCTCGGCATCACCCTGTTCGGTGATTCCTCGCTGCTGCCAGTCCTCACCTTCCTCGGCGGTGTGTCGGCGGCCTCCGCCATGATGATCGTGGAGACACTGGCACTGGCCTCCATGTGCATGAACCATCTGGTGCTACCGGCCAGCTTCCCGCCGCGGCTGTCGCCGCAGACCGACATCTACCGTTGGCTGCTGTGGGGCCGGCGCGTGCTGATCACCGTGATCATCCTTGCCGGCTACGGCTTCTACCTGCTGCTGGAACATAACCAGGGCTTGGTGCAGTTGGGCCTGATCTCCTTCGTCGCCGTGGCGCAGTTCCTGCCCGGCATCGTCGGCCTGCTGTACTGGCGCCGCGCCACCCGCGCTGGTTTCATCTGCGGCCTGCTCGGCGGCGGTACGGTATGGGCGGTGCTGTTGGTGCTGCCGCTGCTGGAACGCTCCGGCATCCTGCCGGGCTCACTGGCCTGGCTCGCCGGCTGGGGCCACGTGGAGGGCGAGCCGTGGAGCCACGCCACCTTCTGGACCCTGGCGGTCAACGCCCTGCTGTTCGGCGGCGTGTCCCTCATCACCCGCGCCACGGATGCGGAACAGGAGGCGGCACGCGCCTGCTGCAAGGAGAGCATGACGCCGCCAGCCGGTGTGCCGCTGGCCATCTCGCCGCAACAGTTCAAGGAACAACTGGCACAGATCACCGGCGCCGAGATGGCGGAGCGCGAAGTGGCGCAGGCGCTGGCCGACCTCGGCCTGGAGGCCGGCGAGGAGCGGCAGACCGAACTGCGCCGCCTGCGCGAGCGCATCGAGCGCAATCTGTCCGGTCTGGTCGGGCCGCTGCTGGCGCGCATGATCGTCGACGAGCGCCTGCGCACCGACACCACCACCCGCAACGCCCTCGCCGCCAGCGTGCGCTTCGTCGAACAGCGGCTGGAGGAGTCGCGCTCGCAGTTGCGCGGCCTCGCCGCCGAACTGGACAACCTGCGCCGTTACCACCGCCAGGTACTGCTCGATCTGCCGCTGGGCGTGTGCGCCGTCAGCCCCGACCTGGAGGTGATCTCCTGGAACCAGGCCATGGCCGCCCTCTCCGGCCTGGAGGACTATCAGACCGTGGGCCGCCAACTGCGCGAGCTGCCCGATCCCTGGGCGGGGCTATTCGGTGGCTTCCTGCGCACCCAGGACCGGCACCTGCGCAAGGTGAAGGTGAACAGTGAGGGGCGCGCCCGCGTGTTCAACCTGCACAAGGCCGCCATCGAAGACCCGGCCGGCATCGACGCCGCCCTGCGCCGGCCACACAGCGGCGGCACCGTGATCCTCATCGAGGACCTCACCGACCTGCACATGCTGGAGTCGGAGCTGGCCCACAGCGAACGCCTCGCCTCCATCGGCCGCCTCGCCGCCGGTGTGGCCCACGAGATCGGCAATCCCGTCACCGGCATCGCCTGCCTGGCGCAGAACGTGCTGTACGACAAGGGCGACCCGGAGTTCGTGGCAGAGAGTATCGAGCAGATACTGGAACAGACACGGCGCATCACCAACATCGTGCACTCGTTGGTGAGTTTCAGTCACAGCGGCACCGCGGTGGACCATACCCCGGCGCCGTTCAACCTGCACGACTGCATCGAGGACGCCATGCGCCTGGTGCGCCTGTCCCACGCCGGCAAGCAGATCGAATTCGTCAATCAGTGCGCACCGGAACTGACCGTGCATGGCGATCACCAGCGCATGATTCAGGTGTTCGTCAATCTGCTCACCAATGCCTGCGACGCCTCCCAGCCCGGCGACCGCGTGGTGGTGAGCGGGCGCAGCGACGGCAGCTTCATAGAAACGGTGGTAACCGACTACGGCCGCGGCATCCCCGAGGAATTGCAGGACCAGGTGTTCGAACCGTTCTTCACCACCAAACAACCGGGTGAAGGCACCGGTCTCGGCCTGCCCATGGTCTACAACATCGTCGCCGAGCACGCCGGCAGCGTCACCCTGCGCAGCCGCCCCGGCGAGGGCACCTCGGTGATCCTGCGCCTGCCCGTCACCCGCTATGAATTGCGCGGGACGAAGGACGAAGACAAGAGAGAAGACAGCAACACATGAGCCAGATCCTCATCATCGAAGACGAAGCGGTGATCCGCACCTCGCTGCGCCGGCTGCTGCAACGCGCCGGCTATGAGATCTGCGAAGCCGGCTCCGTGGCCGAGGCGGAGCAGCACGGCTTCACCGACTTCGACCTCATCATTACCGACCTGCGCCTGCCGGGCGAGCCGGGCACCGCCGTCATCGGCAAGGCCCAGGGCGTGCCCGTGCTGGTGATGACCAGCTATGCCAGCGTGCGCTCGGCGGTGGAATCGATGCAGATGGGCGCGGTGGACTACATCGCCAAGCCCTTCGATCACGACGAGATGCTGCTCACGGTCGAACGCATCCTCAAGCGGAGCACCCTGGAACGCCAGAATGCCGCCCTCAAACAGGACCTCTCCCGCGCCTATCCTGCCGGCGGCATGATCGGGTGCTGCCCCGCCATGCAGGAGGTGTTCGAGCGCATCCGCAAGGTGGCGCCCACCGACGCCACCGTGCTGATCCTCGGCGAGTCGGGCACCGGCAAGGAACTGGTGGCGCGCGCGGTGCATGAGCAAAGCATGCGGCGCGACGCACCGATCATCGCCGTCAATTGCGCCGCCATCCCCGCCGGACTCATCGAGTCGGAACTGTTCGGCCACGAAAAGGGCGCCTTCACCGGCGCCGTCGGCACCCACCGCGGCCTGGTGGAAGCGGCTGACGGCGGCACCCTGTTCCTGGACGAAATCGGCGAACTGCCACTGGAGGCGCAGGCCCGCCTGCTGCGCGTGATCCAGGAGGGCGAGATCCGTCGCGTCGGCTCCACCCAGGCGCGCAAGGTCAACGTACGCCTCATCGCCGCCACCCACCGCGACCTGCAACAGTGCGTCAATGACGGCAGATTCCGCGGCGACCTCTATTACCGCCTGCATGTGATGGAGATCCGCCTGGCGCCGCTGCGCGAGCGCGGCGAGGACATCCGCCAGCTCGCCGAGGTGTTGCTGGACAAGACGCGCCAGCGCCTCAACCGCCCGCCCATGAGTTTCACCGCCGAGGCCATGGAACGGTTGCGCCGGCACAGCTGGCCCGGTAACGTGCGCGAGCTGGAAAACGTCATTGAACGTGCGGTCATTCTTGCCGACGGCGCACAAATCACCGCCCAGCTGCTGGCTATCGACAACCCACCCGGCAACGGGCAGGATAGCCCGTCCGCGTTCAGCGACGAGACCCTGTCCCTCGATGACTACTTCCGCCGCTTCGTGCGGGAAAACGAGGGGCAAATGACGGAAACCGAACTGGCGCG
>NZ_JBLJDO010000035.1:0-6506 GCF_059410345.1 Sulfurivermis sp. | reverse complement strand
ACTACATCGAGCTGTTCTACAATCCCCGTCGGCGGCACTCGACCTTGGGCTACCTGAGTCCGATGGAGTACGAGAGGCAAGCTAATTTAGCTTAGGCGGGTGTACGCAGAACCTGGGGCAGGCCAAACTTTCTGTGAGCATGATTGATGCGGTGCATGAGTTCCGGCCAGAGCGCATATCCCGATGATGTAAACTTGCGCATGCGGGCTTCGAGGCCTGCGCGCAGTTCCGGCCAGAGCGCATATCCCGATGATGTAAACTCTCCTCCTCTCTCCCTGCGCCATCCACTGGTTCCGGCCAGAGCGCATATCCCGATGATGTAAACTCGGTGCAGCCGGCAGCGGCCAGCATGGCGGGTTCCGGCCAGAGCGCATATCCCGATGATGTAAACTCTTGCGGATGCGGTTGGCCGTTTCCTCAGCGTTCCGGCCAGAGCGCATATCCCGATGATGTAAACTCATTGAAAAAGCCACAGGCGTATCCCGCCAGTTCCGGCCAGAGCGCATATCCCGATGATGTAAACTCGGTGCACCCGTCTATTACCATGGGCCAGCTGTTCCGGCCAGAGCGCATATCCCGATGATGTAAACTGTCGGCGGTTGTGGCGCTCATGATAGCGGTGTTCCGGCCAGAGCGCATATCCCGATGATGTAAACTCACACTCATCCTCGCTCTCCTGCTACTGCTGTTCCGGCCAGAGCGCATATCCCGATGATGTAAACTGCGCGCGGCACAGATGGGCACCACGCCCGAGTTCCGGCCAGAGCGCATATCCCGATGATGTAAACTGAACGCCTGCTCGCCGACCAGGCCGCCTTTGTTCCGGCCAGAGCGCATATCCCGATGATGTAAACTCGACGATTATGCCCCCTGTGTAGTACCCGTGTTCCGGCCAGAGCGCATATCCCGATGATGTAAACTTCTGGAATACTTTTTAATCACGAATCACCAGTTCCGGCCAGAGCGCATATCCCGATGATGTAAACTGACCACGTCGATGTATATCCAGTCGACGTTGTTCCGGCCAGAGCGCATATCCCGATGATGTAAACTAAATGCCCGCGTGGCAACTCTGCATCCGGGGTTCCGGCCAGAGCGCATATCCCGATGATGTAAACTCGGCCGCGCCTGCGTCGGCATCACCAGTACGTTCCGGCCAGAGCGCATATCCCGATGATGTAAACTGCCAGGCCCCCCGCTTAAGCGGTGCGGGAGGTTCCGGCCAGAGCGCATATCCCGATGATGTAAACTACATCCGGTGTACGGGTGGATTCCATTCACGTTCCGGCCAGAGCGCATATCCCGATGATGTAAACTCGGCCACGTTGAGGGCCGCCATCACGGCGTGTTCCGGCCAGAGCGCATATCCCGATGATGTAAACTAACATGCCGGCCATCGAGGCGGCCGGCTACGTTCCGGCCAGAGCGCATATCCCGATGATGTAAACTCCAGTAACTGGCGAGCCGCTAAATGATGACGTTCCGGCCAGAGCGCATATCCCGATGATGTAAACTTCACGGTGGCGTCGAGAAGCGCGCCGCGCACGTTCCGGCCAGAGCGCATATCCCGATGATGTAAACTGAAGTGACAGGCCGTCAGCCATTCGGCGCGGTTCCGGCCAGAGCGCATATCCCGATGATGTAAACTGTGTGACCGCAAGCTGTGGCTATCTTTTCGCGTTCCGGCCAGAGCGCATATCCCGATGATGTAAACTCGAAGGGTACGTTTTTATCGCTGACGCTGAGTTCCGGCCAGAGCGCATATCCCGATGATGTAAACTGAGGTCCTACGCCAGTGCATGGAGTCGGTCGTTCCGGCCAGAGCGCATATCCCGATGATGTAAACTGCCAGAGCGCCCCGTACTGCCACGGATCTAGTTCCGGCCAGAGCGCATATCCCGATGATGTAAACTCTGATGGTGCGATTCGCGCCGGCGCCTGGATGTTCCGGCCAGAGCGCATATCCCGATGATGTAAACTCTTGCGGTCCATCTCGGCCAGATCGGCATTGTTCCGGCCAGAGCGCATATCCCGATGATGTAAACTGACCATGGTTTGCGTCGTCGAATAGGTGAAGTTCCGGCCAGAGCGCATATCCCGATGATGTAAACTCCCGAAGTCAAACCACCGCGACTTGCCGCCGTTCCGGCCAGAGCGCATATCCCGATGATGTAAACTCTCGGCCGCTACTTCCTCGGCCGCGCGCAGGTTCCGGCCAGAGCGCATATCCCGATGATGTAAACTCGCCATGGCTGAGGGGTTCTACACAGAACTGTTCCGGCCAGAGCGCATATCCCGATGATGTAAACTCCGAGGTAGAGGTCGTCCGCCAAATGCCATAGTTCCGGCCAGAGCGCATATCCCGATGATGTAAACTCGCGGCTGCATATATTGATATGCAGCGGGAGTTCCGGCCAGAGCGCATATCCCGATGATGTAAACTGGCTGCGCACTCCTTGGCTATCTGTTCAAGGTTCCGGCCAGAGCGCATATCCCGATGATGTAAACTGCTATCTGGCGGCCTCTGATGGTTCCCGCAGTTCCGGCCAGAGCGCATATCCCGATGATGTAAACTGAGGATGCCGCAAACAACGCGACAACTAACGTTCCGGCCAGAGCGCATATCCCGATGATGTAAACTCTGGCCGTCCTCGCGCAAGGTGGCGTTCATGTTCCGGCCAGAGCGCATATCCCGATGATGTAAACTCCTGGAGGCAATGAATCAGGCGCAAATCAAGTTCCGGCCAGAGCGCATATCCCGATGATGTAAACTCGTCATCACCGAGCAGGCGCGGATCGCTGAGTTCCGGCCAGAGCGCATATCCCGATGATGTAAACTACAATGCGGGCACTTAGTTTTTCGTTCAGGGTTCCGGCCAGAGCGCATATCCCGATGATGTAAACTAGATGCCACGTAACCCACTGAATTTCCGGTGGGTTACGTGTTTTTTGCACAAGAAAAATAGTCGCATTTTTTAGAACAAATCGAATTGGTCGGGTGATTTTTTGGCAGCCTGCTTGGCTTTCCCGAAGTAGGAAACAATACGTTCGTACTGTTTATCAGTAAAAGTCAGGATATTCACCCTTCCCCCTTCTGGCAAGGCGCTTTCTACCCGTTTGCAGTAGGTATCTATTTGGGCCTGGCTGGTACAGAACCGCATGTAGACCGAGAATTGTGCCATCTCGAAACCCATGTCCAACAATGCGTTACGGAAGTTGGTGGCCGCCTTGCGCTCTGCCTTTTCGACCACTGGCAGATCAAACATGACTGCGATCCACATCAGCCGATACCCGCTAAGCATCGTAGATCAATCATCCGCCAGTGTCATGGCTAGGGCCAGTGGTAACCCTGGGAGGGGCAAGTCCAGCTTTTCGCGCTCCCCCATATAGACCTGGGCCAGCGACACAGCGAGTCTTTGCATGCAAACCATGGCTGGCGTCGCACCTGAACTGGTTTGCATGTCGTCATAAAGCGAGCGCACCAAGGCACGCTTCGTGTCTGGCGCAACCTCTGATTCCCCCCTACGCTGCAACTGCCAGACAAGCAGATCAACCAAAGGACGGAACGGTTCCATGAGATCGTCAACCAGACGCATAGGATTCCCCTCGTTGCAGTGATGCAACCCGAGCGTCGGATGCAACCCGGCAGCCACAACGGCACGCGCAGTTGCCGCTCGAAATACGGTATAGCCATAGTTGAGCATGCCGTTCACACCGCCCCCGTTCTGGTCTCGACGAAAGCCTTCACCAAACAGCAAGCCCCAGTAACGGCGGGCGCCCTGGGCCTCAAGATTGTCGGGGTCGCCCGAGCGGACCTTGCCTACCAATGCCGCCAAGGGAGCAACTGGCGCGCCAGCCGCTTCAAGGGCCGCTGCTTGCTGCTGTAATTTCGAGCGCACTATGTCCGCCCACAAGCGCTTTTGCATCGGCCTACCGGCAGCCAGTTGCGCATCGAATCGTTTGGCCTGCTGAAAGTTGCCGTCCACCGGCCACACCATGCCCACCGCATTGTGGTTGGCCCCACAGACCACGAAGGGAGCCCCCCTTTCCGCCAAAGCTACCAGTAAGTTATTGGAATAACTCAGACCATGAGCATTGGCAATCACCGCGGCGATATCATCCAGCGGCACTTGTCCCAGCTCCCGGCGCTCGCCCTCCGTATCCTGCACCACCATAAAACCGCGCGAGACAAACAAGTGCCTTCTATCATCGGCCACTTCAACAATGCGGCCGATCATGCCGTCATCTCACAAAACCGGGAACGCGCAGATCACCTATTTCCGAGACAACAACTCGACGACCATGTGCTTTTTGTAATGAACCAGCCATTTTAGAGATGTATACAAAGACGTCATCCTTACTGAGGTTACGTTCGCTAACATTGGCCTCGTTGTGATCTGCAAAGAAAATCTGACCGTTACCACTAACCTTCACCACACGCATAATCCTTGTGACACCATCAATGTCCAGCTTTACAAGATCATCAATCATTAAACGCATCACCAACGGCTTTCCGGAGAGAGCAACCGTCGGGTTTCTGAGCTTACGATAGCCATCAACCTCACCGAACTCCCGGATCACCTGATACGCCTGAAAGGTCGATATCACATCGCCATTCCACTTGCCCTTGTCATCACACCATATTTCTATACAGTCGTTGCTTCCCCCCACGTACCCCTTGTATGGCTTCGGCTGTCCTTGCTCGTCCAACCCATGTCGTTCAAGGTCGCGAGTGCTATTGATCATCACAAGGTTCTTATGCTTGGTCTCCTGCTCACGAGGCCCGCCACCTTCCGGGCGTACTCGGCGGGTAACCTGACCATCAGCTCGCAAACTCCAGGCTGTTTCTTCATGCATCGCACCTTGATAGCCGTGGTCGGGCTTATGGCTAACGATAATGCTATTTACAGCTCGCTCCACATGTTCACGGTAGCCTGGCCATGGCAAGGGCATTTCGTCCACCAATCGATCCAGTTGCATCGCCCTTGCGCTGGCACTGGCCTTGGCAAAACGCTGGAGCAAACCCTGGTCCGTAATACCGACAACCGCGGCATCAATCGCGTGATGCCGATGATCATTGCGGTTTTTTAGTTCGGAGCCGGAAAGCAGGTTATTCAGGCCGAACTTTCCGCGTAATAACGCCGTCATGCGCCCGGGGATCGCGCGAACCCTGTTTGGCGGACAGACCAGGGACAGATACTCCTTGGCGATACGTGAGAAATACGCGGTATCATTGAGGGCTCGTGCGAGGAAGTCTTTATCATCTTTCAGCCATTGCTCGTATCCGTCAGGGGAAAATCGCTTGGCCTTGGCCTTGGGCATGAACGCGGCGCGTTCGAGCATCGCCGCATAGTCATACCCAAGCACCGCCTGTGCTCCAAATGCTGCGAATGGCGTTTGGTTTCCTTTGTCCCGATTGGCGCGCCGCATGGCGACCGTCTTGTTATTGAGACTATCATCCAGCGTCATGGAATACGGCAGAATATGTTCGATCTCGACCTCATCGGACAACAGCCTAGTGATGCTGATTTGCTCACCGGTATAGGGACAGCGTCGATCAGATGCATCCTTTGGATTTAGCTCCACCCACAACTGCATCCTTTGCGACAGGTCACGGCGTTTCGCTTTGTCAAGATTTGTAGGCGTCAGCCCCAGCGCCCTACATGCCTCGGCAACCTGCGCTTCATTCAGATCCTGCCGGATTTTTTGCTCCTTCTGGATTTCAAGCTTCTTTTCCCGGCTAATTTTCAGATCGCGCGCCACCTCCACAATGATCTCGCTGGGATGGCCGTAGCGTCGAATGAGGGCATTCACCACCTTGCGCAGCTCATTTAGCCCGATATGAACCGTGGGATTGGCGATTTTTCCATAACGCTTCTCGGGCGAATCACTCGGGTTTCCCGTACCAAACCCCACATGACGCTGCAATGGCTCACCATAGTAAGGAAGCGCATCCATAATCTCCCCAGTCTGCTGTGCATGCGACAGGGCGCTGTGACTATCAAACCCTGCGCGAGTTACTGCTTCGGAATACACCACAACATCCTTGACCAGCTCCGGCAGGATACGAGCCAATGCGGCACGACTGAGACTTCCGTATCCTTCCGGCAGACTGGCATTGGCAACCCGCTCGGCAACAGCCTCGTCGATCCCGGCTGTCTGTTGCAGCCAATCCACCAAAACTGATTCGCTCGCTTCGCTCAACAGTTTATCGACGATTTCGTCTTGTAGCACGGGGGTAAAGGTGTGCCACTGCTCGCCAAAGAGAGCAGGCTTGGAGAGTATGGCGTTAGTGACATTACCCTTGAGTCTGTCACGCTTGATGTCTTCAAGGTTAAACCGTGTCGTCCCCGGAAGCTTCAAAGCCTTTCTTATTTTTATGGCTCTTCCCCGGATCGAGTGGGTAGCTTAGCCTGTTGAACCATGAGAGACATAGACCTGTACGCCCAGATTCTTGGATTGCGGTCGCCGTGGAAGGTGGCCGATGTGCAATTGTTGCGTGATGC
>NZ_JBLJDO010000006.1:0-180569 GCF_059410345.1 Sulfurivermis sp. | reverse complement strand
CAGCGCAGCCAGGTCGATGCCGGCGTGTGCCGTCGAGGCGCCGCGGCCGGCGCACAGCTTGCGCGCCTCTTCCTCGGTCTTGTCGAAGGCCTGCTCCCAGGTGAGGACGCATACCGCCTGTGGGCGTTCATGCCAGCTGTCGTGGCAGGTGTCCTTGACCAGCGCGGCATCGGAGTCGGGATTCTTGCCCATGGCGGCCTGCCAGCAGGCGGCGATGAGGTCCTGATACATCACCTGCTGCGCCGCATCGAAACCCTGGTCTTTTACGTACCAGATGAAACTGGGGTGATTGGCGGCGATGACGCTGGCCTTGCTGTCCTGGCCGAGGTCGAGGCTGGCGGTGTCGAGCACCTGGAGGGCTACGCCGTAGTGCTGTTGCAGCCATTGCCGCACCGGGTAGCCGTAGGCCACCAGCGGACGTGCGGCGCCGGTGTCGCGTTGCAGCAGGAACTCCAGCATACGTTTCGCATAGGGGGCGTAGTAGGGATAGGTGGGTTCCAGCGTCTTGCCGGCGCTGGCGGGGGCGGCGATGGGGGCGATGTCGACGATGGCCTCGTACAGGGTGACGTCTTGCGCGGCGACGCCGTTTTCCTGCAACAGGGATTCCCAGCGCTGGCTGGTCTTGGAGCCGAGATAGTCCTGATCCGGCAGCGAATAGTCGGGCGGGAAGTGCAGCAGCTGCACCGAGCGCTGCTGCGTCAGGGCCAGCCCCAGCGGCAGGAAGAAGCGCCACTCCTTGTCGTTCCACAGGCCGGCGGCCCTGAGCTGGGCGGTGGCCTGCACGCCGAGCTGGCCGATGGCGAGAAACCGCGGCAGGCGGCGGCTGTAGTCGAGCACCTGCCAGTCGGAGCTGCGGATGGTCGCGGTGTAGTTGCCCAGGTCGTTCCACACGGTGACGGTGAGGTCGGGCAGGCCGTCGCGCTCGGCGCTTTGCCGGGTGTAGTGGCCGATGGTGTCGGTGAGTGATTGCGGACTCTCCGGCGTGTTGGGCCAGGAGTAGAGCTGGAGCAGGGTCTGTTCGTCACCGAGCGGCGCGCTGGCTTCATATAGCCCGCTGGTCGGTGCAATGGTGGCGGCGGCGCAGCCGCAGAGCAGCAGGGCAGTGAGCAGCAGGCGGCCCCAGCGGTACAGCATCGTCATCGGCGACTCCTGTTTATGTGCGCGCCACGGGTAGGGTGAAGTGCACTTCGGTTCCCGTGTGCGGCCGGCTGTCCACCCACAGGTTGCCGCCCTGGCGTTCGGCCAACTCCTTGCACAGCAGCAGGCCGAGACCGCTGCCCGGTTCACCGCTGGTGCCGGGGCGGCTGGAGAGCTGGCCGATGTCGAACAGATGCGACAGCTTGTCGGCCTCGATGCCGATACCGGTATCACGCACGGTGACGTGGATTTCGTGGTGTTCCCGCGCGGCGGATACGGTGACGTAGCCCTTGCGCGGGGTGAACTTGATGGCGTTGGAGAGCAGGTTGTGCAGGATGGTCTGCAACATATGCGGGTCGGCGCGCACCGGGGTGTTGGGCGCCACGCGCCGCTCCACCTCGATCTCTTTCAGTGACGCGTGCAGGGCGAGGGGGCCGCAGGCGTTCTCCAGTGCGCCGTGCAGGTCCAGCACGACGGGTTGGTACTGCTCCTGATCCAGTTGCAGGCGCGACCATTGCAACAGATTCTCCAGAAAGCGCATCAATTGCTGCATCGATTCGCGCAGCGTGCCGAACCGTTCGCTCAGCTCGCGATTGCCGGTTTCCCGGATCTGGCCATCGAGGATGCCGAGCAGGGAAACGATGGCGCCCACCGGGCCGCGCAGGTCATGGGCGACGACGGAGAACAGGCGATCCTTGCTGGCATTGGCCGCTGCCAGGCGATCGGCGGTTTGCTGTAGATCCTGTTCGGCCTGTTCGCGCTGGGTCATTTCGCGGCGCAGGCGTACGTTGGTGCCGGACAGTTCACGCGCCGCCTTTTGCAGCGAGCTGGTCCAGTGGGTGAACAGCTGGGCGCCGAAGAAGGCGATGAACAGGATCAGGATCATCACCGCCCAGAACAGCAGGGTAGTGGACTCGGCGCTGGCCAGGGCGGCCTCGCGCCAGGCGGCGGTGTCGTCGCTGGCCAGGGCGGCCTCGAGCCGGTTGTTGCTCAGCGCGACGGTGAAGTGCAGGTAGAGCAGCACGCCAGCGATGATGGTGCCGCCGGCCAGCAGGGTGCCGCGCGCCTCGCGTGGGCGCACTGTGATGGCGCTGAGATGACGCTCGCGCCAGCGGCTTATCGCTGGGCTGAACAGGTAGAGCAGTGGCGCTACCAGCAGCACGTTTTGCAGCCAGCCGCCCAGCCACCAGCCCTGCCAGATGGGCAGCAGGTGGTGCACGCCGAGGGCATTGGTGTGGGTCCAGATGAAGGAGCCGGTGGCGCCGAAGATGCTGCCGACGAAGGAGATGAGCACGAAAAAGGCCAGCGCATTGAGCGAGCGCAGGTCATAGGACACGGGTATGGCGCGGTAGGCGATGGCCAGCACGGCCAGTGACAGCGGATCGGCGAAGGCAAACAGCAGGGACCAGGCCAGCGGCATGCCGGAATACAGCGCCAGCACCAGGGTTGCCAGGTAGGCGGGCACGAAGCCCCACCAGAAACCGAACCACAACACCCACAGGGTGCAGAAGATCAGCGGCGGGTAAAGAGTGACGTAGATGTCCACACCGCCGAAATGCAGCGGTATGCCCGACCATTCGTAGGCGATGGAGGCCAGACCAAGGCCGATGCCCAGCGCCAGGGTGGCCAGCCAGGCCACCAGCAGGGCGGCGCCGTCGAAGTGGTGGCCGAGAGGCTGCAGCGCGCGCAGGCTGACGGCGCGGTAATAGGCGGTTGAAACGGGCTCCTCCAAACTGCTCTCCATCTCCATGGGACAAGCATCCTGTTTATTATTGTTGGCGCAGTGTAGCGCGTGCGGTGCCTGTGGCGAAACCGTGGGGCCGCAGATCGGCGACGGGTTTATCGTTTTATCGGTCTCATCGAAAACCTTGATAGTTCCTGAGTAGATTGCTCTGTTATTTTTGCTAACCTTAGAGCAGACCACATCTATCCCAGGGCTTCATCCCTGAGCAACCCATGCAGGAGGTGATGACCATGCGACGTCCCTATCTCGAACACTATGTATCCCCCCTATCCATGCCGGAAATCCGCAGCGTCGATCTGACGCGGCCGTGGTTCTGGCTGGCAGAGGGCTGGCGCGACTTCGTCGCCGCGCCCGGCCTGAGCATGACCTACGGCCTGGCGGCGACTCTGGCCTTTGCCTTGGTGTCGCTGCTGCTCGGTTCGATGGGCTCCTGGCACTGGGCCATCGCGCTGATGCCGGGCTTTCTGTTCCTCGGCCCGGTGCTGGCGGTGGGGCTGTATGAAGTGGCCCGGCGCCGCGAAGGGGAACTGGACAGTACGTTGGACGACACCCTGCACGGCTGGCGCCGCAATGTGTTGACCACCTATAGCCTGGGCATCATCATGGTGCTGCTGATGCTGGCCTGGTTCGTCACCTCGATGCAGCTCACGGCGCTGTTCGTGGCCAACGCCGGCGTGATGGCCATGGTCTTCGGCGGCGCGGCAGACCTGTCCACCTTTCTCACCTCCATCACCTGGCCGATGATCGCGGCAGTGAGCATCAGCGGTGCGGCGGCCCTGATCATCGCCTTCGTGCTCACGGCGGTATCGGTACCGCTGGCGGTGGATCATGAGGACATCGACGTGATCACCGCCATCATGGTCAGCGTGAAGGCGGTGGCGAAGAACGGACCCGCCATGGTGCTGTGGGCGGGTTTGATCACCGTGTTCGCCGGCATCGCCATCCTGCCGCTGTACCTGGGTCTGATCATTGCCTTCCCGTTGCTGGGCTATGCCACCTGGCATGCCTATCGGGACATCGTCGGGCAGTAGACCAGACTAGGCGCAGCGGTGTGCGGGGATGTGCCGCCATGTTCCAACGACCATGAGTCGTTGGAACATGAAGCGAATCGAACATCACATGTTTCGATTCGCGTGGGCTGAGAAGTCCAGGATGGACTTATTCAGACCTTCCCTAGTGGGTTCAGCCCCCGAGCATCCCCTTGAGATTCGCCAGCTGCGCCCGGCCGCGCTCCTGGCGCACCTCGGGCGCCAGCTCCACACCGGCACCTTCCCATTCCAGATCTTCCGCCGGCAACTCCTGTAAAAATCGGCTCGGCTCGCACCGCACCAGTTCGCCGCCACGGCGGCGGCGGGCGGCGACGGTGAGCGTCAGCGTGCGCTGCGCGCGGGTGATGCCAACGTAGGCGAGGCGGCGTTCTTCCTCGATGGTTTCCAGTTCGATGCTGTTGCGGTGCGGCAGCAGTTCCTCTTCCATGCCAACCAGAAACACGTGGGGGAACTCCAGGCCCTTGGCGGCGTGCAGCGTCATCAGGCGCACGTTGTCGCTGTCGCTCTCCTCATCGTTGCGATCGAGCATGTCGAGCAGGCAGATCTTGTTCACCAGCAGGGTGATATCCGCCTCATTGCCCTCCTCGTTGTCAGCGAGGCGCTTGATCCAGTCGAGCAGTTCGTAGACGTTGCCCATGCGCCGCTCGGCGGCCTTGATGTCGTTGGAGGTGTCCTTCAGATAGCTGTCGTAATCGATCTCGCGCACCAGGTCGCGGATCGCCTCGATGGGGTCACCGCGTCGCGCGCGATCGCCGATGTCCACCAGCCAGTGGGCGAATTGCTCGACGCGCTCGTAGGCGCGTTCGGACAGCTGCTGTTTCAGGCCCAGTTCGAAGCAGGCGGTGAACAGGGACACGCCGCGGCTGCCGGCGTAGGCGCCGAGTTTTTCCAGCGTCGAGGGACCGATCTCGCGCCGCGGCGTGTTCACCGCGCGCAGAAAGGCGGTGTCGTCGTCGGGATTCACCAGCAGCTTGAGATAGGCCAGCACGTCCTTTACCTCGGTGTGGGCGAAGAATGAGGTGCCACCGGACAGGGTGTAGGGGATGCGCTGCTCGCGCAGCGCCTTTTCGAACAGGCGCGACTGGTGGTTGCCGCGGTAGAGGATGGCGTAGTCGCGGTGGTCGGTGCGGTGCTTGAACTTGTGGGCGATGATCTGCCCCACCACCTTGGCGGCCTCGTCTTCCTCGTCGGCGCAGGAGACGATGCGGATCGGATCGCCGTAGCCCAGTTCGCTCCACAGCTTCTTGTCGAACACATGCGGGTTGTTGGCGATGAGCTGGTTGGCGGCCTTGAGGATGCGGCCGGTGGAGCGGTAGTTCTGCTCCAGCTTGATCACCTTGAGGTTGGGGAAGTCCTGGTTGAGCAGGGCCAGGTTTTCCGGCTGCGCACCGCGCCAGGCGTAGATCGACTGGTCGTCATCGCCCACCACCGTGAGCGCGCCGCGCGCGCCGACCAGCAGCTTCACCAGTTGGTATTGGGTGGCGTTGGTATCCTGGTATTCGTCCACCAGCAGGTGACGGGTGCGGTTCTGCCAGCGTTCCAGTACCTCCGGCTGCTGCATGAACAGCAGCACCGGCAGCATGATCAGGTCGTCGAAGTCGAGGGCGTTATAGGCCTTGAGATGGCGGTTGTACTCACCGTAGATGCGCGCCGCGCGCATCTCGCCATCGCTGCCCGCCAGCGTCACGGCCTGCTCCGGCGTGGTGAAGGCATTCTTCCAGCGCGAGATCTGCTGGTGCAGCTCCTTCAGCAGTTCCTCGTTGACGTTCTCCTTGCGCAGCAGCTCCTTGATCAGGTTGGCGCTGTCGGTGGCATCGAAGATAGAGAAGGAGGGCTTGTAGCCCAGGTGCTTGCCCTCGCGGCGGATGATGTCGAGGCCGAGGGTGTGGAAGGTGGAAACACGCAGGCCGCGGCTCTCCTTGCCCTGTAACAGCTTGCCGACACGCTCCTTCATCTCGCGCGCCGCCTTGTTGGTGAAGGTGACGGCGGCGATGTGTTGCGGCGACAGGCCGCAGGACTGGATCAGCCAGGCGATCTTCTGCGTGATGACGCGGGTCTTGCCGCTGCCGGCGCCGGCCAGCACCAGCAGGGGGCCGTCGATATAGCGCACGGCTTCATGTTGGCGCGGATTGAGATCGGACACGGGCGGTTTCGGCAGGAAGGGTAGTCAAACGGGGGCGTATTGTAGCAGCGGAAGCCTTTACCTGGGCGCCAATCGGGTTCATCCTGATGGCCCTCACCTCCACAGGGGAATCGGCCGATGCTGGACGATCTCGACAAGGCAGAGCGCCAGTGGCGCGAGCGTAGCCTGTTTGCCCGGCGCCGCGGCAAAGCCCGCTGGCTGCGTTGGCTAGTGCTCGCTATCGTGGCGGCGGCGCTGCTGGTGTGGCAGGAAGAGACCTTGGCCTGGCTGGCCAATATCCTCGCCTAGTTTCGGTCCAGCCGCCGGTAGGCCAGGGCCTCGGTGAGATGGGGCAGGTCCACTGCCTTGCTATCGGCCAGATCGGCCACCGTGCGGGCCACGCGGAGGATGCGGAAGTAGGCCCGCGCTGACAGTCCCAGTTTGTCCACCGCCCGATCCAGCAGGTCCAGTTCCCGATCCCCCAGCTTGCACAGCCTGCCGCACTCCCGATTGCTGAGTTCGCTGTTGGGCTTACCCTGGCGTTCCAGCTGACGCTGCCGCGCCGCAATCACCCGCGCCCGCACCGTGGCGCTGTTTTCGACCGTGCCGTCGGTACTGCGCAGCGCCTCCTGCGGCAGGCTGGGCACCTCGATCTGCAGGTCGATGCGGTCCAGCAGCGGCCCGGAGATGCGGGCGCGGTAGCGCTGGATCTGTTCGCGGGTGCAGTGGCAGCGGCCGCTGGGGTGACCGAGGTAGCCGCAGGGACAGGGATTCATCGCCGCCACCAGCTGGAAGCGGGCGGGGAACTCGGCCTGGCGGGCGGCGCGCGAGATGATGATGCGGCCCGATTCCAGCGGCTCGCGCAGCACCTCCAGCACCTTGCGATCAAATTCCGGCAGCTCGTCGAGGAACAGCACGCCGTGATGGGCGAGGGAGATTTCGCCCGGCCGTGGCTGGCTGCCGCCACCCACCAGGGCCACGCCGGAGGCGGTATGGTGCGGTGCCCTGAAATTGCGCTGGCCCCAGCGCGCCGCATCGAAGCCCTGATCGCTGATGGAGGCGATGGCGGCGGCCTCCAGCGCCTCCTGTTCGCCCAGCGGCGGCAGGATGCCGGGCAGGCGGCTGGCCAGCATGGTCTTGCCGGTACCGGGCGGGCCGAGCATGAGCAGGCTGTGGCCGCCGGCGGCGGCCACCTCCAGGGCGCGGCGCGCCTGATGCTGACCGCGCACGTCGGCCAGATCCGGTAGCGGGTGGTTGTCTGTGCCGGGCAAGGACGCCGTGTGTGGCGTGATCAGGGTGTGGCTATGCAGGTGGGCGCAGACCTCCAGCAGGTGCTGGGCGGGCAACACGACGGCATCACTCACCAGCGCGGCCTCATCGGCATTGGCCGTGGGCACGATGAGGGTGCGGCCCAGGTCGCGTGCTTTCAACGCCGCAGGCAGTACGCCGCGCACCGGGCGCAGTTCGCCGGACAGGGCGAGTTCGCCGAGGAATTCGTAGCGGGGCAGTGCATCGCGCGGCAGTTGGCCGGAGGCGGCGAGCAGACCCACGGCGATGGGCAGGTCGAAGCGGCCGCCTTCCTTGGGCAGGTCGGCGGGGGCCAGGTTGATGGTGATGCGGCGGGCGGGAAACTCGAAGCGGGAGGTGAGCAGGGCACCGCGCACGCGGTCCTTGCTCTCCTTTACTGCCGCCTCGGGCAGGCCGACGATGGACAGGGCCGGCAGCCCGTTGGCGAGGTGGACTTCTACCGCCACTGCGGGGGCGTCGATGCCCACGGCGGCGCGGCTGTGCACGATGGCAAGTGACATGGCTTCCTTTCCATTGCTGCGCGGGCCTCATTGCCCGCGGTCGATTATTTAGGCTTGCTGTCCTACAGCAAACAGTGCTTATGACAGGCGCTGTTCCAGTTCGGCAATCTTCTTTTCCAACGCCTCCAGCTTGGCGCGGCTGCGCGCCAGCACGCGTGCCTGCGCATCGAATTCGTCGCGCGTCACCAGATCGAGCTTTTCCAACCGTGCGCGCAGCACGGCGTTGAAGTTGTGTTCGATGTCGTGCCTGAGCGCGTGCAGGCCGGGCGGCAGGGCGGCGGCAAGGCGCTGCGCCAGGTCGTCGATGAAGTGGGTGTCCATAAAATATCCTCCAGGAGTTGCCGCAAGTTTACGCGATTGTGGGGTGCCTGCGCGCGCCAAAACGGTGCGTGATGGAAAGGCGCGCGGTCCATCCTGGTGCGGCGATGTTTTTGGTGATTTTGGAGCGCCTCTGCAACCGCATGAAATAAAAAGAAATTTGCAGTTGGCACAGCCGATGCACTGGCTCTCTTGCGCAGGTATAGACCCGCAATCCATTCCAACCTGAGGAGAGAAACAATGAGCAGCATCTTCCGCAAGTCCGTACTCGGTTCCGCCATCGCCCTGGGTCTGCTGGCCAGCGGCCAGGCCGCTGCCGAACTGAGCGCCAACGTCGGCTTCTCGTCCGAGTATATCTTCCGTGGTGTCTACCAGGCCGAGTCCAGCGCCTCTGCCGGCCTCGACTATAGCCACGACAGCGGCTTCTATGTGGGCACCTGGGCGGCCGACGTCAACCAGGGTTTGGAATATGACATCTACGGCGGCTACGAAGGCAGCATCGCCGACTTCAGCTATGGCATCGGCTTCACCGGCTACTACTACACCGACAAGTTCGACGAGACCTACCAGGAGATCAACCTGAGCCTGGGCTATGGTCCCATCACTGTGACCCATCAGATCGGTGAGTACGACAGCAAGCCGACCAAGCAGGACTACACCTTCAGTACCATCAAGGGCGAGTACAACGGTTTCTACGCCCTGTATGGCACCTGGGGCAACGACTTCAAGGGCAGTTACATCCAGGTCGGCTATGAGGCCGATGTGTCTGGCTTCACCGTCGGCGGTGCCATCGTGAAGAGCGACAAGGATCTGGCGCCGATGAAGGCGGGCGAAACCAGCGATGATGGTGAAACGCGTCTGGTGTTCTCCATCACCAAGACCTTCGATCTCTGATCCATTGATGGTTGTGCCGGGCCGCAGCGCGGCCCGGCCCCTAAAGGAGGATAACGATGAAACTGGTAACTGCAATCATCAAGCCGTTCAAGCTCGATGACGTGCGTGAGGCCCTGTCGGAGATCGGCGTGCAGGGTATCACGGTCACCGAGGTGAAGGGTTTCGGGCGGCAGAAGGGCCACACCGAGCTGTATCGCGGCGCGGAGTATGTGGTGGACTTTCTGCCCAAGGTGAAGGTTGAAGCCGCGGTCAAGGCCGACATGGTGGATCAGGTGATCGAGGCGGTACGCAAGGCCGCCAACACCGGCAAGATCGGCGACGGCAAGATCTTCGTATTCAATCTGGAACAGACGGTGCGTATCCGCACCGGCGAAACCGGCCCGGACGCCCTGTAACGGAGGATGCGACGATGGAAGCTGTGACAGAAATGAAATATGCGTTGGATACCTTCTACTTCCTGGTATCCGGCGCATTGGTAATGTGGATGGCGGCGGGCTTCGCCATGCTCGAGGCGGGCCTGGTGCGCGCCAAGAACACCGCCGAGATTCTCACCAAGAACGTGGCACTGTATGCCATCGCCTGCATCATGTACATGATCGTTGGTTACAACATCATGTACGGTGACGGCGTCAGCTCCGTGATCCCCGGCCTGAGCTTCCTGCTTGGCGGCGACAACACGGTGGAAGAGGTGTTGGCCGGCGGCGACGATGCGCCGTACTACTCCAACATGTCGGACTTCTTCTTCCAGGTGGTGTTCGTGGCCACCGCCATGTCCATCGTGTCCGGTGCCGTGGCCGAACGCATGAAGCTGTGGGCCTTCCTGGCCTTCGCCGTAGTGATGACCGGCTTCATCTATCCGGTGCAGGGTTACTGGAAGTGGGGCGGCGGCTTCCTCGACGAGCTGGGCTTCCTCGACTTCGCCGGTTCCGGTGTGGTGCACATGACCGGTGCCGCTGCGGCCCTGGCCGGTGTCCTGCTGCTCGGTGCGCGCAAGGGCAAGTACGGTGCCGACGGTTCGGTGCACGCCATTCCCGGCGCCAACCTGCCGCTGGCCACCCTGGGCACCTTCATCCTGTGGCTGGGCTGGTTCGGCTTCAACGGCGGCTCCGAGCTGAAGCTGTCCGACGTGGGCGAGGCCAATGCCGTGGCGCTGGTGTTCGTCAACACCAACATGGCCGCCGCCGGTGGCGTGGTTGCCGCGTTGATCACCGCACGCATGCTGTTCGGCAAGGCTGATCTGACCATGGCCCTCAACGGTGCCCTGGCCGGTCTGGTGGCGATCACCGCCGAGCCGCTGACCCCGACGCCGCTGCTGGCGACCCTGGTGGGTGCGGTCGGTGGTGTGCTGGTGGTGTTCTCCATCATCACCCTGGACAAGCTGAAGATCGACGACCCGGTCGGCGCCATCTCCGTGCACGGCGTGGTCGGCATCTGGGGCCTGCTGGCGGTGACGCTGAGCAACGAGGAATCCTCGCTGCTGTCCCAGCTCATCGGCATCGGCACTATCTTCGTCTGGGTGTTTGGCGCCGCCTTCGTCACCTGGCTGATCATCAAGGCCGTGATGGGTCTGCGCGTCACCGAAGAAGAGGAATACAACGGTGTCGACCTGACCGAGTGCGGTCTGGAGGCCTACCCGGAGTTCACCGGTTCCAGCAAGTAGCGCCCCTCTCCTCCCAAAGGCGCATTGGCGGGCATCTCACGATGCCCGCCATTTTTTTGGGTGTCGGAAAAAGTTACATGGGCAGGGCGGATAAGCGCCGCGCATCCACCAAGCCGACCTTGTCACAGGCCCTTGTGCGTGCCGTCGCAGTGCGGTGCCTTGCCGCTGCGGCGGCAGCCGCACAGCCAGACCTTGCCCTTCTCGCTCAGGGTGAATTTCTGCGGGCCCAGGCCGCTGCCTTTGTGGGAGCCGTCGCAGAAGGGTTGGTTCTTCGAGCGGCCGCAGCCGCACCACCAGTAGTCGCCGGCCTCCAGTTCCAGGGCGTAGGGTTTTTTCTGGGTGATTTCAGGTTCGCTCATGCTGGCCTCGTTCTGTTTTCCGTTAGTGATCCCGTAGAATGAATCCGTGTCCGCTAACCATAGTCGATGGCGGCGTCTTTCCCCAAGGTGGGGGATGAATTAACAATTCCAAGCGGGAGACGATCCTGAGCCTGTTGCGATTGGAGGGAGTGGCGAGCCACTCCATGAGCATCCCCACGCTGGAAGTGGCGGCGGGGGAGTGTGTCTGTCTGTCGGGGCCGTCAGGCGCGGGCAAGAGCCTGCTGCTGCGCGCCATCGCCGATCTCGACCCGCACGAGGGGCGGGTGTGGCTGGATGGGCGCGAGGCGCGTGACTACAAGCCGTGGGAATGGCGCCGCGCGGTCGGCTTGCTGCCGGCGGAAAGCCAGTGGTGGCACGAGCGGGTGGGCGAGCATTTTGCGGAAGTGGACGAGGCGCGCTGGCAGGCCCTCGGCTTTGGCCGCGAGACGCTGGAGTGGCAGGTGGCACGCTGTTCCACCGGCGAGCGCCAGCGCCTGGCGCTTTTGCGCCTGCTGGCCAACAAGCCGCGCGTGCTGCTGCTGGATGAACCGACCGCTGCGCTGGACCCGACCGCGGTGCAGCGCGTCGAGGCCATGATCGCTGCCTACCGTGACGAACAGCAGGCCGCGGTGCTGTGGGTCAGTCATGACCCGGCGCAGATGCAGCGTGTCGCCAGCCGCCAGATCCGCATCGTCGCCGGCCGGCTGGAGGTGGCGGCATGACGAATTGGCAGGATAGACAATTCGCACGGCCGCAGGCCGCCCGCCAGGGTAAGGCACGGGGAGGTGCCTTATGAATGTCATCTCCCTGTCTCCCTTCGACCTGAGCCTGGCGGCTCTGCTGGTGCTGCTGCTGGCCGGCCTGTCTTGGCGCCTGCAACTGGCCATGGAGCGCAAGCTGCTCATCGCGGCGACGCGCACCACCGTGCAGCTCCTGCTCATCGGCCTGGTGCTCAAGGTGCTGTTCGACAACGCCCAGTGGTGGTGGGTGAGTCTGATGGCGTTGATCATGCTGCTGGTAGCGGGCCGCGAGGTAATGGCACGGCAGCAGCGTCGTTTCAGCGGCTGGCGCGGTTATGGTGTCGGTACCAGCGCCATGTTCGTGTCCTCGTTCACCGTCACGGTGCTGGCTCTGATGGTGATCATCGGCAACGATCCCTGGTACAAGCCGCAGTACGCCATTCCGTTGCTCGGCATGGTCCTGGGCAACACCATGAATGGCATCGCCCTGGGCATGGATCGCCTCACCAATGGCGCCTGGCAGCAGCGCGCCATAATCGAGGCGCGGCTGCTGCTGGGCCAGAGTGCCATGGAAGCGGTGAGCGACCTGCGCCGCGAGGCGATGCGCGTGGGCATGATTCCGATGATCAACTCCATGGCTGCTGCGGGCGTGGTCAGCCTGCCCGGCATGATGACCGGCCAGATCCTGGCCGGCACGCCGCCGCTGGAGGCGGTGAAGTATCAGATCCTGGTGATGTTCCTCATCACCGCCGGTACCGGCTTTGGCACCATGGTGGCGGTGTGGCGTGGCGCCCGCTGTCTGTTCGACGAGCGCGACCGCCTGCGTCTGGAACGGCTGTCCGGGGCGTGAGCGATCGGGGCAAAGGTTTGAGAGGGCCGGAAACGGAGGTTGTCATGGCTAAACGGATGATGTTCCTGTTGCTGCTCGGCTGGGCGTCGCTGGCATCGGCGTCGGGCGTCTACAAGTGGGTGGATGAGCAGGGGCGCGTGCATTACGGCGAGAAGCCGCCGGCACGGGTGCAGGCGCAGGAGGTGCAGATCAAGGCAGCGCCGCCGGAGGAGTCGCCGATCGAGGACGCCGAGGCGGCACGCAGCGACAATGCACAGCGCCTGTTGCGCGCCTTCGATGAGGAGCGCGCGCAGAAAAAGGAACAGCAGCAGAAGAGCCGGGAAGAGCAGGCTACGCGAGAGCGGCAGTGTGCCCTGGCGCGCGATCGTCTGCGGCGCTATCAGTCTGCCGGCAGCCTGTATGATCTGGACAAGCAGGGCAACCGCCGTATCCTCAGCGACAGTGAACGCGCCGCCTCGGAGCGGCGCGCGCAAGAGGATGTGGCGCGCTGGTGCAAGTAGCCGGATGGCGGCCGGAGATGGCCCCTGTGGTGTGCGGCAGAATGTGATCGTTGCCGTAGCGCTGTAGCGGGCCTACCGGATCTGCGCGAAGGCTTCCTTCATGAACGGCGGCAGGGCCAGCGCGCCCTGATGTACCTCGGCGCTGTAGTAACGGGTGGCGAAGGGTTTGGCGACGCTGTCCGCAATGCGGAACCCCTTGAAGGGATGCTTGGCGGCCATGGTGCAACTCCACCAGCCGGAGGGATAGACCGGCTGCGGGAAGTGCAGGGTTTGCACGTCGGCGTAGCCGGCGCCACGCATGGCCTTGTGCATGTCGGTGAGGATTTGCATGTTGAGCAAGGGTGACTCACTCTGCTGCACGATGATGCCATCCGCGCCCAGGGCCCGGTGGCAGTCGCGGAAGAAGGGTTCGGAAAACAGGCCGATGGCCGGCCCCACCGGATCGGTGCTGTCGACGATGATCACGTCGTAGCTGCCGGGGGTGGCGTCCTTCACCCACTGGATGCCGTCGGCGAAGTGCAGCTCGGCGCGCGGATCGCCATTGGACTCGCACAGTTCGGGAAAGAACAGCTCCGATGCCCGCGTGACGCCGGCATCGATGTCCACCTGCTGCACCTTTTCTACCTCCGGATGGCGCAGCACCTCGCGCAGCGTGCCGCAGTCACCGCCGCCGATGATCAGCACACGTTTCGGATTGGGATGGGTGAACAGCACCGGATGGGCCAGCATCTCATGATAGAGAAAATTGTCGCGCGCCGTGAGCATGATGTAGCCGTCGATGACCATCAGGTTGCCGAAGCCCTCGGTGCCGTAGACTTCGATCTGCTGGAACTCCGTCCGTTCCTCATGCAGCTTGCCGGTGATCCTGAGGGAGAAGGTAGAGCCGTCCGCGGTGGGATTTTCGGTGAACCAGTTCTTGTCGTCGAGGGCCATGGCTGTTCCGCGCTATTCAGTGTGTGAGTATTCGCCTATATTGTCTCCCGGTGGCGTGACATCTTCAACAGCGGCGGCGACAGCATGAGTGATTGGGATCAGGACAAGGCGCGCGAGACCTACGGCATTCCGCACTGGAGCAGCGGCTATTTCGATGTCAATGCCGCCGGCCATCTGATCGCACGCCCCGATCGCAATCAGGCCCACGCCGGTATCGATTGCTTCGAACTGGTCGGCAAGCTGCGCCAGGAAGGACTCACTCTGCCGGTCCTGGTGCGCTTTACCGACATCCTGCGCGATCGGGTCGATGTGCTGTGCCATGCCTTTCAGCGTGCCATGGTAGAGGATGACTATCGTGGCGGCTACACGGCCGTATATCCCATCAAGGTCAATCAGCAGCGCAGCGTGGTGGAGGAGATCCTGCGCCACGGTGGGCGCCGCGTCGGTCTCGAGGCCGGCTCCAAGCCGGAGCTGATGGCCGTGCTGGCCTTATCCGATCGAGAAGGTGGCACGGTGGTGTGCAACGGCTACAAGGACCGCGAATACATCCGTCTCGCCCTGATCGGTCTTCGCCTCGGTCTGCGCGTGTTCATCGTGGTGGAAAAAATGTCCGAGTTGGAGCTGGTGATCGAGGAGTCGCAGGCGCTCGGTATCGCACCCTTGCTCGGCGTGCGTGTGCGCCTGGCCTCCATCGGCGCCGGCAAGTGGCAGAACACCGGCGGCGAGAAGGCCAAGTTTGGCCTGTCGGCGGCGCAGATCCTGCGCGTGGTGCAGCGTCTGCAGGAGGCCGACATGATCGGCGCCCTGCAGATGATCCACTTCCACATGGGTTCCCAGGTGGCCAATATCCGCGACATCCAGCGCAGCATGCGCGAGTGTGCGCGGCACTACGCGGAATTGCGCGCCATGGATGTGGATATCCGCTATGTCGATGTGGGCGGCGGACTGGGTATAGATTACGAAGGTAGCCGCTCACGCAGCGATTGTTCGATGAATTATGGCGTGCAGGAATACGCCAACGACGTGGTGCATGCCCTGTGGGAAATCTGCGAGGAACAGAGCCTGCCCCATCCGCACATCATCACCGAATCGGGCCGCGCCATGACGGCGCATCATGCCGCCTTGTTCACCCAGGTAATCGACCAGGAGCGGGCCCCCGCACCGCGCGACGTGCCCCCGGCGGCGACGGACGAACCGGTAATCATCCACAACCTGTGGCAGGGACTGTGCAATGTGCGTGATGGTGGCAGCGCGCGCTCGTTGGTCGAGGGCTACCACGATGCGGTGTACTGGCTGGCCGAGGCGCACAGTATGTACCAGCACGGCGTCATCACGCTGGAGCAGCGCGCGCGCATCGAGGAGCTGTACTTCGCCATCTGCCAGCAGGTGCGCGCCCGGTTACAGCCTGGCGTGCGCGCCCACCGTGAGGTGTTGGACGACCTGAACGAGAAACTGGCCGACAAATATTTCTGCAATTTTTCCCTGTTCCAGTCGCTGCCCGATGCCTGGGGCATCGAACAGGTATTCCCCGTGCTGCCGCTGCATCGCCTGAATGAACAGCCGGTACGCCGCGCCGTGCTGCAGGACATCACCTGCGATTCCGACGGCCGTATCGACCACTACATCGATCACGACAGCCTGGAGACCACGCTGCCGGTGCACGGCCTGCGTCCGGGCGAACCCTATGTCATGGGTATGTTCCTGCTCGGCGCCTATCAGGAGATTCTTGGCGATCTGCACAACCTGTTCGGCGATACCGATTCGGTAAATGTCGAATTGCTGCCCGACGGCAGTTACCGGCTGTCCGCGCCACAGCATGGCGATACTGTGGATAAGGTATTGCGCTATGTGAATTACGATACGGCATTGTTGCGCAGCGCCTATCAGGCCAAGCTGGAGGCCGCCGAGTTGAGCGCGAGCGAACGCACAAGCTTTACCGATGCCCTGGAGGCCGGTCTCGCCGGCTACACCTATCTGGAAGAGTGAGCATGGCCGACGCCGTACGTAAATTCATGGCCGCCGACGCCGTGGCCTATATCGATACCTACCGGCGCCTGATCATGCATACGCCAGGCGAGATCACTGCGGCCAAGGAGCGTCTTCAGGACCGGATGCACGACATGAATCTGGTGCCGGCGCGGCTGTATGCCGAGCTGCGGGCCCATGAGCACGCTCTCAACTTCGTTCTGAAGAAACAGGAGCCAGGCATGGTGATCCTGGGCGATGCCAAGGATGGGGCTGAGAATGACGTCGCTACCGCTGCTCAGGATGAGGAGCGCAGAAAGCTGGAGGAAGAGGCCGCGGATCTACGCCGGCACCTGAAGCGTGCGGCACAACGGGAGCACGAACTGGAAGCCGAACTGGTCATGCAGGGGCAGGAGGTGGCAAGGCTGCAACGCAAGCTGGCGCAGACCTACAACTCCGTGGCCGTGGGCGGTGTAGCGGTCATTGTGGTGCTGGCAGTGTTGTTCGGCATCATCGCGTTTCGCGGCGGCTGACGCTGTCGTCAGCCGCCGCGCAAGCGTGGCAGGTGTAGCAAAATTCAAACCTTGAATACCGCCACCATGCCGCTCAGTTCCTCGGCCAGGCGCGCCAGCTCAGTGCTGGACGAGGCGGTCTGGGTGGAGGCGGCGGCATTCTGATCCGATACCGAGGCGATTTGTGTCACGTTGCGGTTGATCTCCTCGGCGACCGTGGACTGTTCCTCGGCGGCGGCGGCGATCTGCGCGCTCATGTCGGCGATGGTGGCCACTGAGCGAGTGATGGATTCCAGCGCATTGCCGGCGCGGGCCGCCATGGCCACGCCCTCCTCGGTCTTGCTCTCGCTGGCCACCATGGCCTGCACGGCCTGACGTGCGCCCGATTGCAGGCGCTCGATCATCGCCTGGATCTCCTGGGTCGACTGCTGGGTGCGTCCGGCCAGGGTGCGCACCTCGTCGGCCACCACGGCAAAGCCGCGGCCCTGTTCACCGGCACGGGCGGCCTCGATGGCGGCATTCAGGGCGAGCAGGTTGGTCTGTTCGGCGATGGTGCGGATGACGTCGAGTACCTTGCCGATCTCCTCGCTGTCATCACCCAGCTTGCGTACGGCGGCGGCGGCGCTGCGGATCTCTTCCGCCAGGGTGTTGATGGTGCGGACGGTGTCGCGCACCACGCCGTGGCCGGTGTGCGATTCTTCCTGCGCATTGCGGGTGGCGTCGGAGGTGGAGGCGGCGCTGCGCGCCACTTCCTGCACGGTGGCGCTCATCTGGTTGACGGCGGTAGCCACCTGATCGGTCTGCGCCAGTTGTTCGTTGATGCCC
This sequence comes from Sulfurivermis sp., assembly GCF_059410345.1. Lineage (NCBI taxonomy): Bacteria > Pseudomonadati > Pseudomonadota > Gammaproteobacteria > Thiohalomonadales > Thiohalomonadaceae > Sulfurivermis > Sulfurivermis sp. Next base: position 163,153 of record NZ_JBLJDO010000006.1, on the reverse strand, counting down.
TGGTTGGTCTGCTCGCTGACGGCAGACAACTCTTCTGCCGCAGTCGCCACCTGGTGAGTGGAGCGCAATACGTTACCTACCAGTTCACGGAAGCGGCTGCCCATGGCATTGATCTGATCGGCAATGTGGCGGATCTCGTCGCGCGTATGCAGCGTCAGCTGGACGGTCAGGTCGCCACCGGCCATGCGATGGATGGCGTCCTTCAGATCGGCAATGGAGCGCAGCACCGCCATATAGAAGGCCGAGAAGATGTACACCATCGCCAGCAGTACCGATAGCATGACGGCCAGGGTCAGAGTTTTGATGTTGTTGTAGTCGGTGATGCGTTGGGTCAGCAGCTCATCCAACGTGGGGACGATGATATCGAACAGCCCGAAGACGGCATCGATGGCGCGGGTGCTTTGGTCGAATATCTCGGCGGCGGTGACGGTGACCTGATCCTTTTCCAGCATGCCGCTGATGAGGCTGGCATAGCTGGCCACGGTCCCCGTGGCCGCTGCGCCGGCCTGTTTCAGCTTGCCCGTCAGGGCCGGATTCTCCCGCATCGCAGTGTCCAGATTATATGCCAAGGCCTTTTCCGCCTCGCGGATGCGATCGACGCGGATCGCCAGTTGTGCCCAGGATTGCGGCGTGAAGGCATGCCGCGCCGCGACACCGGAGCCGATGGCGCGCGACTGACCCATGCCTTCGGTGAGTGCCGGCAGGCGCGCCACCATCAGGTCCATCAGGTAGTAGCTGTCCAGTTCCGGATCGAGGATCAAGTTGGAGGTGTCGGCGACATAGGTGATGAAATCGCGCAGGCCATCGATGAGAGCGGTGTGGCGCTCGAAGCTTTGCGGTGCGGTATAACCGGTCACCTCGCGTTTCAGTGTGGCCCACTCGCGCTCCAGGGTGGCGAGTTTGTCGCCGGTCTTGAGGGCGCCGCCCAGACGCTGATCGACGCTGCGCAGGTTGGCGAACTGGCTGTCGACGGTCGCCTGGCGCTGCTCCATGCGCTCGCGGAAGCTGGCGTCGCCGTTGAGAAAGGCCGCACTCATGCCACGGTGCTGCTGGATATCCTGGATCGGCTTGCGTAACTGGGCGATGTACTCGATGCCGAGCCGCTCCTGCTCCATGAAGCGGATGCGCTGGTTTACCTCGTTGATGAGGAAATAGCCCATCACCACCAGCGGCGCGAGGAAGATCACGCCGATGAGCAGGAATTTGTGGGGGTAACGCAAACGATTGAGCAGCCCGATGCCGGGCTTGAAGACCATGTCCATATTCCCCTCTCCTTGTTCAACAGCGCCGGCGCAGGCGCCGAATGCCGCTATCCCGATGGTGTACGTCTTCTGGTGGACGGCGGGATAAGCGGATTCTTTATAGCTCCAATCGGGAATAGGGGCAAGGGGAGAAAATTGATAAATATCAATAAATCAAAAGGTTAGGAGAAAATGTGACGGTGTTCGCACCAAGGGGGGGCATGAATTTTTTGTGACCCGTCGATTCTCTGTACCGTTTTGGCCACGGCAGGTCAGCTCTTCTCGCGCAACAGCATGAAGGGGATGTCGTGCTGCTTGAGGGTGCTGCGCACCTGATCCAGGCGGTTCATGTCGCTGAGGGGACCGACGCGCACGCGGTGCAGGGTGTTGTTGTCGATGGTGATCACCTGGATGGAGGAGACGATGCCGAGCAGGGCCAGCTCCGCCTTGCGGGCATCGGCGTCCTTCAGGGTGCGGAAGGCGCCCACCTGCACCACATAGCTGCCGGGGGCCACCGGGGCGGGCGGCAGGCCGCGCGCCGTGGGTTCGTTGTCGGGTACCGGCACTTCCATCTCTGGCAGCAGGGTGTAGAAGTCGTAGGCCAGCTTGCGCTCGTCCTTGGCCGGGGCGTCCGGGGCCTTGGGCGCGGCCTCCTTCTTTACGCTGCGCGTGTCCTTGGTCTCGGTCCTGGCCGGTGCGGGTTTTTCCACCGCCGTCTTGGCCGGCGCCGGCTTGGGCGTGGGCAGCTTCTCCAGCCAGATGAGGAAGGCCACCAGCAGACCGACGGCGAGGCCGGCCAGCAGCCACAGCCAGCCGGGGGCGCCGCCGCCCTTTTTGGCGGGGGCGCGCTTGGCCTGGGAGCGTTTCTTGTAGTCGCGGGTGGCCATGAAGCTACATGGTCTCCGGTGCGGACACGCCGAGCAGGGACAGACCGTTGCCGATCACCTGGCGCACGGCGCTGATCAGGGCCAGGCGCGCATCGCGCAGGCCGCTGTCGTCCACCAGGAACTGGTGTGCGTTGTAGTAGGTATGGAAGCCGTTGGCCAGTTCGCGCAGGTAGTGGGCCAGCTGGTGCGGCTCGTGGCTGAGTGCCGCCGCCTCCACCACCTCGGGGTAGCGGGTCAGCGCCTGAATCAACTCCTGTTCGTGCGGCTCGCTGAGCAGGTGCAGGTGTTTCAGTCCGGCAGCCTGATCGTAGGACAGGCCCTTCTCGCCCAGCTGGCGCATCACGGAACAGACACGGGCATGGGCATACTGGATGTAGTAGACGGGATTGTCGGCCGACTGTGACTTGGCGAGATCCAGATCGAAGTCCATGTGCTGTTCGCACTTGCGTAGCACGTAGAAGAAGCGCGCCGCGTCGTTGCCCACCTCGTCGCGCAGCTCGCGCAGGGTGACGAAGGAACCGGAGCGGGTGGACATCTGCACGCGCTCGCCGCCGCGGTAGAGGATGGCGAACTGCACCAACAGCACATCCAGCTTGGACGGGTCGTCGCCCATGGCCTGCAATGCAGCCTTCACACGCGGCACGTAGCCGTGATGGTCGGCGCCCCACACGTCGATGACGCGCTCGAAGCCGCGCTCCAGCTTTTCCATGTGATAGGCGATGTCGGAGGCGAAGTAGGTCTTCACGCCGTTGTCGCGTACCACCACGCGGTCCTTCTCGTCGCCGAAGGCGGTGGAGCGGAACCACAGGGCGCCCTCCTGCTCGTAGACATGGCCGGCGGCCTGCAGGCGACGGATCGCCTCGTCCACCTTGCCGCTTTCCACCAGCGTGCGCTCGGAATACCACTCCTCGTAAGCGACGCCGAACTCCTCCAGATCCTGCCTGATGTCGGCCAGGATCACGTTGAGGCCGAGGTCGAACACCTGGCGATAGGCCGTCGCGCCGAGCAGCGTCTTGGCGCGGGCGATGAGTTCGTCGATGTGCACTTCCTTGTCACCACCGGCCGGTTCGTCGGGGGAGATGTCCTGGAACACCGCACTCGCGGGATGGCGGAAGGCATCGCCATGGTCGCGGTGCAGGGTGGCGGCGATGTCCCACACGTAGTCGCCCTTGTAGCCGTTGACCGGGAAGGGGATGGCCTCGCCGCACAGGTCCAGATAGCGCAGCCACACCGAGGTGCCGAGGATGTCCATCTGGCGGCCGGCATCATTGACGTAGTACTCGCGGTGCACGTTGAAGCCGACCGCCGCGAGCAGGTCGGCGACGGTGGCGCCGTAGGCCGCGCCGCGGCCGTGGCCCACATGCAGCGGACCGGTGGGATTGGCGGAGACGAACTCCACCTGCACCCGCTTGCCATTGCCGAGAGTGGAACGGCCGAAGGCCGCGCCGCGTTCCAGCACCTCGCCCACCACGGCGGTGAAGGCCGCGGGGCTCATGAAGAAATTGATGAAGCCGGGACCGGCGATCTCCACCTTGCTCACCTTGGCGGAGGCCGGCAGCGCGCCAGTGATCAGTTCCGCCAGCTCGCGCGGCTTGCGTCGGGCAGCCTTGGCCAACGGCATCGCCACGTTGCAGGCGAAGTCGCCGTGGCTTTTGTCGCGGGTGTGCTCGATGACGATGGACTCGGGCAGCGCGCAGTCCAGCGTGCCATTGGCGCGCAGGGTGTCGAGGGCGGCGGTGATGAGCTGTTGCAGGTGGTGTTTCATGGGGTCAGGTACAAGAGCAAAGGAGGAAAGAGATCAAAGACGGGCCGGCGCGGTGAAGTATACAGATTCACCTTGTCTCTTGTCCCCGTTTGCCGCGGTACTCAGAACATCTCTCCTGGGTCCACATCCAGCGACCAGCGCACCTTGCGCCCGGTCTTCGCTTCCTCCAGTAGCGGCAGCCAGCGATCGAGCAGACGGTGCAGGGCGGCGCGGTTCCCTGCCTGTAGCAGCAGCTGGGCGCGGTAGCGGCCGGCGCGCCGTTCCATCGGCGCCGGGACCGGGCCGAGCAGCATGACGCCTGCGGGCTGGAGTCCCTCGGCCAGTTGCCGTGCTTCTTCCAGAAAGGCCAGCGGTACGGCGGCGCCTGGCGCCTCGGCGCGCAGCAGGGCGAGGAAGGAATAGGGCGGCAGTTCGGCCTGGCGGCGCTCGTCCAGCGCGGCGGCGGCGAAGGCGCCGTAGCCTTGCTCGATGAGCAGGCGCAGCAGAGGGTGATCCGGGTGGTGGGTCTGAATCAGCACCTCGCCGGGCCGTTCGGCGCGACCGGCCCGTCCCGCCACCTGCAGGATGAGTTGGGCCATGCGCTCGCCGGCGCGGAAGTCGGCGGAGAACAGTCCCTGATCGGCGTCGACGATGCCCACCAGGGTGACGTCGGGGAAGTGGTGGCCCTTGGCCAGCATCTGGGTGCCGATGAGGAGGCGCGCCTCCCCGCTGTGTACCCGTTCCAGCTTGGCCTCCAGGCTGCCCTTGCGGCGGGTGGCGTCGCGGTCGATGCGCTCGATGCCGATGTCCGGGAAGCGGGCGCGCAGCGCCTCCTCCACCCGCTCGGTGCCGTGGCCGATGGGACGTAGGTCGTGGCTGCCGCAGCCGCCGCACCGCTGCGGCACGGCCCGCTCGGTGCCGCAGTGGTGGCAGCGGATGCGTTTCTGACCGGCGTGGTAGGTGAGGTGGGCGTCGCAGCGGAGGCAGCTCGCCACCCAGCCGCAGTCGTGGCACAGCAGCACCGGGGCGTAGCCGCGCCGGTTGAGGAACAGCAGTACCTGGCCGCCGCGCTCCAGGTGGCGCGCCATCAGGCCGTACAGCGGCTCGCTGACGCCGCCGTCCAGGCGCTGGTGGCGGATGTCGAGCAGGCGCAGCTGCGGATGGATGGCGCTGCCGGCGCGCTCGGGAAGTTCCAGCCGGATGTAGCGGCCGGTGGCGGCGTTGGCCAGGCTCTCCAGGGCCGGCGTGGCGGAGCCGAGCACGATGGGTACGCCCGCCTTCTGCGCCCGCACCACCGCCACGTCGCGCGCCGAGTAGCGGAAGCCGTCCTGCTGTTTGAATGAGGGGTCGTGCTCCTCATCCACGATGACGAGACCGAGATGGGGCAGGGGCGTGAACACCGCCGAGCGGGTGCCGATGACGATGGGCGCCAGTCCGGCGCGGGCGGCGAGCCAGGCGTTGAGACGCTCGCCATCGGCCAGGCCCGAGTGCAGCACGGCGATGGGGACTGCGAAGCGATGGCGGAAGCGTTCCAGCAACTGCGGAGTGAGGCCGATCTCCGGCACCAGCACCAGGGTCTGGCGGCCGGTGGCGAGAGCCTGCTCGATGAGGCGCAGATAGACCTCGGTCTTGCCGCTGCCGGTGACACCGTCGAGCAGGAAGCCGACATACCGGCCGAAGGCGGCGGCGACGGTGTCCACCGCCCTCTGTTGCGCCGCGCCCAGCGGCGGCGGGGTATCCGTGGCCGCGCCCGCCTGCGGCAGGGCCGGGGTTTCCGCCACGGCCACCCAGCCCTTTTTCTCCAGTCCCGCCATGGCCCCTTGCCAGCCCTCCACCTCGGCCAGCTGGTCGCCTCCCGCCGGGGCGGCGAGGCGTTGCAGATGCGCGAGCAGGGCCGCCTGGCGCGGAGCGCGCCTGAGCTGGGCGGGATCGGCGCTGCGGCCGGCCTCGGTCAGGGCGTAGCGGCGCAGGCTGCGCGGCTGCGCCGGCTCGCCCTGGCGCAGGGCCACGGGCAGGGCGGCTGCCAGGACCTCACCGATGGGATGGTGATAGTAAGTGCTCGCCCAGTCGAGCAGCTCCAGGATGTCGGCAGGCAACAGCGCCTCGCTGTCCAGCACCTCCGCCACCGGCCGCAGCTTGTCGCTGGACACGTTGCTGTGCTCGGCGGCGCCGAGGACCACGCCCACCAGCGGACGGTTGCCAAAACGGACACGTACCCGGCAGCCGGGTGCCACGGTCGCGGCTGGGGCGAGGTAGTCGAAGCGGCGCCGCAATGGCGACGGGATGGCGATGTGGAGCACGGGGCGGGGCATGGGCGGAGTTTACCGAAGGCGGGGCGGGGAAAGCAGACGGATTGCATCGCCACGCGAAAGGCGGCTGTAGTTAGCGGCGCTGTTTGAGGGGGAATCTGCGAAATATCGGCTAACTCCTTGTGCCGCCAGCGGAAGACGGATTATCCACAAAACCTGTGGATAACTTTGTGGATGAGTTGGGGTAAATGGGTCCTAGGCCGCGCCACTGCTACAGTTTTGTTAAACTGGCGAGAATTTGACCGTCCACAAAAATGTATTGATATCAATGCGTTACTTGTTATTGCCGGGTGCTTATGGAGTAAGCAGGAAAAGATGCGGGGGCTGTTGTTACCGCCCTGTTGACTGTGCATAAAAATTCTGCATGGGCCTGAAACGGGGCTTGTCGGGCGGGGGTGGCTGTGTTATCGGCGTCGCTGCGACAGGTGGCCCAGCCCCAGTCCCGCCTGCTGGACGAAGTGTTTGAAGCTCTCGAAGCTCTCCTCGTCCAGGGGGCGCTCGCTGAGGGCGCGGTCGCAATAAAACAGGCCGATGGCACTGCCGTTGACCATGATGGGGGCAACGAAAAACGGGGCCCGCCCCACTGCCTCGGCCAGCTGGGGTGTCTGCCAGCGGCGCTGTTCGGCCCGTTTGGCAGGGTCGAACCAAAGGGCGACCGGCTTTTCCAGCAGGTGCAAGAAGAGGTTCTCCTCCTGCGGGCGGCGATCGAAGTGGAAGGCGCCCATGAGGGCCTCCCGTTCGCCGCCCAGGGCGAACTTGGCGCGCAGGCCGCGCCGCTCCGGTGTGTACAGGGCGAACAGGGTGCGATCCATGCCGGCGCCGCGGTAGATGCCTTCCAGTACCAGCTCCAGCACCAGGTTGAAGTCCGATTTGGGGTCGTCCAGCAGCAGGGCCAGCTCGCGCAGGATGCGCAGTTGCAGCATGCCGTCCGGCTCCGGGTACTCCGGGACGTTGAGTTCCTCCTCGCTCACCACCTGTTCGCCGCGCGGCAGGGGGATCACCGCAGCGGCGGCGGCGGCACCGTAATAGCCGGCGATGCGGGCCGCGTCACGGGCATTCTGATGCAGGTTGGTGCTCACGGCCTTGTCGCTCTGGCCGGTCATCTTGGCCAGGTCCAGGGTGAGTTGCAGGACCTTGGGGCTCTCCCAGCCCTTTTCCGCCGCCCGCGCCAACTGGTGGCAGAGGGTGATGTTGCGGATGCGCGCGTCCTGGCTGTCGGGATTTTTCAGGGTGGCAATGAGCAGGTCGTTGATGCGCCACTCCTTGACCAGGCTGGCGGTAAGCTGGCGCAGGTGGAAGCCGAGCACCTCCATTTCGGCCTGTTCCGGTGTGATGCCGGGCTGACGCAGCAGGGTATCCAGGCGGTCGCCGGCCGGGCCGCCGAAGCACCAGAAGGCCAGGTCGCCCAGGCGGTAGAGCAGGGCGGCGATGAATACCTCTTCCGGCGACTCGTCCTCGCGCGCCATGGCGATGGTGCGGGCCTGCACGGCGGCATGGATGGCGCGGGCCAGTTCGCGGGTGAGGCGGTCGCGCGGTGCGCCCTGTACGAAGGAGTCCACCAGGGCGATGGACAGGCACATGCTGCGCACGGTGGTAAAGCCCAGCACCACCACGGCGCGGCTGATGGTGCTGATTTGCTGGATGTGGGGGTTGTAGTAGACGCTGTTGGCCAGTTTGAGCACGCGTGCCGTCATGGAGGCGTCCTGCAGGATGACGCGGGCCAGTTCGGCGGTGGAGGCGTTCTCATTTTCGGCCACGCTCACCACCTGTTGCACGGTGTGCCCGAAGATGGGCATCTCCTCTTCGCTGATGCGACGGACCCATTCGTCCAGGGAGCTGCGTTTGGCGGATTTCAAAGAGGGTGTCCGGAAAGGTTGAGATTTGTCATGCAGTATACACAAGGAAACCCCGCCGCAGAGGACCGCCTTCCGGTGGCCATCGACGGCCGATGCGGGGCTTTAGCGCTCCGTGCCCGGCGCCGGCAGGCCGTCGATGCTGAGCGCATTCTTCTGCCGCCGGTACTCCGCCATGCCGTCCTCGCCCTTGTTGCGCGCCCAGGCCAGCAGCTCCTCGCGTTGGCCGCGATAGTCCAGCAGCGGCACGCCGGCACCGCAGGAGGTCTGCACCCGTTCTACCGCCAGGCGCACGATCTGACGTACGCCGGGGAAGTCCCCAAAGCGCGGCCGTAGTTCCGCCCAGGCGGGGCTGCCGGGCAGCACCACCTCGCCGTGGCCGTACAGGCGCAGGATGCGCGGCGGGCCGCTGAAGGCACAGAACATCACCGTCAGGCGGCCATTCTCCGCCAGGTGGGCGGCGCTTTCATTGCCGCTGCCGGTGAGGTCGAGCCAGGCCACCTCCAGCGGGCCGAGCACGCGGAAGGTGTCCAGGCCGCGCGGTGACAGGTTGACGTGGCCGTCGGCGGCCAGCGGCGCGGTGGCGTTGAAGAACAGGGGCTGGGCCGCCATCCAGGCGGCGAGCTCGGCGTCGATTTCAGGCAGTACTTTGGCCATGTTGTTTAACCACGGAGGAGACGGAGGGTACGGGGTCATTGTTACCACACAATCGTACTGCATGGGCAGAGCGGCTTTTCTGCGTGCCCGCCGTGGCTCAACGCGTTTCGCCGTATAATCGCCGCTTTGTTTGGGGCGGGCACGATGGCCAAGGCAGAAAATTCGACGGGACCACGGGTACTGGTGATCCGCTGCGGCGCGGTGGGCGACACCGTGCTGGCCAGCTGCGTGCTCGATCCGATCCTGGCGCGCTGGCCCGATGCCCGTATCGAATGGCTGGCCACGCCGGGCTCGGCGGCCTTGTTCGGCGCCGACCGGCGCATTGCCCGGGTGCATTGCCTCAAATACCGCAAGCTGCCCCTCTGGCTGTCGTCGGTGAAACGCGCCCTGGTGCGCAGTTCGCGCCGTGACCCTTATGCCCTGGTGCTCAATCTGGAGTGCGCTGCCTACATGCACCGCTTCGCCCATGCGTTGCGGGCAGAGCGGGTGGTGGGCTATGGCGATGGCGCCGAGTGGCAGGACCGGCACGGGGTGGAGAATCATCGCGCCGTGCTGGCGGTCGCCGGCTTCGAAGCCGCGGGTGCCCTGCCGCATCTGGTTCCGGCCGCGCCGCCCGCCGGCCTGCCCGTCCGTTTCGTGGTGCTGCATCCGGGCAACAGCCACAGCGGCGGCAGTCGGGTGAACATCCGCGCCTGGCCCACGGCGCGCTGGGTGGAGCTGAACCGCCGCCTGACTGCCGCCGGCATTGCCACGGTGATCACCGGTGCGCCCACCGAGGCGGCGCTGGCCGCCGAGGTGGCGGCGGGCGGCGGCCTGAACCTCGCCGGCCGCACCGACCTGCCGGCCATGGCCGGGGTGATGGCGCGGGCCGAATTGTTGGTGTGCACCGATACCGGTCCGGTCCACATCGCCGCCGCTGTCGGCACCGTCGTGCTCGGTCTGTACGGCCCGACACGGCCGACACAGACAGCGCCCTATGGCGCGCCGGGGCAGGTGCAGCTGATTCGTCACGACATCGAGTGCGGCCCCTGCTACGGCACCCCGCGCCACAAGACCTGCACCGACAACCGCTGCATGCAACTCATCACGGTGGACGAGGTGTTCGACGCGGTGCTGCGGCGCTGGCAGGCGGCTGCATGAGTGCGGCATTGTGGGAGGGCATAGCCTCTGCCATCGGCCGCGCCAGTGGTGCGCCGTGCGTGTTGCGCGGCCAGCGCAGTGTCGGCGGCGGTTGCATCAACAGCGCCTATGAGGTCGATGACGGCGCGCGCCGCTGGTTCGTCAAACTCAATGCGGCCGACCGGCACGACATGTTCGCCGCCGAGGCGGATGGGCTGAACGAGATCGCGGCCACGCATACGGTGCGCGTACCGCAGCCGCTGTGTCATGGCGTTGCTGCGGGGCAGGCGTTTCTGGTGTTGGAGTGGCTGGATCTGTCGGGACAGGGTGCGCAGGAGACGCTGGGGCGACAACTGGCGGCCATGCACCGGGTGGTGCGTGAGGAATACGGCTGGTGGCGCGACAGCACCATCGGCTCCACGCCGCAGCCCAACGAACAGAGCATGGACTGGATGGAGTTCATGTGCGAACGGCGCCTGGGCCATCAGCTTGACCTGGCGGTAAAGGGCGGCAACAGGCGGCTGCACCGGCGCGGCGAGGAACTGCTCGATCGCATGCCCGACCTGTTCAGCGGCTACACGCCGCAGGCGTCGCTGCTGCACGGCGATCTGTGGTCGGGTAACTACGCCGTGACCGCCACCGGCGAGCCGGTGATCTTCGACCCGGCGGTGTACTATGGCGACCGCGAGGCGGATATCGCCATGACGGAGCTGTTCGGTGGCTTTGGTCCCGGCTTTTATGCCGCCTACAACGCGGCCTGGCCGCTGGATGCGGGCTACCGGGTGCGCAAGACGCTGTACAACCTGTACCACGTGCTCAATCACTATCACATGTTCGGCGGCAGCTATGGCAACCAGGCGGAACGCATGATCGACCAACTGCTCAGTGAGCTGCGCTGACATGGCCAACGACACCTCCCACATGTATCCGCCGCCGTTGCCGCGCGAGTTTCTTGCGCCGCGCTATTGGGGCATCTGGCTGGGCCTGGGTCTGCATGCGCTGTTGGGCATGCTGCCGACGCTGTTGCGGCGCGGCCTCGGCGCATGGCTGGGTACGCAGTCATACCGCCGCAACGCCAAGCGCAGCGGCATCGCCCGCCTCAATCTGGCCTGGTCGTTCAATCACTGGGATGCTGCGCGGCGCGAGGCCGTGCTGCGCGCGAGCTTCCGCTCCCAGGGCGCCGCGCTGGCGGATTTCGGCCTGTTCTGGTGGGCCAGCCGGCAGCGATTTTTTTCCCGCATCGTCATCGAGGGTGAAGAGCATCTGGCGCAGGTGCTCAGCGAAGGTGGCCGGGCGATCCTGGTGACGGTGCACTCCCACGGCATGGACTTCGGCGGCATCGCCCTATCCGGTCGCTGGCCGCTGGTGACCTACGCCAACCGCATGCGCAATCCGCTCATCGAATGGCTGATGGCGCACCGGCGCACCCGTTTCGGTTGCCGGCTGTATACCCGCGAAGAGGGCATGCGCCCGGTGATCCGCGAGGTGAAGGCGGGGCGGGTGTTCTTCTACCCGGTGGACGAGGACGGCCACGGCGGCGAGGCGGTGTTCGCGCCCTTTTTCGGCGTGCCCAAGTGCACGCTCACCGCGCCGTTCCGTCTGGCGCGGTTGTGCAACGCGCAGCTCATTCCCTGCACCACTTATTACCGCGCCAGCGACAAGCGTTATGTGGTGCAGATCCTGCCGCCGCTGCACGGCGTGCCGAGCGGCGATCACGTCGCCGATGCCGGGCGACTCAACGCGGCCTTCGAGGAGCTGGTGATGCTGGCGCCGGAGCAATATATGTGGGGCCAGCGCCTGTTTCAGACGCGGCCGGATGGGGGCGAGCGGCCGTACTGAAGTCGGAAAGGTATTAAGGGGTATGAACCGTCCGAAAGGACATACCCATGCATTACCGAGCCGCCATGACCATCATGATCGTAGCCAGTCTGTGGCCGTCGGCAGTTTACTGAGATCGCTGCCTCAATACAGTGGTGCCTCGCCCTCCGGCCGGGTGCGGAAGCGTTTGTAGGCCCACTGATACTGTTCCGGCGCGATGCGCACGCACTGTTCCACCCCCTGATTGAGCGCGGTGACGGCGGTAATCATATCGTCGCTGGCGATGCCTGTCGGCGCCGGCAGAAAGTGCAGGCAAAAGCCGCGGCCGCGGGGCAGACGTTCGGCGAAGGTGTACACCACCGGGGCACTGCTTTTGTGCGCCAGACGCGGCAGCAGGGTCATGGTCTTGGCCGGGATGCCGAAGAAGGGGGCGAAGGCACCGGCCTCGTCGCGCGGATCCTGATCCGGCAGGATGCCGATTAGGCCACCGCGCGACAACGCCTGATACAGGGCGCGCACGCCGCGGGCGTCGGTGGGCACCAGGGTGGCGCCGAGGCGTTCGCGGGCACCGCGGATCAGTTCTTCCAGTGCCTGCTTGCGCGGCGGGCGGTACAGGCTGGTGATGCCATAGCGCGTCAGGTACAAGCCGCACAGTTCCCAACTACCCAAATGTGGCGATACCGCGATGACCCCCCTGCCGCCAGCCAGCGCTTGTTCCATCAGTTCCAGCCCGCGCACCTCGCGCACCAGCCCTAGCACGCGTTCCCCCGGCGCCAACCACAGTAGCGGTGTCTCCAGCAGCGCCTTGCCGGTTTCGATCAGGGTGCTCCGCGCCAGCGCATTGCGCGCTGCGCGATCCCATTGCGGAAAGCACAGTTCCAGATTGCGCAGCGTAACGGCCTTGTTCGGATTGGGCACGAGCCAGGACAGCCAGCCGAGAAAGGCGCCGATGCCATGCAGCCAAGGCAGCGGCAGTCGCACCACCAGGCGCAGCAGGAATAGTGCAAGCGGATGCACGACTACATGCCGTCCGTGTCGCCGTCCTCGACGGCATCGCGGCCATCGACACGCTCGCCCATCAGCGGGCGCATGGTGTGCAGCAGGTTGCGGAACAGGTGCTTGAAGCGAGCCTCTTCACCAAGCAACAACTGTTTCATGTGTTCGCGCTCGGTGGGCATGTCGAAACAGGCCGGGCAGTTCTCCGGCACGATGGGCAGTTCCGCGGCGGCCGCAAAGGCGGCGGTCTGCCGCTCGCGCACGTAGACCAGCGGCCGGATCACGCGCAGGTCGCCGGCGTCGATGGTGTAGTGGGCCTTCATGGTGCGCAGCTGGCCACGGTGCATGGCCGACATCAGGAAGCTCTGCGCCAGGTCGTCCAGGTGCTGGCCCAGGGCGATGACGTTGTAGCCCTCGCGCCGCGCGGTGCTGTAGATGATGCCGCGCTTCATGCGCGCGCAGAAGGCGCAGAAGGAAAAGCCGGGATCGCTGGCGTGCTTGGTGGCGTCGTCCATGATCGGCTGTTCCTGGAAGAAGTAGGGTACGCTCAGCTCCGCCAGGTAGGGTTTCAGGGCCGCCGGATTGAAGGCCGGAATCTGCGGGTCGACGGTGATGGCGCCCACCTCGAAGTGTACCGGCGCAGCGCGTTGCAGGTGGCGCAGCACATGCAGCAGCGACAGCGAGTCCTTGCCGCCGGACAGGCCGAGCAGGATGCGGTCGCCCTCGCGGATCATGCCGTAGTGGGCGATGGCCTGGCCGACCAGGCGCAACAGGGATTTGGGGGGCTTGATGTTCATGGCGCGGATTTTACGCCATTCCCGCCCGGCGCGGGCAGGTGCTAGGATGGCGCATCCCATAACCATCAAGGAGTCCCCCATGGAAGGTTTCGCCACATTCGTGCTGTTCCTGCTCGCGCTGGCCGTGGTGCTGGTGTTCCTCGGCGTCAAGTCGGTGCCACAGGGCATGGAGTACACGGTGGAGCGCTTCGGCCGTTACACCCGCACGCTGGAGCCGGGGCTGCACTTCATCGTGCCGGTGATCGACCGCCTGGGCGCCAAGATGAACATGATGGAGACGGTGCTCGATGTGCCGTCGCAGGAGGTGATCACCAAGGACAACGCCATGGTGCGGGTGGACGGTGTGGTGTTCTTCCAGGTGCTCGATGCCGCCAAGGCCGCCTATGAGGTGAACCAGCTGCAGCTCGCCATCCTCAACCTCACCATGACCAACATCCGTACCGTGATGGGTTCCATGGATCTGGACGAATTGCTGTCGCAGCGCGACAAGATCAACGCTCAACTGCTGCATGTGGTGGATGACGCCACCACGCCGTGGGGTGTGAAGGTGACGCGCATCGAGATCAAGGATATCTCGCCACCGCGCGACCTGGTGGATTCCATGGCGCGGCAGATGAAGGCCGAGCGCGAAAAGCGCGCCTCGATCCTGGAGGCCGAGGGCCACCGCCAGGCGGCGATCCTGCGCGCCGAGGGCGAGAAGCAGTCGGCCATCCTCGAAGCGGAGGGCAAGCGCGAGGCGGCCTACCGCGAGGCGGAGGCGCGCGAGCGCCTGGCGCAGGCCGAGGCCAAGGCCACCTTCATGGTGTCCGAGGCCATCGCCAAGGGCGATATCAACGCCATCAATTATTTCGTTGCCACGAAGTATGTGGAGGCCCTGCAACACATCGCCGCGGCCGACAACCAGAAGGTGGTATTCATGCCGCTGGAGGCCTCCGGCGTGATCGGCGCCATCGGCGGCATCGCCGAGCTGGCCAAGAACTCGTTGGCGCAGCAGCAGACCAAGCGGGGCTGAGGCCATGGACGACATGTTCCAGCAGCTCAATCACTGGCACTGGTGGATCCTCGCCGTGCTGTTCGTGGTGTTGGAGGTGTTCACCCCCGGCACCTTCTTCCTGTTCATGGCCATCTCCGCCGCCGTCATCGGCGGCGTGGCGCTCATCGCGCCGGGGTTGGGCTGGGAGTATCAGGTACTGGGTTTTGCCGTGCTGGCCGTGGTCGCCACCGTGCTGGGGCGTAATTACCTGAAGAGGCGTCCCATCCATACCGACCGGCCCACGCTCAATCGCCGCGGCGCCCAGTATGTCGGCCGCACCTTCACCCTGGAAGAGCCCATCGTCAACGGCCAGGGCAAGATCCACGTGGACGATTCGACCTGGAAGATCAACGGCGCCGATTGCGCGGCGGGCAGCCGGGTGAAGGTCACCGGTGTGGACGGCACGGTATTGCAGGTGGAAGTGGTCTGATGGGCTGGAATTATCTTCTGCTGGCCGGCCTCTTCGAGCTGGGATTTACCACCAGCCTCAAGATGTCGGAACAGTTCACCCGCCTCGGGCCGACACTGTCGACCCTGCTGTTCGGCGGCATCAGCTTCTGGCTGCTGTCCAAGGCGATGCAGACCATACCGCTGGGCACCGCCTATGCGGTGTGGACCGGCATCGGCGCCTTCGGCACCGCCATCATCGGTATCCTGTTCTTCAAGGATCCGCTCACCTTCTGGCGCGCGTTCTTTCTCTGCACGCTCATCGGCTCCATCGCGGGTCTGAAATTCATCGCCCACGATTGAGTGCCCTAGCCCAGGGGCGGGTGATCGGCGCTGTGCACCAGGCGGTAGCCCTTGTGGTGAAACAGGTGCAGGCAGGTGTCGACCAGCCGCGCATCGAACTTCACGCCACGCACGCGCTGCAACTCTTCCAGTGCGGCGGCAACGCCGACGGCGGGCCGGTAGGGCCGGTGTGAGGCCATGGCCTCCACCATGCCGGCAATGCCGATGATCTGCGATTCGAGCAGGATGGCGCCGTCCTTCAGGCCCGAGGGATAGCCGGCGCCGTCGATGGTTTCATGATGCTGCAGCACCATTTCGGCGATGGGCCAGGGGAAGTCGATGGTGCTGAGAATCTTGTAGCCGATGTGCGGGTGATTCTTCACCAGCTCGAATTCCACCGCCGACAGCTTGCCGGGCTTGCTGAGGATCTCCGCCGGCACGTAGATGTTCCCCACGTCGTGCACCAGGGCGGCGATGCCGAGCGCTTCCACGCGTTCTTCTTCCCACCTCAGCTCGCGGGCGATGCCCATCGCCAGATCCATGACGCGTTGCTGATGGCCGGCAGTGTAGGGGTCGCGGGCCTCCACGGCGGTGGACAAGGCCAGCACGGTATTGCTGAGCAGGTTTTTCAGCCGCTCCAGAGTGCTGGCGTGCGCATGCTCGATGCGGACACGTTCCTGGCGCCCACGCAGCGCGTCGATGCCATAGGCCAGGTCGCCGGCCAGTTCGTGCAGTATGTCGATCTCCGCGGCAGTGAAGGCGTGGGGTGCGTCGGCAGCAATGAACAACACCCCCAGCGTGTCAGTGCCGGTGCGCAGGGGAAAGGCCGCGGCGGCGGCGTAACCGTACTTGCGCGCCAAGGCGGCATTCTCCGGTGCGGCATCGTCGTGCTGAATGTCCTGTGCGACCTGTATCTCGCCGTGGCGGATGGCGCGAGCCGAGAGCAGTTGCTGCGCAGGCTGTTCCGACCCGCTCATCGGCCAGTGCTGCAGTTCCTCTAACGCGATGCCGGAGGCGCCGACGGGCCGCAGGCTGTGATTCTCGGCGCTACCGGTGTACGCCGCCCATGCCAGGCGATAACCGCCTTCCTCGACGGCGATGCGACACACCTCCTGTAGCAGTCCCTCTTCATTGTCGGCGTGGATAAGCGCCTGGTTGCTGGCGCTGATGGTGCGCCGCGCGCGCATCTCATGTTGCAGGGCCGACATGGTTTGTTCCAGTTGGGTGACGTCCTGCATGACGTGGATGGAAAAACGGTAGTCGCCGTTGTCGTCCCGGATGGGAAAGGCGCGGGAGATGTACACGCTGCCGTCGTCCAGGCGCACCTCTTCTTCGTTGCGGTCGCCGCCGTTGCCCATGGCACGGGCGCAGCCCGGCAAGGGGCCGCCGTTGCGCGGGAAGACCTGCCAGTAGGGTCTTCCGATCAGGTCATGGAAGTTCATGCCGGCCCGTTCGGCATAGGTGCGGTTGGCGCGAATGACGCGGAACTGATCGTCGTGGATGAAGATCGGTTGCTCGATGGCGTCAAAGGATTCGACCCACTCGGCGTGGGCTGTTTCCAGTTGCTCCATCGCCTGCTGCAGCTCGCGTTCCGACTCTGCCATCAAGCCCTCGGCGTGACGGGTGACGTGGTGGAGGAAGAACAACAGCACGACGAGGATGGCGCAGGTGACCAGAGCGATGACCGCAGCGCTCAACAGCAGGGTGGCGCGCACATCGCTGACATCACGCAGCGTTACCAGCCAGCCCAGTGGAGTATTGGCCGCATCGGCCAGCGGGATGGCGCCGGCGAAATACCATTTTTCGGCCCGTTCCAGCGCCACGCCCTGTTCCAGCTCCTGCATACGGCCCGCGTGGAGCAGTTGCAGTAATGCGCCCGGTGGCGCGCTGACGGTGGCCGGCAGGATGGTGATGGAATGCGGCATGCGCAGGGCCACGAGATGCTGCATGGTGAACAATTTGTCCAGTTCACCGGCCAGCTCTTCAAACGCCTCGCCCAGCACGATATAACCCAGCAGATGTCCATCCTGGCGCCAGGGGATGGCACTGAACAGGCGCAGATTGTTCCAATGATCGATTTCCAGGCCGGTCTGCGGTAGGCCGCTGGCCATGGCATTCTGCAACACGGCGGACTGCAGGCGTTCGCCGGCAGGGGTGGGGTGGTGCAGGCCGAGCAATACGACACCGTCAGCAGTGAGCAGGCTGAGGCTGGTGATGCGGTAATCCCGTTGCAAGCGCGCGTACAGGGGTGGGGCAATCTGGCCAAGACTGACGCTGTCGGCCGCGGTGAGTGCCGCGCGCAAGGGGATATCGGCGATCACCAGTTCCCCCACGGTGCGCAGCTTGGTGGCGTGGCGGGTGAGCTGGCTGTCCCAGTGGTTGTTGACCACGGCAAAGTCGCGCGCAAACTCCTGTTTGGCGCTCTGGGACAGCACCGCCAGGAGCAGCACCAGCAGGATGACGCTGGAGACGATCACCGCCAGTGCCACCGGCAGCAGCACGCCCTTCCTAAGCCATTGGTGTTGCAGTCGCATGCCGTGGCCCCATCCTGTGCCAATATATCCTTGTTTTAATTATGGTTTTAGCGTGGTGCGCCACACCCTTATACCAAGTGTGGCTACCCAGGGGAAGGATATCTACCAAGCGGGATGCTTAGGCATGAGGTCGGGGGTACGAAGAAACTCTTAAAGAGCGCTGAATTAATTCAGTGCTTCCGCGGCACAGGGATGTGCCGCCATTTTCCGACGACGATAAGTCGTTGGAAAATGAAGCGAATCGAAAATCACACTTTTCGATTCGCGTGGGCTGAGAAGTCCAGGATGGACTTATTCAGACCTTCCTTAAAGCTGACGCGTACGCCAGGCATTGCAAGGAACGAGGGGCGACAAGCGTAAGGAGATTGGAGCCCCCCCACCCGCCATGGCGTGGCGGGGATTACGGCGCCTTGAGGTCGAAGGCCTTCTCCACCTGCAAGGCGATGGCGCAGAGGCGGCCGACCACCAGACGCTGCAGCAGCGCGAGGTTTTGCACCGCGTCGGTGCCGCGATCCAGCGCCGCATTGGCACCGCCTTCAGGCAGGGCGTTGCGCAGAACCCATTCCATCACGTTGCGGTACTTATGTTTGCTGGGCAAGGGGAAAGGCACGGCGCGCAGGGCGACTTCGATGCCCTTCAGCGTGCGGTTGATGTCATCGGTCTTTTCGATGATGAGGTCGCGCAGTTTGCGCTTGGCACGGGGTGAGTCGTGGCTCAGCAGCGACTCCAGCAGCAGGGTTTGCAGGCGCAGGGCGCGCAATTGCGGGAAGACGTGCTCGATGCGGGCGCCGGCCTTGATCACCAGTGCCTCCGCCTCCGTGTGCAGCTGGGCACCGTTGTCGATACGGGCCTGCCCCTGCGGGATGGTGAGCAGGGCCAGCGTGGCGGCGAGGCGGCCGATATAGGGCGTGACCGCCTTGCCGGCATCTTCCAGTGCCGCTTCGTATTTGGCCTCGTACTCACGGCAGGTTTCGTGGATCTCCTCATGCTGTTTTTTCAGCAACGGCAGCTCGCCCAGGTAGCTGCCGTAGCCGGCGCGATGCATCACCTCACGATTGCTGACGGTGATCAGGTCGTCGTCACACTGGTGCAGTGTGGTCATCGCGGCGCGTGCCTTGGGCCCCTCCTTTTCGATCAGCGCCAGTGACAGCGTCCAGTGTTGTATGGCGGCCTCGGTGTCGGCGGGCATCTGGCTGAAGCGTGTTTCGAAGCCGAGTGGGGTGAAGTCGGCGTATAGGCTGCCGAAATAGCAGGCGATGAAGTGATTGGCCTCGTATTCACGACTGCCCTTGGCCGGCGTACGGATCAGGTGGTTGGTGGTCACCGGCAGGCGCAGATGGTGGTGGTAATAGCGCATGGTGATGTTGTGCATCAGCTTGCCGAAGCGGCGGAACAGCAGCGCGCTGTCGGAAGTGCAGGAATAGCTGCCCTGTTCCTGCTGCCGATCCAGCCAGTTCAGGCGCTGGTCGTCGCTGGGCAGCAGGGCGCGGGTACGTGCCAGGTGATGTGTCTGGCGTTCGCGCAGTTGCCCATGCACCGAATCGGGCAGGTGCGAGGCCTGGGCCACTACCGCCATGGCGATGTTGTCCGGCAGCTCGTTGCGGTCGCGCCACATGCGCGCCAGGGTGGGCAGGGTCTTGTGCGCCGCATAGGCCAGGACGCGGCTTTGTTCCAGCATGCGGCGGAAATCATCATTGCCGGCCAGGCGCCGGGCGGCGGCGTCGGCCGCGGTGACGCGGCGCTGGAACAGCCGTGTGCCGAGCAGTTGGGCCAGGCGCAGGTTCATATACAAGGGCAGGCGCGACAGCGTGATGAAACGCCGCATGGCAGCGAACAGGTGGGCGTTGTGGGTGGCCTGTTCACGCCGCTTCTCCAGCCAGCGATCCATGGGATCGGGTTCATGGGCGGCGCGCTGCATCCAGCCGGTGATATGTTCGATGAGCCGCGCGGTGCGCGGCGCCTCGCGTGGCGCAAAGCCATGCATGGCCTGGGCCACGGCACCGGCCAGCTGGCGGACGTTGAGGCTGGCCAGCAGCGGCAGGCCCAGCACCAGCACGGTCTGGCCCTTGATCAGGCCGCGCTTGATGTCGTGGTGGAAGCGCACCGCCAGGGTGGCGTCGTGGCTCAGCATGATCTCCACCGGCGGCGGCACCTCGACGCGCTCGCATACGTCCTCGACGAAGGCGTACAGGTCCGGCTCCTGGGCCGGGGTCAGTGCGATGGTGGGGTGATCGGCCACGCGTACCGCCAGCAAGGGCTTGAGCAACAGGGTAATAAGCAGCAGGCCGAACACCAGGATGAAGGCGAAGGCAAAGGCGGCGACGGGGGCGAAGGGGATGAAGCCGAGCATCAGCGCGGACAGCAATTGCGGGTGGAACAGCACCACCAGCAGGCCGAGGGTCAGCCCCAGCCAGGCCAGGATCGTGCCGGCCTCGAACACAGCGAGGAGCGTCAGGGCGGGGCGGTACAACCAGGTGCGCTGCCACGGATTGAGCGGTGGCAATGCCGCAGCGGTGACCTTGGCTGGTTTGGCCTTGCGGGCGGGTTTGCGCTGTGCCTTGTCCTGCGGCCGCTCCACCAGGGTCACCAGTCCGGCACGGGCGAACATCTGCACGTAGCGCGTGGCGTGCTCCAGTGAGTCGGCGTGCTTCAGCACCTGTTTCTCGCCGGAGAAAAAGGCCTCGATTTTTTCCGGGGTGAGATTCAACTGGCTGGCCAGGCCGCGTTTGACTTCGGCGGGCTCGAAGCCATCCAGCAGGCGGCCGGAGAAAACGACGCGATAGGCGTGGCTGTTATCCATGTGCGACACCAACTCCTTATTCTGCAGGGGCACAAATACTAGCGACCGAGAGACAAGCATACTGCCGACACGGTCAAACTTGCACCTATTGCCGAGACCGGCCCGTGATAGAATTGCGCACTCCTTTGATAAGATATACCGCAAAATTCCATGCCTAACACCTACACCGGCGCGCGCAGCGCCCAGCTCGTCCAGTCCCTCCAGGAACGCATCCTGATCCTCGACGGCGCCACCGGCACCATGATCCAGGGTTATCAGCTGCAGGAGGCTGACTACCGCGGCGAGCGTTTCAGGGACTGGCCCTCGGACCTCAAGGGCAACAACGACCTACTGGTGCTGACCCGGCCCGACATCGTGCAGGCGATCCACCGCGCCTATTTCGAGGTCGGTGCCGACATCGTCGAGACCAACACCTTCAACGCCAATGCCGTATCCATGGCCGACTACGGCATGCAGGCCCTGGTGCACGAGCTGAACGTCGAGGGCGCGCGCCTGGCGCGCGCGGTGGCAGACGAGTTCACCGCACGGGACGGCAAGCCGCGCTTCGTCGCCGGCGTGCTCGGCCCCACCGGCAAGACCGCCTCCATCTCTCCCGACGTGAACAACCCGGGCTTCCGCGCCATCGGCTTCGATGACCTGGTGGCGGCCTATATGGAGGCTACCAACGGCCTGGTGGAGGGCGGGGCCGACATCCTGATGATCGAAACCATCTTCGACACGCTGAACGCCAAGGCGGCGGTGTTCGCGGTGGAGACCTATTTCGAGCAGCACGACATCCGCCTGCCGGTGATGATCTCCGGCACCATCACCGATGCCTCCGGCCGCACCCTCACCGGCCAGGTGACCGAGGCCTTCTACAACTCGCTGCGCCACGCCAAGCCGATCACCATCGGCCTCAACTGCGCGCTGGGTGCCAAGGAGCTGCGCCAGTACGTGGAAGAGATGGCGCGCATCGCCGAGTGCGGCGTCAGCGCCCATCCCAATGCCGGGCTGCCCAACGCCTTCGGTGGCTATGATGAAACTCCGGCGCAGATGGCCGCCGAGATCGGCGAATGGGCCCGCTCCGGCTTCCTCAACATCATCGGTGGCTGCTGCGGCACCAAGCCGCCGCACATCCAGGCCATCGCTGCAGCGATGCAGGGCGTCAAACCGCGTGCGCGGCCTGTGATCGAGCCCGCCTGCCGCCTGTCCGGCCTGGAGCCGTGCAACATCACCAGGGACTCGCTGTTTGTCAACGTCGGCGAGCGCGCCAACGTGGCGGGTTCTGCCAAGTTCAAGAAGCTGGTGCTGGAGGGCAAGTACAGCGAGGCGCTGGATGTGTGCCGCGAGCAGGTGGAGAGCGGTGCGCAGGTGATCGACGTGAATATGGACGACGCCATGCTCGATGGCAAGCAGGCCATGGTCACCTTTCTCAATCTCATCGCCTCGGAGCCGGACATCGCCAAGGTGCCGGTGATGATCGACTCCTCCAAGTGGGAGATTATCGAAGCCGGCCTCAAGTGCGTGCAGGGCAAGGGCATCGTCAACTCCATCTCCATCAAGGAGGGCGAGGCGGCCTTCATCGAGCACGCACAAAAGCTGCGCAAGTATGGCGCAGCGGTGGTGGTGATGGCCTTTGACGAAAAGGGCCAGGCCGACACCTATCAGCGCAAGATCGACATCTGCAAGCGCTCCTACGACATTCTGGTAAATAAGGTAGGCTTTCCGGCAGAAGACATCATCTTCGACCCCAACATCTTCGCCGTCGCCACCGGTATCGAGGAGCACAACAACTACGCGGTGGACTTCATCGAGGCCACGCGCTGGATCAAAACCAATCTGCCGCATGCCATGGTATCGGGCGGCGTGTCCAATGTGTCGTTCTCCTTCCGTGGCAACAACCCGGTGCGCGAGGCGATCCACTCGGTATTCCTCTACCACGCCATCCACGCCGGCATGACCATGGGCATCGTCAACGCCGGCATGCTGGCGGTGTACCAGGACCTGCCGGAGGAGTTGCGCCAGGCGGTGGAAGATGTGGTGCTGAATCGCGACCCCGGCGCTACCGACCGCCTGCTGGAAATCGCGCCCAAGTACAACGTCGGCACCGCCGCAGTGGAGAGACAGACCGAGGAATGGCGCGGCTGGCCGGTGGCCCAGCGCCTGGCTCACGCCCTGGTCAAGGGCATCGATGCCTACGTTGAGGCCGACACCGAAGAGGCGCGTCAGCAGTTCGCCCGTCCCATCGAGGTGATCGAAGGCCCGCTGATGGACGGCATGAACGTGGTCGGCGATCTGTTCGGCGACGGCAAGATGTTCCTGCCCCAGGTGGTGAAGTCGGCGCGCGTGATGAAGAAGGCAGTGGCCTACCTGCTGCCCTACATCGAGGCAGAGAAACATGCCGACAGCCGCGCCGCCGGCCGCATCCTGATGGCGACGGTCAAGGGCGATGTGCACGACATCGGCAAGAACATCGTCGGCGTGGTGTTGCAGTGTAACAACTTCGAGGTCATCGATCTGGGCGTGATGGTGCCGACCGTCACCATCCTGGAAGAGGCACAAAAGCATAATGCCGACATTATCGGACTGTCCGGCCTGATCACGCCGTCGCTGGAGGAGATGGCCCATGTGGCCAAGGAGATGCAGCGCCTAGGCATGCAGCAGCCGCTACTCATCGGCGGTGCCACCACCTCGAAGGCGCATACCGCAGTCAAGATCGCGCCCAGTTACGACGGCGCCGTGGTATGGGTAAAGGACGCCAGCCGCGCCGTCGGCGTGGCGCAGAACCTTATCTCCGCCAGCGGCGGCCGCGACGCCTACATGGCGCAGCTGCGCGCCGAATACGCCCAGGTGCGTGACGAATATCTCGGCCGTCAGAAAGAGGCGAAGTACCTGACGTTGGAACAGGCGCGCGCCAACCGGCTGCAACTGGACTGGGAGCATTACACGCCGCCCAAGCCCAACGACCTGCTGGTGCAGGTGTTCGACGACATGCCGCTGGAGTTCTTGGTACCCTACATCGACTGGACGCCGTTCTTCCACGCCTGGGAGATGAAGGGCAGTTACCCGAAGATCCTCGACGATGTGGAAAAAGGCGAGGAGGCGCGCAAGCTGTTCGCCGATGCGCAGCGGATGCTGCAGCAGATCATCGCGGAGAAGTGGCTAGGTGCCCGCGCCGTGGTCGGCCTGTTTCCGGCCAACAGCGTCAATGACGACGACATCGAGGTCTACACCGACAACAGCCGCAAGAAGGTCCGCACCACCCTGCACCACCTGCGTCAGCAGACCGTGAAGCCTGAAGGCAAAGCCAACCTGTGTCTGGCCGACTTTGTCGCGCCCAAGGCAAGTGGCAAGCGGGACTACATCGGCGCCTTCGTGGTCACCGCCGGCATCGGTATCGACGAGCACGTGCAGCGCTTCGAGCGAACGCACGATGACTACCACGCCATCATGCTCAAGGCCCTGGCCGATCGCCTGGCTGAGGCCTTTGCCGAGCACATGCACGACCGTGTGCGTCACCTCAACTGGGGCTATGAGATCAGCGGCCAGATGACCACCGCGCGCAGCCGCACCAAAGGCGGCGACGGCAAGTGCCGCTGGACCCCGCGCAATGGCCTCGACAACAAACACTTCGATGGCGCTGCGCTGGTCAACGAACGCTACCAGGGCATCCGCCCGGCCCCCGGCTATCCCGCCTGCCCGGAACACACCGAGAAGGACCTGCTGTGGCAGTTGCTCGATGCCGAGAAAAACACCGGCGTCCGTCTCACCGAGAGCAAGGCCATGGTCCCCACCGCCTCGGTGAGCGGCTGGTATTTCAGTCACCCGGACAGCAGCTACTTCACTGTCGGCAAGATCCAGAAGGATCAGGTGGAGGATTACGCCAGGCGCAAGGGCATGAGTATCGAACAGGCTGAATACTGGCTGGCACCGATCCTCGGCTACGAGCGCTGATGAGGCTGTGCAGGGACGCACAGCTTCCATGCAGTACACGTGATCTTTGACACGGTGATTCCCGTGGACTTCGTTTCTGTTGATGCCCTTGCGCTGCTGACGGTCGTCGCTTTTATCGCCGGTTTCGTCGACGCCATTGCCGGCGGCGGCGGGCTGCTTACCGTTCCCGCCCTGCTGGCGGCTGGACTGCCACCGGCACAGGCGCTGGCTACCAACAAGCTGCAGGGGAGTTTCGGCAGTCTCGCCGCGGCGTTGCACTTTGTGCGCGCCGGATTGGTGACCTGGCGCGAGATGCGCCTGGCCATCATCTGCACCTTCGTCGGCGCGGCGGCGGGTGCGCTGGCGGTGCAGGTGTTGGAGCGGGAGCTACTGGGGAGTGTGGTACCGGTGTTGCTGATGTTGGCAACGCTGTATTTTGTGTTCTCACCGCGCGTCGGCGATGTCCACGGTGCGCGTCGCATCAGCGATGGATCGTTTGCACTCCTGATCGGAACGTGCGTCGGCTTCTACGACGGCTTCTTCGGGCCGGGCACCGGATCGCTCTTCGTGCTGGCCTGCATCGCCTTGCTTGGTTTGTCGGCGCGTGTTGCCACGGCACGCACCAAGATCCTCAACTTCACCAGCAATTTTGCTGCGCTGCTGT
This sequence comes from Sulfurivermis sp., assembly GCF_059410345.1. Classification (NCBI taxonomy): domain Bacteria; kingdom Pseudomonadati; phylum Pseudomonadota; class Gammaproteobacteria; order Thiohalomonadales; family Thiohalomonadaceae; genus Sulfurivermis; species Sulfurivermis sp. The sequence goes on along the minus strand of NZ_JBLJDO010000006.1, from coordinate 138,060 downwards.
TGTTCATCCTCGGCGGCAAGGTGGTATGGGCCGTGGGGCTACCCATGGCCGTGGGGCAGTTCATCGGCGGGCGGCTCGGTGCCGGCGTGGTGATCGGCGCCGGGGCGCGGGTGGTGAAGCCGATGTTGGTGGTGGTGTCGCTGCTGCTGACCTTGAAGGTGGTGCTGGCGGACAGCGGCAGCTTGCTGTAGTAGCCGCGTCTGCATTCACAGCTTCTGTAGTTGCTCCACCGACGGCGCAAAGAAATAACCGCCGCTCACCGCTGCGGTGAATTCCATCAGCCGATCATGCAGGCCGTCGCCACTGAGGCCGAACATGTTGCGCAGCATCTTGTCGTAGATGGTCAGGTCGCGGGCGTAGGCGAGGAAGAACAGGCCGCTTTCGCCGGTGACGTCACCGTAGGGCAGGCTGTGGCGCACGATCTCCAGTTCCTCGCCATCTTCCTCGATCACCACGCGGGCGATGTGGGCAGTGGGCGGTTTGACGTCGTCGTCCAGCTCCACCGAGTCGGGCTTGCTGCGGCCGATGATGCCTTCCTGTTCCTGCTGCGACATGGTGTTCCAACGCTCCAGGTGATGCACAAAGCGCTGGGCGATGACGTAGCTGCCGCCGGCGAATTCTGCATCCTCGGCGCCGATCAGCGCCACCTTGCTGCGTTCGTCCCGCTCCTGCGGGTTTTCCGTGCCGTCGATGAAGCCGGTGAGGTCACGCGCATCGAGATAGCGAAAGGCCGAAGTTTCTTCGGCGCGAGCGATCCAGGGCTTGAGTGCCGCGACGAAGCGATTGGCCACCAGATAGTTGAGATCGGCGCGCGCCGAGTGCAGGTGCAGCAGCAGATCACCGCCGGTGGCCGGGGCGCGCAGCGTGCCGCCGTCGAGCGGGCCGAAGGGCTTGAGCCGTTGCGGCCGCGTTCTGCTCAGGCGATCCCATTGCTGCGGACCAAAGGCCAGCGTGCCGACCAGTTGCGCCTCCGGTACCGAAGAAGAAATATCGTCCAGCAAGGCAGGGAAGGCGGTGGCAGACTGGCGCACGGCCTCGTCGGCGCCGGGCTTGAGATGCAAGACCAGGAACAGGCCGAGCGGACCGTCCAGGGCGAGGATGGCAGATTGTGGCGTGGGCATGGTGGGTTCCGTAAGTGGGTACGATGGTTGTGGGGCCGATGGATTCAGTTGTGGCGGGCCAGCCACGCCTCCGGCTAGTCGGAGCCGCCGGCGTGTTCACGAAACACCGGCGCCAGCTCGTTGTAACACAGCACATGCGAGGAGGAACAGGTGCGCCGGGCGGGGAGAACACGATGACCGTCTTGTCCTTGCAGATATGGTCGCTGGTGAGCTCGCCCCACTGGTGGCTGCGGTGGGTACGGAGTGCGACAAAGGGGACCTGCAGACCTTCAGGATTTTCAAACATGGCGTTCTCCCGATGATCAATTGCAACGGTCAGCTTACCGATTGCTTGCACGATAAAAAACCACCGGTTACGCTGCGGCATCTCTCTTGCGGCTATCGATCATGAATTTGCGCCAACTCAATTTGTTACATGACGACGATCCGGCGGCGATCCGTGCCCTGGCCTGCGAATGCGGCCTCGATCCGGTGCAGGTTATCGGCGTGGCCAAGTTGTTACTGGCCAATGATGGCAATCTCGCCAGTTTGTCGCCGAAACAGCGGCAGTGTTACGAACAGGTGTTGCGGCCGCTGCTCGACTCTGCCAGCTGATGTTTCAGCGCAGCCGCACGGTGAGAACACGCAAAAAACCTGAGGTTTACAGGGTGTGGTCATTGCTATAGATTGCGGCCCGCCGTTCAAGGTAAATCCACCCTACACCCTGCTTATAATTACTCTAGAGGTCTTATTATGGATGCCACCGCCATCGGAGCCATTCTTTCTGTCGTCGGCTCGATCATCGTGTTCACGTTTCTCGGCGTGAAGATTACGCGGTTGATGAAGACCTGCAATTCACAGGACTGAGTGTCGACAGAAGGGGGCGCAAGCCCCCTTGCTGTTTGTGGGGCAGGGGAACTCGCTCGGATGGATACAGTCTTTAGTCGGCAACGAGATGCATGAGGTATCGGCGATGAAGCGTTTTGCATTCATGGTGTTGTCGCTGGTCAGTTTCTTCGTTCCCTGGGCGGCACAGGCGGCCGGGGAAACGCTGACGGCGCCCGAGGCCCAGGCCGCTGCGGCCGCAGGCCGGCTCACCATCATCGACATCCGCACCCCGCCGGAATGGCGGCAGACGGGCGTGGCGCAGGGTGCCAGCCTGATCGACATGCGCCACCCGCAAGGTGCGCAGGGCTTTCTCCGCGACGTGCTGCAGCGGGTGGGTGGCGACAGGAATGCACCCATCGGCCTGATTTGCCGTACCGGCAACCGCACCACCCAGGTGCAGAAATTTCTCGAGGCGCAGGGCTTCACCCAGGTCTACAACATCAAGGAAGGCATGGCCGGCAGCGCCGCCGGCCCCGGCTGGCTGCGTCGCGGCCTGCCGGTGGAGCAGTGCACGCGCTGCTGACGCCCCCTCCGACCTCCCCCACGGTTGTGGGGGAGGAAAAAAGGTGTAGCGCATCTTTGGTAGTATCACTTGGCGGGCCGCAGCCTGCCCTACGCTAACCGATAGCCGGAACGCTTATTCATGCTGGTGACCTTCCATAGCCGCGCCTATGCCGACATCACGCTGTTCGGCGATGTCGCACAGACGTTGCTGAAGATGATGGGGCACAGCGCCACCGTGCCCGGCGCCCTGCTGGCCGCCGATATCCCGACGGCACGGGCGCGTCTGCAGGCGGCGCTGGCGGCGCACGACGCTACCCCACCCTCGGACACCAGGGACGAAGACGCAGAGGAGAATGAAGAACAGGAACCGCCCACACCGCTCAGTCTGCGCGCGCTGCCGCTGCTGGACCTGCTCGATGCCTCGGCGCGGGCCGGCTGCGATGTGATGTGGGACTGAGCGTGCTCGCTCCGCGTTGGGACATCTTCTGTTCGGTGGTCGACAACTTCGGCGACATCGGCATCTGTTGGCGGCTGGCGCGCCAGCTGGCCGGCGAACACGGCTTGCAGGTGCGTCTGTGGGTGGATGACCTGGCCAGTTTCCGCCGCCTCAACCCGGACATCGACCCGGCGCAGGCGGTACAGCACAGCCGCGGCGTCGAGGTGCGCCAGTGGACCACGCCGTTCCCTGCCGTCGCACCCGGTGACGTTGCCGAGGTCGTCATCGACACCTTCGCCTGTACCCTGCCCGAACCCTATCTACACGCCATGGCGGCCTGCGCGGAAAGGCCGCGCTGGGTCAACGTGGAGCACCTGAGCGCGGAAGACTGGGTGGCCGGCTGTCACGGCCTGCCCTCGCCGCAGCCCGGTCTGCCGCTGACCCGGCATTTCTTCTTTCCCGGTTTTGTGCCCGGTACCGGCGGCCTGCCCTGCGAGCAGGGTCTGCTGGAGGCGCGCCGCGCCTTCCAGGCCGACGCTGCCGCGCAGGCGGCCTTCTGGGCCGATCTCGGGCTGCCGCCGGCCAGGGAGGATGAACTGCGCCTGTCGTTGTTCGCCTACGACTGCGCCCACATCGCCCCGCTGCTGCACCACTGGGAACACGCCGCCCGCCCGCTGCGCGTGCTGGTGCCGGAGGGGGCGTTGGCGCGGCGTATCGGCGCTCACTATGGCCTGGTGGCGGCAGGGGCGGGGGCGATCTGCGGCGCCGGCTCACTTTCGGTGCACGTGCTGCCCTTCCTGGAGCAGGATCGCTACGACCGCCTGCTGTGGGCCTGCGACATCAATTTCGTGCGTGGCGAGGACTCCTTCGTGCGCGCGCAGTGGGCCGGCCGGCCGCTGGTATGGCAGCCCTACCGCCAGGAAGAGGACGTCCATACCGGCAAGCTGAACGCCTTTCTGCACCTTTACTGCGCCGGGCTGGGGGCGCCGGAGGCCGCGGCACTGCGCGACCTGTGGCAGGCCTGGAACCGCGAGGAGGGCATGGCGGCGCACTGGGACGGTTTCCTCGCCCACCGCGCCGCCTATGCGGTCCATGCCGAGCTGTGGCGGCGGCAAATGTCGGCTTTGGGCGATTTGGCGGCAAATCTGGTGTTCTTTTGCCGAAAACCTTTATAATCCCGCCCTCTTTTCCACCCAGACAGTACCCCTACTATGAAAACCGCACAGGAAATCCGCGCCGGCCAGGTCATCATGGTTGGCAATGACCCCATGGTCGTGCTGAAGGCCGAGTTCAACAAGTCGGGCCGCAACGCCGCCGTGGTGAAGATGAAGATGAAGAATCTGCTCACCAACGCCGGCATGGAGACCGTGTACCGCGCCGACGACAAGTTCGAGACCGTGATCCTCGAGACCAAGGACGTCACCTACTCCTACTTCGCCGACCCCATGTATGTGTTCATGGACGAGGAGTACAACCAGTACGAGATCGAAGCCGAGAACATGACCGACGCGCTGAAGTACCTGGAAGACGGTATGGCGTGCCAGGTGACCTTCTACAACGGCAAGGCGATCTCCGTAGACCTGCCTACCACCGTGGTGCGCGAAATCGTCTACACCGAACCGGCTGCCAAGGGCGATACCTCCGGTAAGGTGATGAAGATGGCCAAGCTCAATACCGGTTACGAGATCTCCGTGCCGGCCTTCGTCGAGATCGGTGACAAGATCGAAATCGACACCCGCACCGACGAGTACCGCGCCCGCGCCAAGTAAGCGCGCCGCGTTGCAGCAAACAAAAAGGGGCAGCCGTGAGGCTGCCCCTTTTTGTTTGTACAGAGGACCTACGCGCAGCTGCCGCAGCAGCCGACGCCGAGCTTGCTCTTGATGGTGGCCACGACGGTGTCGCTGGAGGTGGCGTTGACGTCGAGCAGCAGGCCGGCCTTGCGGTAGTAGTCGGCCAGCGGCGCGGTCTTTTCGTTGTAGGTGTCGAGACGCTTGCTGATGGCCTCTTCGGTTTCGTCATCGCGCTGGATCACCGGGCTGCCGCACTTGTCGCACTTGCCCGCGACCTTGGTCGGCTTGCTCTTGACATTGTAGATCTCCTGGCAGGCCGGGTTGGAGCAGGTGCGGCGGGTGGTCAGGCGATCGAGGATCACCTCACGCGGCACATCCAGATTCACGGCGAAATCCAGCTTGATGCCCAGCTTGGCCAGCATGCCGCCCAAGGCCTCGGCCTGCGGAATGGTGCGCGGAAAACCATCCAGCAGGAAGCCCTTGGCGCAGTCCGGCTGCTGCAGGCGTTCGGCCATGATGCCGAGGATCAGATCGTCGGGCACCAGATCGCCGGCCTTCATGTAGGCGTCGGCCTTCTTGCCCAGTTCGGTGCCATCTTTGACTGCGCCGCGCAGAATGTCGCCGGTGGAAATCTGTACCGAACCGTCGAGGGCGGTGAGCATCTTGGCCACGGTGCCTTTGCCGGCGCCGGGGGCGCCCAGAAGAATCAATCGCATGTGTTTGGTCTCCGAGTGTATGAATTATTTTGTTGTATAGCCGATGGCTGAACACGGATTCTAACGGTTGGGGGCCGAAGATGACGGCAAATAATCGTTATCGGCGCATAAGCAGAATTGCAGTGGGTTCATTGCCTGCCCATATGCACTACACTGGACCCTGTACTTGGTCCAAGTCTGCCGATGAAATACGCTGCGCTGTTTTCCCTGCTGCTCTGTCTCGCCGCCCCGCTGGCGGCGCAGGAGCCCTATCTGTCCTGGCGTGCAGAGAATTACGCCATCGCCGAGCCGCTCGGCGGCCTGCGCGGTGATGCGGCACGCGGGCGGGAGATTGCCGCCGCGCGCGAGAAGGGTAACTGTCTTGCATGTCATAGGCTGCCCATCCCGGAGCATCCCCTGCACGGCACGCTGGCGCCGCCGTTGTTCGGCGTGGGTGCGCGCCTTTCCGCCGGTGAGCTGCGCCTGCGGGTGGTGGATGAGAAGCTGATCAATCCCGAGACCATCATGCCGGCCTTTTACCGCGATCCGGCGCGCTATCACCGCCCCCATCCCGACTTTGCCACCACCATCCTCAGCGCGCAGGAGGTGGAGGATGTGGTGGCCTATCTGGTGACGCTGCGATGAGGCCTCTCGCGCTTGCCTGTCTGCTGCTGCCGCTCTCTGCCCTTGCCTGGGATACGCCGGTGTCGGGCTATGCCTATCTGCCGGAGCAGATACAGGCGATGCAGGACGACCCGTTCGAGAACCCCGGCATGTTTACCGTGGAAGAGGGCGGCGCGCTGTTTCACGCACCCGGTTACAACGGCCATTCCTGCGCCGATTGTCATGGTACCAATGGCAGCAAACTCGACGTCAAGGCCATTGCGCGCTATCCGGTATACAGCGCTGCGCACAAAGGCCCGCTCACCCTGCAGCAACGCATCAATGATTGCCGCGAACATCATCTTGATGAGTTTCCGCTCACCTATGATGACCCGGCACTGATCAAACTGGAGACCTTCGTGCGCCATCGGGCTCGCGGCGAGAAGGTGAATGTCGACGTGCAGGGGCCGCTGCGTGCCTGGTATGAAACCGGCAAGGTGCTGTATCACACACGCATCGGACAGCTCGACATGGGATGCCATCATTGCCACGATCGTTATGTCGATCTCAACCTGCGCGATCAGGTGCTCAATCAGGGGCACAGCAATGCCTTTCCCGCCCACCGTCTGCTCAGCGGCAATGTTTCCAGCCTGCACGGCAAATTCCGTGACTGTTACGCCACCCTGCGCGCCCTGCCCTATGAAGTGGGTTCGGCGGAGTTCATCGCGCTGGAGGTCTACCTCAACGCCCGCGGCAATGGCCTGGCCATCGAAACGCCTGGCATAAGGCGCTGACCATGTGGCGTCCGCTGCTGCTGGGATTGCTGTGTAACCTGCCGCTGGCGGCGGCGGAGCTGACGCCGGAAGAACTCGAGCGCTGGTTCGAGGACGACAGCCGCAGCCATCCCTACGATTTCAATGTCAACAGCGGCGAGCTGACGTTTCTGGCCGTGGCGCCGGACAAGCGCATTCCCCATTCGCGCACCCGCCTGCGCGTCACACCATCCAGCGTCGATGACGGCTGGCTGGAGCTGATGCAATGTCACGAGGAACTGGACCCGGTGCCGCTGGCCGAGGTGGTGTACAGCTACCGCGAGATGCGCGGGTTGCGCGTGGCGGCGGCGCACGGCATCGGCCTTGCCTGGGTAGAGGGGCAGTCGGTGCAATTGCAGGATATCGAACGTGGTGCCGCATTGTGCGTCGCCGCCCAGGTGCGCCTGCTGCGGCGCGAGGGCGAGGCCTATGTGTTGCGCAACGGCCCGTTCCAGCGCCGTTTTTTCGACGGCTATTTTCCACTGCGCGTCACCGTCGAACTGGAGTATCCCGCCGAGCGGCTGGAGGTGGTGCATATCGAGCCGCCGGCGCAACCCGGCTTTCAGGTGCGGCAGTCGGCCGGTTGGCTTACGCTAGACGCCCTGTTCGAGGGGCGCTTGCACACCGAGGTGCGCTTCCACGCCAGGTAAGGCGTTCCATCACTTCGCCCAACGCTGTTCTTCGGCCGCCAGCAGGCGCAGGCCGCGCAGCGCCGTGGCCAGATGCGTTTCACGCCGATCGGTGGGATACACCATGTAGGCCGGCATGGCGAACAGGGGGCTGCCCGGCACCAGATACAGGTGCTCCTCATGCAGCATCTGGCGCACGAAACGCAGCGGCAGATAGGCCGAGCCGCCGTTGTGCAGCAGGCACTGTAGCGCCAGCCAGCCGATGTTGGCGGTGAGGGCCAGCGGCGGGATGTCCGCGTGGTGGGTGCTGAACTGGGCGTGAAACTCCTGGCCCCAGTCGATGTGGACATAGCCGGGATCCGGCCAGCCGCGCGCCGGGTGGGTGCTTACCAGTACCAGCGTTTCGTCGAACAGGCGCTCGATGCCGAGGCCGGGGCGGCTTTCCGGCGTATACATCACACCGATGTCCACCGTGCCGCGCACCAGCCCCTGCATCATCTCCTCCTCCATGCCGATCTCCATGCGCAGCGAGATGTCGGCCGCCTCCTGCCGCATCCAGCCCACCCAGTGCGGCAGATAGCCTTCCCACAGGGCAATGCGCGCGGCGACGGTCAGGCTGCCGCGGAAACCGGCCGGCAGGCCGACCTCGTGGCGCGCCTGTTCCAGGGTCTGCACCAGGGTCTTGGCGTGGCGCAGGAAGCGCTTGCCGGCCGGGGTGAGTTCGGCGCCGCTGCGGCCACGGCGGAACAGGCGTGCCCCCAGCTGGCCTTCCAGTGCCTGGATGCGCGCGCTCACCGTGGATTGGGTGACATGCAGGCGGCTGGCTGCACCGACGAAGTTGCCGGCGGCGGCGACGGCGAGAAAGGTGCGGGCGAATTCGATGTCCATGTGCGTGTCCATGTATCGGATTTATAGATATTAACATGCGAAAAATATCGTTTGTCCGATTAATTGCCCGTCCATATGATGATCCAAGTCAATAACTGGCGGTGACTAGCGTTGGAGGAGGTGCAGCATGATTGCCGACAAAGAGGGCTATACCGTGGTGACCGATGACGAGGGCTATCTGGTGGAGCCTGGACATTGGGACGAACATGTGGCGCAGCAGCTGGCCTGGCAGGAGCAACTGGAGCTGAACGACGAGCACTGGCAGGTGTTCCGCTTCATGCGCGATTACTACAAGGAACACCAAATCGCGCCCGATGCCCGTTTTACCATCAAATTTCTCGCCGACGAACTGGGTTACGGCCGCAAGGCGCAGAACCATCTGTTCAAGCTGTTTCCCTATGGCTATGTCAAACAGGCCTGCAAGATCGCCGGCATGAAACGCCCGCGCGCCTGGAGTACCGGTTGAGGATGCATTGGCCGATGTGGAAAAAATTTGTGTTGCAGTGGTGGGTCACCGATGAGCATCCGGCCAGTCACCGCGAGAAGCTGATCTCCGCCGTGGGGGGGTTCATCGGCATTCTGCTGGTGCTTTGGGTCAGCGGTCGCGTGCTCGACTGGCACGGCGCCGCCCTAGTGGTCGGCTCCATGGGGGCCAGCGCCGTGCTGCTGTTTGCCGTGCCCCACGGCAGCCTGTCGCAACCGTGGCCAGTGATCGGCGGGCACCTGTTGTCGGCAGCGGTGGGCGTCACCTGTGCCCAGTGGCTGGGCGATCCGTTGTTCGCCGCGCCGCTGGCGGTAGCTCTGTCCATCGCCGCGATGTACTACCTGCGTTGCCTGCATCCACCCGGCGGGGCGACGGCCCTGGTGGCGGTGGTGGGTGGGCCGCCGATCCATGCCCTGGGTTATGGCTTTCTGCTCGAGCCGGTATTGGTGAATGTGCTGGTGCTGTTGCTGGCGGCGGTGCTGGTCAATTACGCCTTTCCCTGGCGCCGTTATCCCCGCGCGCTGATGTCGGCGCCGCGGTCCGCGCCGGTGCCAGCCCTGGCCGGCGAGAAGCTGGTCATCGCCCACAGCGACCTGGTATATGCCCTGTCGGAGCTGGATTCCTACATCGATGTCAGCGAGGAAGACCTGTTGCAGATCTACGCCCTGGCGGTACGCCACGCCCGCGAACCCGCCGTGGTCTCCCTGCCCGAGACCGCGTTGCCCCCGACAGGGAGCAAGGCCTGACGGGACTACAGCGCGCGCAGCACGGCCAGCGGGCTGCGCCGCACCACGTGGCGCGTACCCCAGTAACCGGCGGCGCCGATCAGTAGCGCGCCGATGGGCGGCAGCAGCAGCCACAGCGGCCATTTGAAGACATAGTCGAGCTGGAACACCCGCGTATACAACTGCCAGGCGATGAGTTCGCTGCCGGCGGCGGCAAACAGGCCGGCCAGTGCCCCGAGCAGGGCGTATTCAGCCAGGTGACCGGCGCGCAGCTGGTAGCGGCTGGCGCCCAGGGTGCGCAGCAGCGCGCCTTCATACAGCCGCTCGTCCAGGCTGGCCTGCAGGGCGGCGTAGAGCACGGCAAAGCCGGCCAGCAGCACGAAGATCAGCACGTACTCCACCGCCAGCGTCACCTGCTCCATGATGCGGCGCACCTGTTCCATCAGCCGCTCCAGATCGATCACCGTCACCGCCGGAAACTCGCGCACCATCTGCGCCATGGCCGCGCGCTGCTCCGGTGCCGCATACAGGCTGGTCATCCAGGTGGCCGGCTGGGCATCCAGCACGCCGGGGGCGAAGATGACGAAGAAGTTGGGCTTGAAGGAATCCCACTTCACCGTGCGCAGGCTGGTGACGCGCACTGCCAGTTCACTGCCGCCGCCGAAGGTGAATACCAATGTGTCGCCGACGCGGGCACCGAGCCGCTCGGCCAGTTTGGCCTCCAGCGACACCAGTGGCTGGCCGGCGTCCTGCGCGGTCCACCAGCGGCCGGCAACGATGGCGTTGTCCTCCTGCAGGGTGTTGCTCCAGGTGAGATTCAGCTCGCGGTTGACGGCGCCGCCGCCGTCGTCGCCCGGCGTCAGCACCTGTTCCACCGGCGTGGCGTTGACCGCCGTGAGGCGGCCGCGCACCAGGGGATAGAGCTGGGCGCTGGCGATGGCGTGGTCATGCAGGAAGGCTTCGAAGCGTTCCACCTCGCCCGGCAGTACATTGACCACGAAGTGATTGGGTGCGCGTTCCGGCAGCTGCGCCTGCCAGGTGGCGAGCAGGTCGTTGCGCAGCAGGGCGATGAGGGCCATCGCCATCAGGGTCAGGCCGAAGGCGAGGATCTGGCCGCTGGCGGCCCAGGGCCGCCGCCACAGATTGTTCAGGCCATAGCGCCAGGCCACGCCGGCGCCGTGGCGCAGGGCACGGCTGGCGCGCAGCAGCAGCCAGGCCAGCACGCCCAGCAGCAGCAGGGCCACGGCGGCGCCGCCCAGCACGCTGAGGGTGAGGGTGGCGCTGCCGGTGTAGCGGCCCATCAGCAGGGTCATGGCGCCGATGGCGGCGCCATACACCAGCCAGGCGCGCAGCGGCAGCGGCGTCAGCTCGCGGCGCAACACGCGCAGCGCCGGGACCTGGCGCAGGCGCAGGATCGGCGGCAGGGCGAAGCCCGCCAGCACCACCAGCCCGGTGAGCAGGCCCAGCAGGGCGGGCAGCAGGCCGGGCGGCGGCAGGCGCGCAGGCAGCAGCTCCTGTAACAGCGCGAACAGCCCGGCCTGCACCAGGGCGCCGAGGGCGACACCAACGCCGCTGCCGAACAGGCCGAGCAGCAGCAGTTGCGGCAGGTAGAGGGCGAGGATGTCGTCCTGGCTGGCGCCCAGGCAGCGCAGCATGGCGCTGACATCGAAGTGGCGCTCGCTGTAGCGGCGCGCGCCCATGGCGATGGCGACGCCGGCGAGCAGCACGGCGGCCAGGCTGGCGAGGCCGAGATAGCGCTCCGCCCGTTCCAGCGCCGCGCCCACCGTGGGCCGGCCCTCGCGCACGTCGATGAGGCGGTGGCTGGGCTCCAGCTGCGGCGTGAGCCAGTGCTTGTAGCGCTCCAGTGCGGCGGGTTCGCCGGCAAACAGATAGTGACGGGTGATGCGGCTGCCGGCGCCGAGGATGCCGGCGCGTCCGATGTCGGCCTGGTTGATGAGCAGGCGTGGCGCCAGGGCGGCGAAATTGCCGCCGCTGCCCGGCTCGAAGGCCACGATCTGGGTCACCTTGAGTTCGAGGTCGCCCAGGGTGAGGGACTCGCCCAGTTCCATGCCGAGCAAGGGCAGCAGGCGCGCCTCCGCCCAGGCCTCGCCCGGTGGCGGGATGCCGGCGGCGGCGCGCTCCGTGCCCCAGGGGGTGTCGCTGATGCGCAGACTGCCGCGCAGCGGATAGCCCTCCTGCACCGCCTTGATGCCGGCCAGGCGCATCTCCTCGCCGCGCAGCACCATGCTGGGAAACTCCAGCGCCTCGCCGTGGCGCAGGCCGCCCTCCTGCGCCTGCCTGAGCCAGGCGGCCTCGATGGGCCGCGGGCTTTGCAGGATCAGATCGGCACCGAGCAGTTCCGCCGACTGGCTGCCCATGGCCCGCTGCAGGCGATCGGTGAAGAAGCCGATGGCCGAGGTGGCGCCGACGGCGATCACTAGGGCGGCGAACAGGATGCGCAGCTCGCCGGCGCGCCAGTCGCGCAGTAGCAGACGCCACGCCAGTTTGAGTCGGTGTGGCATGGGTCAGTCCTTGCGCTCGTCGGCCACCACGCGGCCGGCGTCCAGGTGCAGGCGGCGGCCGCAACGGGCGGCCAGCTTGTCGTCGTGGGTGACCAGGATCAGGGTGGTGCCCTGTTCGGCGTTGAGCGCGAACAGCAGGTCGATGATGCGCCCGCCGGTGGCGGCATCCAGGTTGCCGGTGGGCTCGTCGGCGAACAGCAATGCCGGGCCGCCGGCAAAGGCGCGGGCGATGGCCACGCGCTGCTGTTCGCCGCCGGACAGCTGCTTGGGATAGTGATCGAGGCGCTGCGCCAGGCCGACACGCTCCAGCAGTTGTGTCGCCTGGGCGGCGGCTGCCGCGTTACCCGCCAGCTCCAGCGGCAGCATCACGTTCTCCAGCGCGGTGAGACCGGGCAGCAGCTGGAAGGTCTGGAACACGAAGCCCACCTTCTGCCCGCGCAGGCGGGCGCGGCCGTCCTCGTCCAGGGCGCTCAGTTCCTTGCCGGCGAGCCGGATGCGGCCGCTCGTCGGCAGGTCGAGGCCGGCGAGCAGGCCGAGCAGGGTGGACTTGCCCGAGCCGGAGACGCCGACAATGGCCAGGCTCTCGCCGGCAGCCACGCTGAAGCTCACCGCCTCGAGGATGGTGAGCATGCCGCTGGCCACTTCCACTTGCTTGCCCACCTGCTCGGCGGAGACAATCGGTTCCATCATGCGCAATTTCCTGATTTCAATTCTGTTGCTCATTGTCGCCTGCAATGTACAGGCAGGCACGTTGCTGGTGCTGGGCGACAGCCTCAGCGCCGGTTACGGCTTGGAGCCGGAGCAGGGCTGGGTGGTGCTGCTGCAGCAGCGGCTGGAACAGCGCGGCCTGCCGCACCGGGTGGTGAATGTCAGCATCAGCGGCGAGACCACGGCCGGCGGGCTGGCGCGGCTGGATGCGGCCTTGGACCAGCACCGCCCCGATTGGTTGCTGTTGCAGCTGGGCGCCAATGACGGCCTGCGCGGCCTGTCGCTCCAGGCGATGCGCGACAACCTCGATGCCATGGTGATGCGGGCCAAGACACGCGGGATCAAGGTGCTACTCATCGGTATGCAGATCCCGCCCAACTATGGCCGGGTCTACACCGAGCGCTTCGCCGCCGTCTACCAGGAGCTGGCCGCCAGACACCAATTGCCGCTGGTGCCGTTTCTGATGGAGCGGGTGGCCCTCGACCCCACGCTGATCCAGGCGGATCAGTTGCATCCCAACGCGCTGGCGCAGCCTTTGCTGCTCGATACGGTGTGGCCGGTGCTGGAGCCGTTGCTGCGCTGACCGAGCGGTGGTCAGCGCACGCGCGGCGCTGGATCGCGCAGCACCAGCGGCGGTTCGCTGAATGGGGCGAGGCGCTCGATGAAGTCGATGAGGTCGAGCATCAGCGAGCCGCGGAAGAAGCGGGTCATGGGGCGGTCCATCCAGATACGATCCGAGTAGAGATATATCTCGTGCGGCAGGTCGCCGGTGCCGTCGCCGTCGCGGTCGAAACCCGTGTACTGATCCCAATAGTTGCCGTGCCAGTGATTGTCGCGCGCACTGGTGGCGGCGCTGACGGCGATGTCCTGCAGGTTTTGTTCGAAGCGGTTGCCCTGAATGGTGTGACCGCCCTTCTCTCCGTAGAAATACATGGCCACGTCGTTGTAGGCGAAGCGGTTGTTCCTTAACTCCAGCGTATTCTCCGGATGGATCGGGGCGTTGGCGAGGAGGCCGATGGCGCAGTGCAGGATGTCATTGTCTTCAATCAGGATGCCGGAGCTTTCCTTCACCGCCAGAGCGGAGCCGGAGGCGCTGCGCAGGTGGTGCAGGCGATTGCGGCGGATGATGTTGTCGTCGGAATAGACCAGCACGATGCCAGTGGTATTGGCCTCGATGCGGTTGTCCTCCAGCAGATTGCCCGGTGCGTAGACCAGCTGGATGCCGACACCGCTGTCGCGCACGTCATTACCGAGGATGCGGTTGTCCGGTGAGTTGATGAGGAAGATGTCGCGCACGTCACGCAGCACATTGCCCTCGATGAGGTTGTCGCTGCTGTACCACAGGCGGATGCCGTCACCGCGCAGATTCACCTCGCGGGACTTGGAGCTGATGCGGTTGTTGCGCAAGGTGTTGCGCCGGGCCTGACGCAGGTGGATGCCGAACAGGGCGTTGTCGATGGCGATGTCCTCGACGAGGTTGTCGCTGCCCTCCACCAGGAGGCCGGCATCCACGCTGTCGTGGGACTCGCCAGAGCCGGTGAGGCGCAGGCCGCGCACGGTGACGCCGTCGGCCAGGATGCTGAGCACGGTGCCGCGGCCGCCCGCATCGATGGTGATGCGGCCCTCCCCTTCCAGGGTGAGGGGGCGGCGGATCACCACCGGCCCTGCATAGCTGCCCGGCGGCGGTCGCACTACGCCGCCGGGCGGTGTAATGTCGATGAACATCTGCAGCGGCGGCAGGGCATAAGCCGGCACCGCAGCAAGCAGCCCGGTCAGCAGTCCGGCCATGAGCCAGAGCCGATTCATCATGGAAGGCGGGTCGTCCGGAAGTGGCCCTACGCACAGGGCGTGATACAGATTTGCTGCCTACTATATCCCTAGTTGCCGGCCCTGATCCTTGATCCAGAACAAAGCCGGTTGGCCCGGGTCGACGGCGACGCGCCTTGCGCTGCCACGTTTTGTCGGCCGGGCGAGTGGAGTAGAATCGCCGCCGGAATCATTTTGGCCGGCGCCGGTCCCAGCAGGACGGGCCGCTGGCCCAGGAACCAAGGATTGTTCATATGCTGGTGAATATCGAGGACATGTCGGCCGAACAGCTGTTCGAGCTGGCAAACAAGAAGAAACACGCGGAAGAGGAGGCGGCCAGGCGCGCCGCTGCCCAGGAGCGCATCGGCGAGGTGCGCAAGCGCCGCGAGCAACTGATGCGGGAGTATGAGCAGGCGCTGGCGGCCAACGACAAGGAGTTGCAGGCGCTGCAAAAGCAACGCGAGCAGCTCATTACCAAGCATCAGGCGGCTCTGGCCCTGGTCGACAAGACGCTGACCGAGCTGGAGCAGGACATGGGCGGCGGTGAAGCCCCCGCGGCCAAGTCTGCCCCCAAGCCGGCCCCTGCCAGCCGCCCGGCCGCAGCGGCGCCCGAGCCGGCGCCGGAGAAGCCCGCCCCGGTACGCCGGGTCAGCGACAAGCCCTCGCGGCTGGACGAGCTGGCCGATGTGGTGATGGAGATCATGGCCACCCGCCAGTCCATCAGCGAAAGCCTGCTCAAGGAGCAGCTGCGTGCCCGCGGCG
This sequence comes from Sulfurivermis sp., assembly GCF_059410345.1. Taxonomy (NCBI): domain Bacteria; kingdom Pseudomonadati; phylum Pseudomonadota; class Gammaproteobacteria; order Thiohalomonadales; family Thiohalomonadaceae; genus Sulfurivermis; species Sulfurivermis sp. The sequence goes on along the minus strand of NZ_JBLJDO010000006.1, from coordinate 122,708 downwards.
TTGCCGCGACCGACTTGAGCAAGGTACTGGATCAGCTGGTACGTGACGGTCAGTTGGTCAGCCGCGGCTATGGCAATTACGCGCCAAGCAAGAAGCGTTAAGTAAGCCCTGAAGTAAGTTCAGAGTCTCCGCGGCACAGGGATGTGCCGCCATGTTCCAACGACCAGTCCAGGGTCGACTTCTTCAAACCTTCCCTAACAGCGGAACAGCTGGCGGCTGAATTGGAGACTGCGTTCGCGCGGGCTGCCCTCGGGGCGCAGGCTGAGGCTGAATTTCAGGGGTTCCGCGTCGGCGGTGATGGGGAAGCCGCCAACGTAGTACACGCTCCGGCCGTCCCTCACCTCCTGCATGGCAACCACCGTGCGCTGTCCCACCAGCGTGATCATCGTGGCCTTGATGTCGGCGGCCACCGCCGCACCGCCTTCGCTGCGCACGGCGACGGTGAGCGCCCCGTCGCCGCAGCCGCGGCGCAGCCGGTAGGTCTGTGCCACGCGCGGATCCAGCATGTCGGCGTTGAAGACGTTGTAGTGGACCACGTAGCCGTCGAAGCGCTCGACGTTGTCTGCCTGCAGCGGGAACAGCGCCAGCAACAGCGCGCTGCCCAGTACCGCGGTGATCAGTCTGGGCATGATGAACCCTCCCTTGTCCTACTCATGCGATCAACCATAGCTCAGGACTGTCCTGCCAACGGGTGTTCTGCGGCAGCGAAGCCGGGCAGCAGGCGGGCCGCCCATTCGGCCTGGGCCAGCAACCGAGCGAGCAGGCGGCGGGTACGCTCGGCCGCGGCCGAATCGTCGTTCAACCAGTGGATGAAAACGGTCAGATAGATGCCGGTGAGCACGGTCTCGGCCAGTGCGCGCCGCGCAAAGGCGTCCTTGACCCCGGCCGCCTCGCGCAGCCACTGCACCGTGCGGCTGATGCGCATGATGGCGGGAAACTGGATATGGATATGGCCCGGTTCGCACTTGGACAGGATCATCTCGCGGGTGACGCGGCGGTAGGGTTGCAGGGCGCCCAGCCAGGCGAACAGGGCGCGCTCGATGCGCTGGCGCGCCGGCAGCGGCGTGAAGTCCGCCTGCGCGGCCTCTGCCAGCATGGCGGCATCGGCACGATCGAACCAGGCGTCGATGAGCGCATCCTTTTCGCGGAAGTGGTGGCGGATATCCTCCAGGCTGATGCCGGCCGCCGCCGCGACTTCGTGCAGCCGTATCTCCTCCCACGAACGCTGGTTGGCCAGTTCCAGCGCGGTGTTGATGATGTGACGGGCCAGTTCGTCGCTCATGGTGAGTCCTCCTTCTCTTCGAAGGCCAGTGCCAGGGAGTTGATGCAGTAGCGCAGGCCGGTGGGCGGGGGGCCGTCTTCGAATACATGGCCAAGATGACTCTCGCACCGCGCGCAACGCACTTCCACCCGCACCATGCCGTGGCCGGTATCGGTGCGCGTCTCCAGGGCGCCGTCGATGGGCGCCCAGAAGCTGGGCCAGCCGCTGCCGGAGTCGTATTTCTGCGCCGAGCGGAACAGCGCGGCGCCGCAGGCGGCGCAGTGGTAGATACCGCTGCCGTGATGGTGATACAGCGCACCGCTGAAAGCCCGCTCGGTGCCAGCCTGGCGCAGCACGCGGTACTGTTCCGGACTCAGCTGCGCCTGCCATTCGGTTTCGCTCTTGTGTACCTTGTCATTCATGGCTGTCGCCTCCGCTGGTTTTCCCAAGTTTAGGTCAAGGGCGGCCGCGGGGCATTTCTGTTATAAGACGCAAAGACCGTACGGAATTCATGCGGGGGAGTGTGCCCATGACGGCGCTGGAGTTGACACGCGAGATCGGTGAGGTGGCCGAACGCCTGCACCTGCTGACGCAGGCGCAGGTGCAGGCGGCGCTGGCCGCGCGCGCGGCCAAGCCGCTGGACGATGAGCACGATCCGGGCCTGGTCTATGTGGAAGAAGGGATGCTCAGCCGTGCCCAGCTGGACTATGTGGAGACGGTGCGGCGCTTCAAGTCGGTGCGCATCAGCGACAAGCGCTTCGGTGATCTGGCCATTGCCCGTGGCTGGGCCACCCATGAGCAGATCAATGCCGCTATGGAGGTGCAGAAGATCCTGTTCATGAAGGAGCACAAGGAGGTGCTCATCGGTGAGATGTTGGTGCGCCAACACGTCATCACCGCCGAACAGCGCGACATCCTGCTCAAGGTGCAGCACCGGGCGCGGCAGGAGGAGATCACCACGGCGCACGCTGCGCAGGCTTCGGCACCTGCACCTGCATCCGCACCTGCAACGCCGATGGCTACGGCATTGCCCGCTGGCACCGAGTCCGCTGCGACCCCGCCGCCGGCCACCCTTACCCCGGAATCCGCGCCGGCGGGTGAGGCGTATACCATCAGCATTGCCCCGGACAATCTCACCGCCTTCATTACCCTGCGCAATGCCGCCCAACGGCCGACAGCGGATACCGTGCGCGAGGCCTTGCACAAGGCGCACATCGAATACGGCATCGATGAGGCGGCGTTGCAACAGGCCTGCGATCCGGCGGCACCCCTGAACAAGGCATTGCCGCTGGCCCAGGGGCAGGCACCGCAGCCGGGACAGGATGCCGTGGTTGAATACCTGTTTGACCTGCATCCCCTGAAGGCGGGGCGCGAGAGCGACGATGCGATGGACTTCAAGGACCGTGGCGACATACCCCAAGTCGCGGTAGGCACGGTACTGGCGCGCAAGCAGCCGGCGGTGGATGGTGTGCCGGGACGCGACGTGCATGGCCGGGTGCTCAAGGTGGCCAAGGTCAAGGATGCGCGCCTGCAGGCGGGCAATGGCGCGCAACTGGAGCCGGATCGCCTGACGGTGGCGGCGCAGGTGGCCGGTCATCCGGTACTCACCGCCTCCGGAGTGATCGCCGTGCACCCGGAATACCGCATTGAAGGCGACCTTGGTTACAACACCGGCCATGTGAATTTTGCCGGCCGCGTCATCGTCAATGGCACCGTGCAGCCGGGCTTTCACGTCAAGTGCGGCGAACTGGTGGCCAAGGAGATCGAGGGCGGCGAAATCGAAGCCGAAGGCGATGTGGTCGTCGCCGGTGGCGTCATCGGTGCGCGCATACGCGCCGACGGTGTGGTGAAGGCGAAATACTTCCACACCAGCCATGTGGAGGCGATGGGCGACGTGGTGGCGCAGCGCGAGGTGGTTGAGTCTGGCATCGAGACCAGCGGTGTATTCCACGGCGAGACCTGCACCCTGCTGGCCTCCACGGTCTCGGCCAAAGGCGGTGTGATCGTGCAGGAGGTCGGTTCCATTTCATCGCCGCCTTGCCACATCAGCATCGGTATTGATGAGCGCGTATTGAATCAGATAACGCAGCATGAGGCGGCCATCGCCGCGCTGGAGCAGACCCTGCTCGCCATGGATGAGGAGAACGCGATGCTGGTCCAGCAGCGCAATGCGCTGGAGCCGCGTATCGCCGCGCTGGCGCAGGTGCAGGACAAGGCGCTGGTGCAGCAACGCGAATTGGAAAAGGCGGCGCGGCGTGGCGATGGCGCGGCACAGCAGCAACTGGAACGGCTGGCGCAGCAGAGTGCCGTGACCGAGCAGGAGATCAACACGCTGTTTGATGAGCAGGATGCCGCGGAAACCGCCCTGGCCGCGCTACAGACGCGGCAGGCGGCAACGCAGGAGGAGATCGCTGCGCTACGCGCGGAGATCGTGCGCCTGCGTGAGTGGATGCAGGAAACGCCCGGGCGTGCGGAGCTCAAGGTGCAGAAAACGACCTACCAGGGCACCGTCATTCGCGCTCCCCACAGTGAAACGAAATTGCAGGAAGACAAAAAGCTGCTCTGGTTGGAGGAGCGTGAGGTGACCAGTGCGCAGGGCGACACCGCCTGGCAGTTGGTGCCCAAGGGTTAGGGGCGCTCTGAATAAGTTCAGAGCGCCCGCGGCACAGGGATGTGCCGCCGTCTTCCAGCGATGATAGATTAAAAAGATACCTGCTAGTTGTTATCTCGGCTTACAGCTACCCGCGCCCCTGCCGCCTATCGGTTTGTTTTGTGTGCTCGAAGTAGGAGGCGAAGTTCCGGATGAGGATGGTGGGGCCGGGGGAGGTAGAGAGAGGCTGGCGCCGGTGAGGCGTTGGCGCTCGGCAGCTACCACTGAGACCAGTCGCGCACGCCGTTCTGCGGGGACGCCTTTCAGGGCCTGCACCCGGTCCACATAATCAGCGGTCTGATCCAATGCCCACGCCAACATCTCCTCGGCCTGGGTTCGTGTCAGGCCATAGTGAACTCCCAGGGCGATGAGGTTGGCGCGGAAGCCCCCGATGGCATCATCGAAGTCCAGAGGGATAGCGAAGCGGACATCGTGCCGCGGCCAGGCCCGCATCGGTGCCGGGTCGTAGACAGGGGAGAGTCGCACGTCGGCCGGCCCTCCCAGGAAGGACAGGTTTTGCAGGTGCATGTCGCCGTTGCCGGTGGCGACCGCGAAACACAGCCGCCGGTATATTTCCCGCTGGGTGGCGCGTACGTCGAGCGCCGTCACGGTGGCGAGCTTCTCCAGCCAGAGCGCCATCTCGGCAAGGTCTGTGTCCTGGTTGGAACTGAAGCGGCGGTTGCCGGTGGCAAATACCGAGAACAGAGTTTCCATCGGGATGGGCAGGCCGTCGCGTGTGCGGTCGAAACGCTCGATGGCCAGCAGCTCCAGGCCATCAAGGCTCACGCGCCAGAAGCGGGGCACCTCGAACCCGGCCTCCCGGTGCAGCTGCAGGCACAGGGCCTCCAGCTCGGCGATACCCTGGTATTCGGCCGGCTCAATCTTGAGTACCACATCGACGAAGGGGCGGCCGTCTACCGCGCGAGTGCCGGGCCGGGCGAAGGTACCGTCCCAGTCGGGCGCATCGGGGATGGCCACCAATAGCTTGGGGATCATGCCGCCGGCGGAGGGTGTCGGCCCGAGCAGCTCGGCCACCACCGCGGTATCCATCAACTCCACATTCAGGGCCACGTCGTCACGAATGGTTTGCCAGAAGCGCGAGCGGTCGGCGCGGTTGGTTGGGGCAGGGGTTGTGCGCGCGTAGGCCTCCACCACGGCACGGTCATCGCGGAACACATCGAGGTGGCCGATGCCGTTGTGGCCGGTGAGCAGCAGCAACTCCCAGTCCGTCTCGAATCCGGGGGCAGGTGGTACGGGGCGGGTCTGGAGGAGACGGGTGTAGAGTCGCCGCTGCAGGTTGCCACGCCCCTCACCGGGGATCAGCGCCATGAGGCGCGGGTGGAGAGGGAAAGTGTCCCGGGCAGGGAAGACCACCGGGTTACGGCCATACAGCTGCGACGAGGAGAGGAGGGACAGCCCGGCCGCCTGTGGCCCGAGGGCCAGGAACTCGGTGGTGTAGCTGAAGCGGGTTTCCTGCGGCGTCACCACCAGGTCGCCCATCTTGAGCGGCCCGGTGGGCAGGCGGGTCCAGACGACGGCGTGATAGTCGGCCATCAGAAGAACTCCCCGCGCCGGAGGGCGTCGAGCGGTTCACTGTCCGGCACGACCGTCAGGCGCAGGCCGACGACGCGTGCCAGCTTGGCCAACAGCCCGAAGTCGCCGTTGCCGCGGGTCTTCATGCGGGAGAGGGTTTCCGGTCGCGCGCCCGCACGCCGGGCCAGGGCACTCTCGTCGATGCCCTGCGCTTCGGCGGCCTTGAGGATCTGCTCCAGCACCCCCTGAAAGGCTTCGGGTTCATGAAAAGCGCGTCGCGCCATGACTATATACGCAATTAACTAGGAACCATGGGTTAAGTCTGGTTGTGATTGCGTAAATAGTCAATGAGTGCGAGACTCTGTGCCGGCACGGAGGCCAGCAACCCCGCTGGGTTGCGTTAATGGCGCATATCACTATAACGGATTGACAGTAGAGACATTTCCTTTCACCATGCCAAGAAATGGCAAATGAAAGGAAATGCGATGGAATACCAAGAGTTATCGCTTAATCAGCTGCGTGTCGCCATTGATCTGAGGCAGACCTACGAGGCGTACCGTGAGGCGCGACGCAACGCAGCCAAATATGCGGGAGGGATGGCCTGGAAAAAGGTCGCCGGACACGAATACCTCGTCAAAGTCATCAATCGTCGCGGTGGCACCAAGAGTCTGGGGCCGCGGTCACCAGAAACGGAGGTTGTTTACCAGGAGTTTGTTGCGGGCAAGGCCCGCGCCAAGGAGCGTGAGGCGGCTCTCGCGCAATCACTTCGGGAGTTGGGAGGTATGGCGCGTGGAGTGCTGGTCAACCGTGTCCCAACGGTTGTGGCCGCCACGTTGCGCAGGCTCGATGACTACGGGCTACTTGGCAAGAACCTGATGGTGATCGGCACCAACGCCATGTACGCCTACGAGGCGATGGCCGGGGTGAACTTCGACGTGGGGCTCTTGGCCACGACAGACATGGATCTTCTGTGGGATGCCGGGTCTCGCTTGAAGCTCGCGCTGTTTGACGAGGCGGTCGCTGATGCTGGCGTACTGGGGGTTCTGAAGAAGGTGGACAGCTCGTTCGCTCCTCTGTCGGACAAAGGGAGCTTCAGGGCGGTGAACAAGGCGGGGTTTCTCGTAGATTTGGTTCGGCCTACACCAAATCCACCCTGGAAACAGGGTGACCCAGCGCAACTTGCCGTCAATGACCTCAAGCCGTCGTGGCTGCCGAATATCCAGTGGCTGCTCGCCAGTGAGAAATTTCATGCTGTCGTGATCGGGCAGGACGGGCTTCCGGCACCTATGGTATGCCCTGATCCGCGGGCGTTTGCGGTCTACAAACTGTGGCTGAGTCAGCGCCCGGATCGGGAGCCTGCCAAACGGCGCCGCGACGAACTGCAGGCGAAGGCGACGATCAGTCTGGTGCGAGACAAGTTTCCACACATGCACCTTGATGCAAACGCAGAGCGCATGTTTCCGCAATCTGTGCGGGTGTTTTCACGGGACAATGATTTGGCGCCTTGAATAGGCGGTTAGCGACTTTCGGTCAGCAGAAGGCGGTCAATCTGGTTCAATAGAAGCCGGGTGGACCACCCCCATTCGCCCCGGACAGGCTCCACGGCAGGGGGTGTCGGCACTGCAGCCATGCGGCGTGCCCGTGGCCGCTGGGGGCGTTGCTGGGTGAGAGGTGATTTCGGGGGCATCGTTCTCTCCTCTACAGGAAGAATATCGAGGCTTGTGCACACCGTTACGGTGAAAGTGATGATGGGACTGTCGAGATGGGCCTTGTCGGGCGCAAATCGCGTACCAATGCGCGGATTCTGGCCGGAAAGACGGTCAGGCACTCATCATCGAACGACAGCCCAAGGTAGTGTTCCACATCCAAGGGGCGGCAATCCACCGGGAATTGTCCTTTCTATTACGATAAACGAAAAGTAAAGGACAACAAACAAAAAAACAAGTAGATATGCGCGGGCGTCGGGGTTACTTGAACTGCTTGCCCATGATGTAGCCCCAGTCCTCTTCAAGCATGGTGCGGATGCCACCCTTCCAGCGCGTGCTGACAGGACCAGGGATCAGGCGGTTGCCGTTCGGCTCAAAGATGACCTCCCCTCCCTTCATACAAGTCCCGCCCCCCTCCATTTCATTCTTGAGGGTTTGCTGGGCCTGTAGGATCCGCTCGCGCAGGGTGGGGTTGGTGCTGCTCGGGTTCCAACCCAGACCCGGCCAGCTCGGCAGGCGGAGATCCTGGGCCAAAACCATGTACTGGGTCACGTCGAACAAGATGCGCCCCAGCTCGCCTTCCGGGATGTCCTCTTTCTTCTTCACGCGATCCAGCAGCGCCTGCAGCTGCCCCTCGGCCTCGACATAGAGGCGCATGAAGCGGGTCATGCCCTTCCACAGGACGTAGGCGAAGGCCACCAGGCCCTTGTTTATCTCGCGGCGCTCGGCGTCGGTGTAGTTGTTCTCGGGCTTCGTGGCGAGCCGGCCGCGCATATTGAGCAGACTGTACTGCACCCAGGCCTGTAGCCCGTGCGGATCCTCGAACATTTTGTTATTCGTGTCACACAGATTGTTGTGACGACACCGGTAGCTCTCGGCGAGTTCGGCGTAGCTCTGGGCGGCCTGCTGGGAGTAGGCCAGATCGTTGCGCAGATTGTTCGCGATTGCCTGCTGGTTGGCCAGCTGGTGCGAGAGATTCCGGACTTGGGCGGTCAGCCGGCCGATCTCCTCGGCATCCTGAAGTGCCTGGCTGTTGTCGAACATCATTGGAATGAAAAGCTCTTTCATGCTGCCCTCCTTGTATCGCTTAAGTACTATATGAAACGCCGATCCGGCCGGTACCAGTGCGGGACGCCGGGGATGTCGCTGGCACGGTAACGCAGTTTCTGTTCGTTCTTCAGGCGGATGAGTTCGCCATAGACCGACAGGTAATGATAGCCGGCGTCCGGGCCGAAGATGGCCCGGCTGACCTCAATATCGGAGAGTGCCGGGTGTTCGTCAAGCACTTCGAGGATGCGGGTGGGCAGGTCGACGACAGTCATGGCGGCCTCTCTACGCGCCCGGCGCTGCGCGCAAATCCCTTGCCGAGCAACCCCTTCAAGGAATTCGCCATGGGCCTGTGGCATTACAGCAGCCGCACCTGGGCGGCCAAGGACTGGACACGCTGGCTGTCCTGGGCGGTACGCAGCCGGCTGGAGCCAGTGAAGAAAACGGCTGCGACCATCAAGAAACACCTGTAGGGCATCATCAATGCCGTTGTCTTGAAGGTACATAACGGTCATGCCGAGAGCATCAATAGCCGCATCCAGCGCATGAAGAGCCGGGCGCGGGGTTTCCGTAATCGGGCGCGCTTCCGCAATGCGATCTACTTCCATCTCGGCGGCCTTGACCTATACCACGCTCAGGTGGGGATCGGTGATTCAACCCACTCGAATCAGTGATGCCCCTTCAAGGATGACGGTAGCGAGGACCAGATTGCCCTGCTCCATCATCTCCACCTGCTTGAGCAGCAGCTTGTTATGCAGCAGGGTCAATTTGCAGGCCTCCACGGCCGGCTGCTTGCCGTGGCCGTAGCCCTCCAGTTACTTCTCATTGCCGTAGGTGCGCGCGACCTCCTCGTAGAGGCTGTCGCGCTCGGACGGGGTGTCGGTGTTGGCGGCGAGGCGGGCGTTCTTGGAGGCCAGGAAGGGCATCAGTCCGATGGAGCGGCGGGCAGCATCGGTGGCCCGGGCCGACTCGTAGGGGATGGTGCTGGTGGTGCCCGCGGTGTGTTCGTCGACGGCGAGGGTCTGGTAGAGGGTGTCGCCACCGACATTTTCGATGAATGCCATGGCGTCCTGCACGTCGGGGTCGGAGCTGTCGGGCGAGCTGCCGATCTGTGTCATGGAGAGGAACTCGGCGCTGCGGTCCTTGCCCTCACGCGGAGCGCCCTTGCCGTAGGTATGCACCAGCTTGGAGGCATGGACGCGACGCGCCCTGACGGACTCCTTGGTGGTCATGCTGCCGAAGTGAGCACTGAGGCGGATAGCGTCGACGGCCGTGTTCTCGTGGGCCTTGCCGGTGGCGGCCTGGTTGGCGCGGGCAACGGCGGCGGCGTAACAGGCGTCAGGGGCGGGTTCGGCGGCGCGTGCCAGCTCGCGATTGTATCGCTCTGCCTTCTAGGTGTTGATGGCATCCCCCAATTCGCCGAGGCCAGCAACAAACCGATCGGCGAGCTGCTTTGAGCAGTCGGTCAGCTTTCTGACCATGATGCCCATGGCGCTATCCAGTAGGCCCATTTTTCGATTCGCGTGGGCTAGAAGTCCAGGATGGACTTATTCAGACCTTCCTTATGATTCTCTCTCCATGCCATGCAGCGCGCGGAATTGTTCTGCCTGCTCCCGGCCCATGTACTTGGCCAGGACCTTGGCGTCGGTCTGGCGCAGGTCGACCATGATCAGGCCGTCGAGGGCGTTATTGAAGGCGTGATCCACGTTGAACCCCAGAATGTGGCCGCCCAGCTTCAGATATTGGCGCAGCAACACCGGCACACCCTTCTGATCCTCTTCCATGGCGGAAACCAGCTCCGACAGCTGCTCCAGATCGGCGGGCGTCGCCTGACCATGCAGCCAGCCGGGACGCCACGGGGCACGGAACGGGCGTCGTGGCCGCACATAGCGCGCCAACTGCGGTAGATAATTGTTGGCGCGCAGAAATTGCACCAGCAGCTGTTGTGACTGTGTGGCGTAATCGCCGCTGATGCTCACCGGGCCGAACAGCGTGCGGTAGTGCGGGTGGCGCGCCACGAACTGGCCGATGCCCTTCCACAGCAGCAGCAGCGGCGAGTAGCTGCGCTGGTATTCGGGACGCACAAAGGAGCGGCCCAGTTCGATGGCCGGGGCGATCTGTTGCAGCAGATGGGCGCGGTAGCGGAACAGCGAGTGGGTGTAGAGCCCCTTGACGCCGAAGTGGCGCACGATCTCGTCCGCCAGCCCGAGACGATAGGCGCCGACCAACTGATTGCTTCCCCGATCCCAGATGAACAGATGTAAGTAGTAGGCATCGTACAAATCGATATCGCGGCTGCGGCCAGTGCCTTCGCCGGCGGCGCGAAAGGTGATCTCGCGCAGGCGGCCAATCTCCTGCAGCAGCCAGGGGATCTGGTCGGCCTTGGCGTACCACACTTGCAAGTCGCCGCTTTGATCCAGTTGCTGCTCCTGTGGCAGGGCTGCGACCTCGGCGCTGAGCAGGGACGCTGCCACCTCAGTGGAAATTTCGTCCTGTGGCTGCCCCCCGGAAACTCGCTCCGGGGCACGCTTGGTATGCGCAGACAGTGCATAGCAGCGTAGCCGCAGTTGTGCGGTCATGACGTCATCATCCAGCGGCTTGAGTTTGGCAAACGGAATCGCTGCGCCGATGCGCGGTGTGATGGTGCGGTTGCGTTTATTGAGCAGCTCGCGTGGCAGAAGGGCCGTGCGCAGGCGCGGGTGCAGCAGGCCGGCCAAGTGGAACAGCAGGCTGTTGCCGCCGGGGAAATACACCGGCACCACCGGCGCCGCCGTGCGGCGCACCAGCCGCGCCACAGTGTTATGCCACGGCGGATCGATGGTGGCACCATCGAGACGGCGACGGGACACCTCCCCGGCAGGGAAGATCACCAGCAGTCCGCCCTGCTGCAGATGCGCCATGGCCTGCTTGAGCGGGCGCAGGTTGCGACCGGCGGCGCCCTCGCCGCCGAACGGGTCGACGCTGATGAACAGTTCACGCAGTTCAGGAATGCGTTCCAGAAAGTAATTGGCGAGGATCTTCACGTCGGGGCGCACGCGGCGCAGTTGCTGCGCCAGGATCACGCCCTCGAGCGCGCCGAAGGGATGGTTGGCGACCACTACCAGCGGCCCGCTGGCCGGTATGCGCTGCAAGGCCTCCTCCGGGCAGTGTACGCGGATGTGAAATGCATCCAGTGTCTGTTGCAGAAAGTGATCGCAGTCAATGGTGGGGGGCAGGGCCTGATACATGCGGCCCAGCCGTGCCAGGGCGAAGGTATGTTCCACGGTTCCTTCCAACAGACGATTCAACGGCTCATGGTGGGTGAGACGCAGGCTGCCGTTGAGGCTGAAGGGGTGGGCGCGCGGGCACGCGGTCATGACGTTTCTCCATCGCTATATAAGTACGATGGCGTAACGGTAGAGCAGGCGTGTGACGACGGGATGACGGGAGTGCTTCAGTTTTGAGTATCGAGACGTGAAACGAAACCGTTTCTTAACCCACCCGTAGCTTCCCGGCAACATTCGGCAGGCACAGTGCGCACAACGCATGCCACGGGGAGTGCCGCCATGAGCAGAGTGCAGTTACGTGCCATCTTCATCTCCGATGTTCATCTCGGCACGCGTGATGCGCAGGCCGAGCACCTGTTGGATTTTCTGCGCCATACCGATAGCGAGTATCTCTACCTGCTCGGCGACATCGTTGACTTCTGGAAGGCGCAAAGCGGCTGGTACTGGCCGCGGCAGCACACGGAGGTGGTGCAGGCGATACTGGAAAAGGCGCGGCGCGGTACGCGGGTGATCTATGTCCCCGGCAATCACGATGAGTGGTTGCGCGATTATGCCGGTGCCGAGTTCAACGGCATCGAGCTGCGCCTTGGTCTGGTGCACCAGACTCTCGCCGGTCGTCGCCTGCTGCTGGTGCATGGCGATGAATTCGACAGTGCCGTGCGTTGCAATCGCCTGCTCAGTCATGTGGGTAGCGGCTTCTACGATGTATTACTGCTCCTCAACCGCGCCTATAACCGGGCGCGGCGCACGCTGGGCTTTCCCTACTGGTCGCTGTCGTCCTGGATCAAGGGGCGGGTGAAGAATGCGGTGGCCTATGTGCAGCGCTTCGAGCAGGCGGCATTGCATGAGGCGGCGCGCCATCATATGGACGGCCTGGTGTGCGGCCACATCCATCAGCCGGCCCTGCTGCATGCCGACGGTCTGTGCTACGCCAATCCAGGCGATTGGGTGGAGCATTGCAGTGCGTTGGTGGAAACGCCGCAGGGCGAGCTGCGCCTGATCCGCTGGGCGGAGGAAAGCGTGCACTGGCTGCAGGACGACGTTGCCGAATCGGAGGCGGTGCCGGGTACGGCGCCGGCGTGAACAGGGGGACGGTGCGGCGGGATGCCGTGCCGCTGTGTGAGCCGTCACACATTGTGCGCCGCAGGCGGGTTTAATTTTCCCCGTACGGCGCTATACTCGACCGATTGTTGGCTAGCCAGGTAAGGCATTCACGGATGAAGCTCTCTCCCCTCTGGTCGGGTGTCACGGTGGCGGTGGCCATCCTCCTGACCGTCCTGCTGTTCGATGCGCAGAGCCAGCAACGTCTGGCGGTCGGGCAACGGGCCGAGGTGGCGCAGGAACTGCATCTGCTGCGGGCGCGCATCGAGGCCCTGCTCGACAAATACCGCTACCTCGGCACCGGTCTTGGTGCCTATCTCACTACGTACCCCGCAGTTGACCCGCAGGATTTTGCCGCCGTGCTGCGCAGTCTGTCGCGTGATGACACCGTGCTGCGCGGGGTGGTGGTTCTGCACGAGGGCGAACCCCTCCATGCCTTTGTCGCCCCGCCCCAGCCCCATCAATCCAGCGCCCCGCTGCGCCTGGTGGTCCCGGTGCCGGCACAGGAGGATGGTCGCCGTCCCTGGGGACAGATTGAAATCGATCTGGATCGCGGCGCCCTGCTGGCGCGGGCCGGCCTGTCCGTAGCCGCGGATCGACCCCTGCTGGCGGTACGCGGCAATGACGGCCGCCTGTTGGCGGGAGCGCCGGCGGTATTCGCCGCCGCCCAGGCCGAGCTGCAGGTGGCCATGCCGGACGGCCACTGGACCTTGGCCGGCTACTCCCGCGCGCCCGCGGAGATGCAGCCCTGGGCCTGGGTGTTCGGGGTGTTGTGCGCGCTGGTGGGTGGGGTTGCCACCTGGCAGTTGCGCCATGCCCAGATCACCACCCGCCGCCTGGCCCTGCATGACTGTCTCACCGGCCTGCCCAACCGCCGGCTGTTGCAGGACCGCGTGCAGCAGGCGTGTGCCGCCGCCGCCCGCTCGCAGCGGCAGATCGTGCTCATGTACCTGGACCTGGACAATTTCAAACCCGTCAACGACAACTACGGCCACCATGCCGGTGACGAGGTGCTGCGCGAGGTGGCGCAACGCCTGCGCCATTGTGTACGGCGCAGTGACACCGTGGCGCGGGTCAGCGGCGATGAGTTCGTGCTGATGCTGGACGATCTGGCGGAGATCGCCGAAGCGGAGACGGTGGCGGACAAGGTTCTGGCCATCTTCGCCCGTCCCATCGTCGTCGGCGAGCACGCCTTCGTGCTGGGTTGCAGCATCGGTCTGGTCGCCATGGAGGCCGGCTGTGACGTGGACCAGGCCCTGGTGCGGGCGGACAGCGCCATGTATCAGGCCAAGCGCGACGGCAAGAACAGCTACCGCTGGTATGTCAGCGAACCGGAGCAGCTCAAGCTGGAGGTGGCCGCCGAAACGGCGGTTTGAGTTGCTGCTTGGCCTGCACCGCGAATAGCGCGGTCCCTCACGACATCAACGCACCTCGGCGGCGCCCTCGCCACGCGGGTCGCTCGCTGCCAGCACGCGTTTCCCCTTCCGGTCCCACCATACCGCCTGCATATTGCCCCAGGGCTGCTGCACCTGTTGCAGGGCGTGGCCGCGCAGGGTCAGTTCGTCCTGTACCTCTGCGCTCAATGCCCCCGGCTCGAACTGGAGGGTATCGGGCTGGTACTGGTGATGAAAGCGCGGCCGCGCCACCCAGGCCGACGGCTCGCGCCCTGCGGCAAATTCCAGCGTACCCAGCAGCACCATGGTGATGATGCGGCTGCCCCCCGGCGTGCCGAGGATCGCCACGCCGTCGGGGCCATCGATGAAGGTCGGCGTCATGCTGGACAGTGGCCGCTTACCCGGGGCGATGGCGTTGGCCTCGGCACCCACCAGACCGTAGGCATTGGCTACGCCCGGTTTGGCGGAGAAGTCATCCATTTCATCATTGAGCAGAACGCCGCTGCCCTCCGGCATGAAGCCCGAACCGAAGGGATAGTTGATGCTCAGGGTGGCGGCGACCCGGTTGCCCGCGCGGTCGAGGATCGAGAAATGGGTGGTGTGGTGGCCGCCCGGTACGGTCGCCACACCGGGCAGGTCGCGGCTGGGTGTGGCCTGCGCCGGGTCGATGGCGGTGCGCAGCCCTGTGGCGTAGGCCGGGTCGGTGAGGCGGGCCACCGGCACGGTGACGAAATCGGGGTCGCCAAGGAACTCGGCGCGGTCACGGTAGGCGCGGCGCATGGCCTCCACGGCGAGATGCACGCGGTCCGCCTCCGCCAGCGCCTCCCACTCGTAGCCGGCCAGGATGTTGAGTATCTGCAGTAGGGCGACGCCGCCCGAGGAGGGCGGCGCGGCGGTGGTTATGTTCAGGCCGCGAAACGTGCCCCGGACCGGCGTCCGCTCCACCACGCGGTAATCATGCAGGTCTGCCGCGCTCCAGATACCGCCGGCGGCCTGGATGCCGGCAAGCAGCGCCGTGGCAGTGGGACCGGCGTAGAAGCCGCCCCGGCCGCCGCGCGCCAGCCGCTCCAGGGTGCGGGCCAGTTCGGGCTGACGGATGCGGTGACCCAGGGGCGGCACGGCGCCGTCTTTGAGAAAGGTGCGCGCGGCGGCCGGTGAGGTGCGCAGGGTCTCCAGACGAAACGTGGCCATGCGCTGGTAGTGTTCGCTCACTTCAAAGCCGTCGCGGGCGTGCCGGATGGCGGGGGCTAGGCTGCGGCTGAGGGGCAGACGGCCGTAACGCTCGGCGATGTGCACCAGGGCCGCCGGGGCACCGGGAATGGCGGCGGCCAGGGCGCCGTCCATGGAGCGGCCCGGAATCACCTCGCCCTGAGCGTCCAGATACATGTCGCGGTGGGCCGCCAGGGGCGCCCGTTCGCGCCCGTCCACCATTACCTGATGGCCGTCCCGGGCGCGGTGCAGCAGCCAGAAGCCGCCGCCACCCAGCCCGGAGCTGTAGGGTTCCACCACCGCCAGGCTGGCGCTCACCGCGACGGCCGCATCGAAGGCATTGCCGCCGGCGGCGAGGATTTCATGGCCGGCGGCGGTGGCGAGGGGGTGGGCGCTGGCCACCGCGGCAGCCGGCGGTGGGGCCGCCTGGGCGAGCGGCAGCCAGAGCAGGAGCAGCAACAGACGGAACATGGCGATCTCCCGGAAACGACAAGGCCCCGACGGGCGGGGCCTTGCGTGTACAACATGATGGTGCAGGGCTTAGCCCTTTTGCAGCTTTTCGTACTTGGCCAACAACTGCTCGTGGGTTTCCACGTGGCTGGGATCCTTGGGAATACAGTCTACCGGGCAGACTTCCACGCACTGCGGGGTATCGTAGTGGCCGACGCACTCCGTGCACAGATTGGGGTCGATGACGTAAATGTCGTCGCCCTGCGAGATGGCGCCGTTGGGGCACTCGGGCTCGCACACATCACAATTGATGCACTCGTCGGTGATCATCAGTGCCATGGACTTCTAACCTCCTGCTGACGGACGCCGCAGCGCCCTATGGATACAATGCGCACTATATTAGCGCAATCTGTTTTGAAGTGCAGCCAGCACCTTGGGGTGGACGAAGGCGGACACATCGCCGCCCAGGGAGGCCACCTCCTTGACCAGGCTGGAAGAAATGAAGGCGTAGTTCTCCGCCGGGGTGAGGAACAGGGTTTCCACCTTGGGCGCCAGGCGGCGATTCATGCCGGCGAGCTGGAACTCATACTCGAAATCGGACACCGCGCGCAGGCCACGCAGGATCACCTGGGCATTGCACTGCTGCACGTAGTCGGCTAACAGGGTGTCGAAGCCGCATACCTCCACATTGGGCAGCCCGGCCAGGGCCTCGCGTGCCATGGCAATGCGCTCGTCCAGGCTGAAGGCCGGCTGCTTCTTGGCATTGGCGGCAATGGCGACGATGACCTTGTAGAACAGCCGCGACGCCCGTTCGATGATGTCGCTGTGGCCGTTGGTGATGGGGTCGAAGGTGCCGGGATAGAGGGCGGTAATGTGCATCGGTGGTCCGGATAGGGGGGCGTGGCGGAATCATAGCATGACAGCCAGGCTACCCGCCGGTGCTGACGGCCCGTTATTGCAGCATGAAGGTCTCGTATTCCAGCGCCTCGAAGCGCCGCTCCAGCCACCACAACCCGACGAGGACGGTCAGCAGCAGGCTGAGGGCAAAACCGTAACCGAAGAAGGACGCCCCCAGCTCGATGCTGATCCAGCTGAACAGCGTATTGCTCACCAGGAACAGACCGGTGAGGATCATCACCATGCGGCGCTTGTCCAGGTAGAACAGAATATTGAGGATGCCGAGCAGGATCACCTGCAGCGAGGTGGCGACCACGTCCACCGATAGCAGCGGCAGGTAGAGCGGCGAGATGCCGAGCCATTGCAGCAGCCGCTCGCCCAGGGCAAAGATGATCAGCACGGTAACCGCCTGGATCTTGGCGATGTCGAACAGGCCTTGGCGCGCCGCGTGCACCAGATTGTTGCGTGTGCGTTCGATGGTGGCCAGCGGTGCGCCATCGCGCACGCAGTCGTAGAACTTGTCGTAGTACTCCACGAAATCGGTTTCGATGCGCACCAGGAATACCGCCATGCCTGGGATGATGGCGAGGTAGGCGAGGAAGATGGGCAGGTCGTAGATCACCGAGGCGCGCAGCGGGCCGATGATGTGCTGGCTGGTTTCCGGCGTGAACCAGAAGATGAATTTGTCGGCCCAGATCGCTGCGTTGTAGAACAGGCCGGTGAGCATCAGGGAACTGAACATGGCGCCGGGCCGGAACAGATCGAAGCCAACGCCGCGATTGGAGCGGAAACTGCGGTAGATCAGCGCCATCATGCCGGTGAGCAGCAGGAAGTGACCGCTGACAAAGCCGGCCATCAGGCCCTCCAGGCCGAAGGGACGCAGCAGCAGTGCGGCAGCGATGACCACCATATAGCCGACAAAGAACAGCGCCACGATCTCCTTGTATTTTTTCATGCCGGAGAGAAATACCGCGGCGACCCAGGTGGCGCACATGATGACGAAGGCGGCGAGCAGCAGCAGCCGGTAGAGTACCGACTCCTGGGCGAACAGCAGCACGATGATCGCCAGACCGACCAGACCGCTGCTCACCACGGTGGTGAGCAGCAGGCCGTTGAAGTTGGGCAGCACCCAATCGTCCTTCTTCTCGAACAAGCGATCGGCGATGAAGCGGGTGAAGGACAGTTGCACCAGGCCAGTGAAGATCAGTGACGCCGCCATCACGTAGGTGACGGACACCTGGAACTGCACGATCAGGCCACGCGGCTCCACCACGCCGATACTGAGAATACCGATGAGCAGGATGCCGATGATGGAAAGGATCCACGGGCCGGCGCTGATCACGCCGGCATAGGCATAGGCTTGCAGCAGACCGCCGTAGCTTTCCGTGCGCAGCAGTTTTCTCAGTTCGAATCCGATGCCGGCCATGAGAGCAGTTTCTGGTAAAGGGAACGGTAGTTGTCGAACATCATCGGCTGGGTGTAATAGGTTTCCACCCGCGCAATGGCCGCGGCGCTGGCCTTGCGCCAGGCCGCGGCGTCGGTGAGCAGATGGTGCACACCGTCGGCCAGTGCCTGCGGGTCGGCGATGCCCACCACATGGCCGCAGGCACCGAGGGCCTGATCCGCCGGCGTCAGGCCGTAGATCAGCTGGCGGCAGGAGCCCACATCGGTGGTCACCGCCGGCACGCCGGCCGCATAGCCTTCCAGCAGCACCAGCGGCAGCGCCTCGCTGATGGAGCTGAGCACCACCACGCCTACCTTGGGCAGCAGTTCGGTCAGCTGTTGAAAGCCGAGGAAGCGCACCTTGCCGTCGAGGCCAAGGCTGTGCACCAGCTGGCGGCATTCGTCGGCATAGGCTGGGTCCTCGTCTTCCGGTCCGGCGATCCATGCCTCCGCCTCGGGCTGGCGCGAGATCACCACGCGGGCGGCGCGGATGAAGGTCTTGATGTCCTTGATCGGCACCACGCGGCCGATGAGACAGAACACCGGTGGTATCTCGACCGGCCGCTGCGCACGCAGCGGCGCGAAACGTTCCACGTCGATGCCGTTGGGGATGTTGCGGGTGCGCTCTGCTGGCGCGCCATCGGTGATCTGGCGCAGGCGGTTGGCCTCATACAGCGCGACGATATCGTCGGACATGCTGTAGGTGACGCGGCCCAGCGCCTCGAAGAAGCGGATCCACATGCGACGAAAGTGACTGACCTCGCCCAGTTCGCGCTCGAAGGTGTTGCGGTTGTCGGATATCCATTGCGCCTGGTAGAGGTCGATGCGCCGCTCCTTGGTGTAGATGCCATGTTCCGACAACAGCAACGGGCGCTGGCGCAGCAGCTTGAGCAGTGCTCCGAGAAAACCGGCATAGCCGGTGGACACCGCGTGATAGACACGGCCCTGGGGGCACTCCATGGCGATACGCACCAGCTGCCAGATCGGTGCATGGATGGTGCGCACGGTCCAGAAGTAATCGGTGAACGACGGATCGGTACAGTGGGCACGGAACATTTCGATGAGGTAGTCCCAGGCGGCGCGGCTGTGCAGAAACACCTCCTGGTCCAGTTCACCGCCCGGGCGGCACGCGTGCGCCACCTGGGCCAGCCAGTTGTGCGGATCGTCGGCGCCGGCGCGAAAGCGATCGTGCATGCGGCGTACACCGGCCATGGCGTCGGCATCGGCATGCACCGCGCGTACCGGTGGCGGTTCGTGATCGCCAAACAGATAATGGGTCTCCAGCGCCACCACGTTATCCGGAATCTTGTACTTCATGTCGCCGTAATCTTCCGGCCGGCTGCCGATGAACACCACGGCGAAGGTCAGATCGGGAAAACCGCGGATGATCTGGTTGACCCAGCTCGACACGCCGCCCGATACGTAGGGAAAGGTGCCTTCCAGCAGCAGCGTGACGTCGGCCTGCGGCTTGGTCACCGGTGCCGCCGTGCCCGCCGCGCCGAACATGTGTCGCAGCAAGTCGATCATGCGGACCCCTGCGTCACCCAGTAGTCCATCACCGGACGCAGGCGCGGCGTGACCGGGGCGCCACGCATGGCGTTCAGCATCTGCCGCGCCAGGCGGAATTCCCCGCGGCGGAAGGCGTATTCCGCCAGGTAGGGCAGGGTGCGCTGCTGCGGAATACCGAGGGCGGTGGCGAGCAGCATGTTGCGCTCCGCTTCCTCGTGTCGGCCCAGCGCATCGAGGATGCGGGCGGCGAGAAAGCGCAGGCCGGCGGCGTTGCCTTCGATGGTCAGTGCCGCATCGGCATGGGACAGGGCGTGGTTGAGGGCGTATTGGCGCAGATCGCCTTGTACCAGACCCGAATAGGCCAGTTCCCAGTACAGTTCGGCCAGCTGCTTTTCGCGCTGATAGCGACGGTTGTCAGATTCGGGCACCGGCTGCTGCAATAGCTCGTGGATACGCTCGGCGATCTTTTTCTCTTCCTTGTCCAGCATGCCGAAGGCCACCAGGCGGATGTCTTCCACCGAGTCATCGAGCAGGGTGCGCAGGACCGGGCTGGCGGCCATGGGCGGCAGGTGTTGCAGGGCGGCGATGGACTGCAGGCGCTGCTCCGCCGGGATGCCGGGCTGGCCGACGCGGGCACGCAGGCCGCCGCGGTCGAAACGGCTGCCTTCCTTGCGGCCGATGGGATCGAATTCCGGGATGGCGAGCGGCCGGAATGGATCCTTGCCGGCACTGCTGTGCCAACGCATGCCGCCGAGCATGGCCAAGGCAACCCCCAGGCTGCCGAGCAAAGGAACGAACAGGCCGGCGGCAAAGATCAGCAGCCACAGCAGCAGGCGCTGCGCGCGCTCACGGTAGGGCAGGAGGCGGACGGCGAGCGTCGCCACCAGTGCGCTGATGGCGCCGTTGGCCAGCAGCAGGGCGCCGAGCAGGCTGAGGTCACTGCTGCTTTGTAGCAACTGAATATAGCCGGTGATGTCATTCATGATTACACCTCGTCGCTGAGCATGGCGGTGCGCAGTCGCGCCACGGCGTCACTGCGGGCCAGGGCTAGATTGAGCACGCTGAAGCCAGGTTGATCACTGCTGATGCCGTAACGATCCTTGAGCCAATTTTCGATGCGCAGGATATAGCCCTCGCTGGCGGCCCCGGACGATAGCGGCAACAGGACGGCGAGCGCGGGATGGTCGCCCTGATCGACCGACCAGATCACGTCCAGGCCGCGGCGCATGCGCTCCACCTCACCGGCGATCTCGTAGGCCTTGTCGCCGCCGAAACGGAACACCACCACATGGCTGGTCATGCCGATACGGCGCTGGATGCGCTGCACCCGCACCAGTTCTTCGACGAAGGGCCACGGACAGCCGGGCAGTTCCTGGCGTAGTGCCTGTGCCTCGCCGCCGCTGTACACCACGTCGGCGTAGTAACCGAGCAGCAGGTCCAGCAGTTGCAGATTCTCGCGGTTGAGGGCGAAGAACGGCATGTGGCTGACGGCCAGGATGCCCAGTATGCGTTCGTCGGAGGTGAGGATCGGCGCGACCACCAGCTGCGTGGCATCGGCCTGCTCGGCGATATGCACCAGGTTGCGCTGCTCCATGACCTTGCGCAGCATCGGATCGTCGCCGCGCAAAACCGGCGGCTTGCCGATGACCGCGAGGTGCGGTGCGATCTTGTACTGATCGCCGTCCGCCTGCGGCGTCGGGTAGATGGCCGCCGACTCCAGCTGACAGTACTGCGCCATCAGCTGCAGCAGTTCGTCTATACCGGGCAGCGGCTCGGACGCCGTGGTGCCGGGATTGAGCTCGCGCAGGCGCATCATGGCGTCACGCAGCGAGCCCGGCTTCACCAGCAGTTCCTGCTCGATACGGTCATGGGACAGGCGCAGCAGCAGGTAGCGGCGGGTGAGGCGGTTCAGCCGCTCGTTGAGATAGGCATTGGCTTCGTTGCGCCGCTCGACGCGATTGGTCCACACCGCATGGAACTCGCCACAGATCAGGGTAAGCAATACGCCACCGACGAAGTAGGCGCGGGGCAGGTCGGGTGCCTGGCCGCTCAACTCGACGAACAGCGCCCAGTTGCCCACCAGGCCGAAGGCGCTGAAGATGCCAGGCATCACGCCGTAGCGCAGGGCGATCAGCACCGGCGCCAGCCACAGCCAGGGAAAGCCGCTGTTCAGCAGCAGCGGATCGCCCGGCGCCGCCCACCAGCCCAGGGCGCAGGCGATGGCGGTGATCACCGCCGTCTCGATCCAGGGACCGAAACGGTACAGTTCAGGCGCCAGCAGATTGCCCAGGTTTTCCGCGGCGGTGGCGGCGCGTATACGTTGCAGCAGAGAAGACATGCGGTAACCTGGATTAGTTTGCGGCGCCCGCTTCCAGCGGCAGATTGCTCAACATGTTGCGCAGCAGTTCCTGCGCCACGGCGCTCACCGCCTGACGGCTCCAGCCGCTCTTGGCGCCGGCCGCCGACCAGACCACCTGGCCGCTCTGCATATCGATCACCTGCAGCGTGATGCCCACTGCCGGCTCGCCGTCCACGCCCACCTTGTAGCGCCACTCGTCCACCGCGCCGGTGACGGCATAACGGATACGTTCCTTGCGGGCCCAGGCCTGCGCCTCGGTAACCAGCTTGCGTTCGGCCGGGGCGAAGACGGAGTCGGCATTGAGTTCTGCCGGATAGCGCTGCAGGCCGCTGATGCCGCGCACACGCAGCAGGCTGTCGGTGATCGCCTCGGCGCGCAGGCCCGCCTGCGGCTCGGCGGTGTGGTTGACGATGGGCAGCAGCGCCCAGCGTGCCTCGGTTCCCATCGGGCTGCCCTTGCGCGTCACGTCCATGGTGGACGAGCAGGCAGCCAGCAGGCCGGCCAGACCCAGAATCAGCAGTCGCAGTGATTTTTTCATGATGGTTTCTCCCTGGATGATCCGTCAGAAATAACGTCGGTAAGTCAGTGTGATGATGCGCAGGTCGCGCCCGCCGGCCTGGCGGCTGGCATGACTGTGTTCCCATACCAGCGTGAGCTGGTCCTCGCCGTCCAGCGAGCCGGACAGGCCGGCGAGCAGGCTGTAGCCTTCGCCGCCCTCACGGCTGTGCACGGCGCAGGCATCGGCCAGCGGGCGCAGGGCGCGGCTGTAGCGCTCGCGCAGGTATTGGCCGGCGCCGCCGCACAGGGCGTAGTAGTCGTTGTCCTTGGGCACGAACAGGCCGGCCCATTGGGATGCCGGCGTGTCGGTGAGGGTCTGCGCGGTGAACACCTGCAACGCCGCGGCGTCCGGCGTGCCGTCGGCGCGGTAGCGGTAATGGGCGCCGTAGGCGCGCATGTTCCAGTCCGGGTATTCGCCGCGAATGCGGTAGCCGGCCTCCCAAATGCCCTGGCTGCCCGAGCCCAAGTAGGCGCCGTGCTGGGTGTGGTAGCGCTCGCTGGCCAGTTGAGCTGAGAGGTAGATGCGCCGCGTCGCGGCCCAGTTCAGGGTCGCGCCGGCGCGGTCGGCATGGCCGGCGATCTGCAAGGCGGTGGAGTGCTCGCTGGGCTGGCGGCTGGCCAGTTGCAGGTCCAGTTGCAGGCGGTGGTCCCATTCACGCCGATGGGCGAGCCGCCAGCCGGTATAGCCGGTCAGTTCATGGCGACTGTCCAGACTCAGCTGCCAGTGCTGGCGCGGCGCGCTCCACTGCATCTCCAGGGCAACGCCCTTGTCCTCTGCCGGAATGCGGCGCAGCAGCGTCGAGTTGCGCAGTGTCTGCTCGGCGTTGTAGCCCTCCAGGGCCAGACGCCAGCGGGCGCTCAGGGCCGTGTCGGCACGCAGGCGGTAGCGACGGCTGTCCAGGTCGCTGTAGTCGGCCTGTTGCCAGCCGGCCTCGACGTAGTCGCCGTGGGCGTCGTTGGTTTCCACCAGGCGTTGGTGCAGTTCGTCGTCGTCGGGATGACGCTGGGCACCCTCGAAGGCGTAGCTCCAGGCCAGGGGCCAGTTGCCTTCCAGCAAGGCGGCCTCATGCGCGCTGCTGGCGGGCAGATGGTCGCCGCGTGCGGTCAGCAGATGCTGCAAGGCATCGTGGTCGCGGGTCTCCAGCGCCAGACGCAGTTGCACCCATAACGGTGCCGGGCGCTCGTGTCCATGGTTGCGGCGCACCCAGGCCTCCACGCTCTCCTGCTGGCCGTTCTCCAGTGCCCAGGCGAGCAGCAGCTCATCCAATTGGCGCACACGCGTGGCGCTGAAGTCGCGGCTCTGTGCGCGCAGACGCCGCACGCGCAGGGCTGCGGCGTCGCCGGGCTGTTCGGCCAGTTGGCTACGCTGGCGGGTCAGGTAGCGCTCATCGTCGCTGTGGTCCGCCATGTGCTGCGTGAGCCGCCAGGCCTGTTGTCGCAACCGGGCCGCCATTCCGGCCTGACCGGTGTTCTGGAGCAGGTCGGCATAGTTGAGCAGCAGTATGGGATCGTCCGGTGTTTGTTCCAGTTGCAGGCGGTAGTAGGCGAGCGCTTCGTGGTGGCGGCCCAGCGTATGACTGGCCGCGGCCAGGGCCTGGCGGAAACGCGGATCGGCCGCCTCAGCCTCTGCACCGTTCAGCATGGCCTCCAGGGCGGTGCGTTCGCCGGTGGCGATGAACAGCCACAATGCACTTACCTGCACATGATCGTCGTCGGGCGCCAGGGCGAGGGCATGGCGCATGTCGATCACCGCCGCGGTGTTGTCGCCGAAGTGTTGTTTGACATGGGCGCGCAGTTGCAGGAAGCGGGGATTTTGCTGCAATGCGTGCTGTTCCTGCGGATGTGGGCGGGAGAGGGCTTGACGCGCCTCGGACCAGGCGTTGTGGGCCACCTGAATCTCCAGCGCCCGCAGCAGCCAGGCGGCGCCGCCGCCCTCGCTGTGATAGCGCAGGCACAGATCGGCGGCCTGCATGGGATCCTCCTGCAGCAGCAGGTAGGTGAGGCGATCGCGTTCCACGTCGCCGGCAACAGGCGTGATGGCCGCGCGGTGGTAGGCGGCAGCGGCGGTGGTGTCGTCCTGATAGAGCCAGGCCAGGTCGCCCAGCATCTGCCAGTACTCGAAGGCGTCGTCAGGCATGTGGGCCTGGTGACGTTTGAGCAGTTCGAGCGCGGCACGACGGCGATCGCGCCGGATCTCCAGTCGTGCGGCGGCCATCAGCCAGCCACCGTTGGCCGGTGTGTCCGCCAGCAGGGCGCGATAGAGCCGAATGGCGTCGTCATCCTTGCCGGCACGGGCATACAACTGGGCCGCCTGTGCGCCGAGCCAGGGGCGGCGCTGTTTCTGGTAGGCCTGTTCGAAGAAGCGGGCGCCGTCCACCGGGCGATAGGCGCGCTCGTAGAGCGCCGCCAGCTGCGGCGCCTCCTCGGCGTCTATTTCCTGTGCCGCCTTGCGCATCTGCCACAGTTCGATGAGCACCGGCGCATCGTTGAAGTGGGTAGCGAGCCGTTGCACCTCGCCGAGCACCTCGCGGTCGCGCACCCCGGCGCGGAACAGTCCCTTCCAGGCGGCGTAGGCCTCGGTGGGGCGCTCGGTCCACACGGCCACCCGCGCCAGGCGTCGTTGCCAGTCACGGTCCTTGGGGTAACGCTGGCTGACATCGAGGGCCAGCTGGTAGGCATCTTCAACGTCACCGTTGGCCAGCAATGCCTCGTAGCCGGTGTGGTAATCATCGAACTTGAGTCCGGGCAGGGGGGCGGCGGCCAGGGCCAGCGGCAGACCCAGGCCGAGGGCAGTGGCGAGCAGGGAGCGGCGCAGGGTCATGTTCCGGCCTCCGGATCCGTGGCGGCGGTTTCTTCCATGGTGGCGTTGATGCCGAGCAGGCGGCGGGCATAGGCAGCGGCGCGCGGATTGTCGTTGGCGGCGCGGGCGCTGCGCACCAGGAAACGCAGGGTATCGGCGTCGTCGGCGAGCTCACCCAGGTACAGTTCCGCCTCCTGCATGGCTTCGGCAAAACGGCTGTTGGCCATCAGCGCGCCTACACCGGCCACATACAGGCGGCGGGCCGCCGTGGGGTCGGCGCCCTGACGGGCAAGGAAGTAGAGATCGGCGGCCAGTCGGTAGTGGCCATGCCCCAGGCCGGTCTTGGCGGCCGGTTCCACCCATTCGCGGTAGCGCTGCGGCTCCTGGTGGGTGAGGCGCAGGTAGAGTCGCCAGGCCAGGTCGGTGCGCCCGAGCAACAGGGCGCTTTCGGCCAGGAAGGCGAGGTCGGCGGCGCTGCGCTCCTCCGCCGCCAGGGTGTGCAGCAGTACGTCGATGTCCGGTGAGGGCAGCGACTGGCGGCCGGCGTGGTAGGCGGCGATCAGGGCGCGAAGATGAGTCTGCATGGCGAGCCGGCGCTGGGCGGGGCTGCCGTTCAGCTCGACTGGTAGCAGCAGATTTTCAATCGTGGTGTAGTCGGCGCGGTCCGCCTGGGCATTGGCGAGCAGCAGGCGCAGGTCGAGGTTGTGCCGGTCGGAGCGCAGCAGGTTTTCCAGGTAGGCAATGGACAGATCATCGGGCACCGAGCGATTCAGCAACTCCTCGAACAGGCGCCGGCTGGGGAAGATCAGCGTGAGCAGCACCATCAGCGCGACAGCCACCATCACCAGCTCGCGGCCGGTGATGAGCGGCAGGCGCGGCAGCGGCGCCTCACTCAGTGCAACGCGCTTCGATCGGTGCGGCAGCATGACGGTCCAGGGTGTAGCTCAGCTTGGGTTTGGTTCCGCTGCGTTTGGCCGTCAGCGACCGGCCTTCGCTGGTGAAGGTGCAGTGCCCGATGTGGGCCAGCTCCAGTTGCAGGGGAACATGGGCGGCAAATTCGAGATGCAGCGCGCCGTCTAGGCGCTCCATGGCGCGCAACGGCGCATTGGCGGCGATCAGGCGCGGGGAATTTTGCGGCTGGGGAGTGAGCACCACCTCCACCTGTTCGGCGCCGGCATGGAGGTAACGCTGATCCAGGTGTTCGTTGAAGCCGGCGATGCCGCGGCTGCGCTTCAGGTCCGGCTGCCCCAGGGCGGCAGGAATGCGCAGCTGGCGCAGGTCGCGCAGACCGCGGATGCGCCAGCCCTCGGCGGTGCGTGCCACGGTGATGCGGTTGAAGTCCTGTACCTTGCGCACGTACTCGGAGGTGTAGACCGGCGTCGGCTGTTGCGCCAGTGCCCAGCGATGCACCTCGTCCAGGGCCGCGAGGGCGGAGGGCTTGGAGGCGGCGTAGGTGTGGTAGTAGATGTTGATGGGTTTGACGCGGCGCGGCGCATCGGTCATCTCGAAGGTCTCGATGATACGGCGATAGCCGTAGAACGGGCCGGTCCAGTCGTTGGTATAGACATTTTCGTTCTGGTTGGGCGCGAACACCTGGAAGTACGGCCCCTTCTGCACGCCGAGTGGTGCCACGGCGGTGTAGGTGGGCAGGCTGCGGGTCATCATGGTGTCGCCGCCGTTGATGTTGCCCACACCGGCACGTACCACCTCGGCCAAGGCCTCGATGGTGGGGTTGCAGTCGCCGCTCCAGTGGAACAAAGCCACCTTCTTGCCCGGCGGCGCCAGGCGCGATTCGATGTACTCGATGGAGCCGGCGACTTCGCGCCGCAGATCGAATTCATAGCCGGGCAGGGGCAGGTTGTAGTCGGCGCTGCCGTCGGTGCCGAGCACCTTGTGCCAGAAGAAGGGGTGGGAGTAGGTGTGGCTGGCGATCTCCACATGGGGCAGGGCGAGGATGTCGCGTGCGAGGGGTTCCAGTTCGTGCGCCAGATGAGGGTATACGCCCCGGGGGCCGGTCTCGCCTTCGATGATGGAGAAGGTGGTGGGGATGCGGTAGCGCTTGAGGATTTCATCGCGCAACACCTCCGCGGCATACGGCGTGCCGGGGAACTCACCGCGGCTGGCGAAACCGTCGCCGTCCATGTGTGCCAGCAGCATGCGGCGGCCGCTGTCGGTGCTGACGTCGGGTACCGGCATGGCCGGCAGACGCAGCGCCTGTTGCATCAGGGCGAACGGATCGATGGCCCAGCGGTTGCCGGTTTCGCCGGGCAGGGTGACGACGGTGAACGGGTAAAGGGCGTAGCCGCCCCAGGGCGTGATGGCCGCCGCCACCTGACGCCGGCCCTGGTCATCCTCCAGCACGGCCAGCGGCGTACCGGCATTGATGGACAGCGGGAAGAAGTTGCTGCGGTCGGGCAGGGGGCGGGTTTCGAAGCCGACCATTGCCGCCTGCTCCACGACAGTGAGCTGGCGCGTGGGGCGGGTCATGTCCTCGCGCCGTAGACCCAGCTGCTGCAACGCCGCCGGGTGACGCAGGAACTCCATATTGCCCAGCACCAGCACTGGCAGGCCGGCGGCGGTTTGCCGCACCATCCACTCGGCCAGGCGTCGGCCTTTGGCTGCCGGCAGGTTGGCCTGCAGCCAGATCACGGCACCGGCAAAGCGGCCGGTGAGGGGCGTCTCCGGCAGGGGATCATTGGCGTTGAGGTATTCCGCCTTGTAGCCGAGCCAATTGAGCGGCAGGGTGCCGTAGCGCACCACCGCCTCGTCGTCCATCAATTCCACCTCGTCCCGGGCGGCGCTGTACAGCATCAACACCTTGCGCGGCATCACCTCGATGGTGCCGACGCCGAGCAGGGTGTGGTCGTGGTCGGCCACCCAGGGGATGAAGCCCTGGGCACGGATCTTCTCCGCCACTTCGCGCGCCTCCTGGCGCTGGCCCGGCGGTAGGTAGTCGATGGCGACCACCGGCAGCTTATAGTCGCGCCGTACCATCCGGAGCTGGTTCAGCAGCCAGGTGCGTTCCTGTTCCGTCACGGTCCGGTAGTTGTTCGCCACCGGGTCCCAGCCGGCGAACAGTGATTCGGCGGCCACGGCAGTGACCAGGGTATGCACCTGGGGCAGGATTTCGAAACCGCGGTTGAAGAACAGCTTTGCTTCCGGGTAGCGCGCCTTGATGGCACGGATCACCCGCACCAGCCCGGCCTCCTGCTGTGTGCGGGCATCAGCGCTCTCGGCATGGAGCTGGTAGGAGTCGAGGGTGTCGAGAAAAAAGCCGCGGAAGCCCTCCTGCCACAGCGGGGTGATGATGTGTTCGACGAAAAAGCGGGGCCACTCCGCCTGCGATTGATCGAGAACCAGGCTGCCCCAGGCCGGATTGGTGCCCAGTACCCATTCCGCTGGCAGCTGTTTCAGCCAGCGGCGGCCCGGATCGGCCTCGCCGACGGAGACATAGGCAAATACCTGGCTGGTGGTGAGCTGCTGCAAATCGGCGTTGCTCGTGTGCTCGGGTTCCAGCACCACCCAGTCGAAGGCGCGCAGTTCGTCCCAGGGCTGCTCCGCGCCGTAATAGAAGGCGACGGCAGGCGTGGCCATGGCCACCGGCGGGGCGCAGGCCAGGACCAGCAAGGCGGCAATCAGTCCACGCATGATGCGGCTTGGAGATGTTCCCAGAGGGCGCGTAATCCCTGTTCCAGAGGCGTGGCGGGCACCATGCCCAGGGCCTGGGCCAGGCGTGCCGTGGACATGGCCGAGTGGCGGATGTCACCGTCGCGGGGGGCGGCGTGGCTTACCTGCGGCCGGGTCGCGGTGACGCGGCCCAAGGTGGTGATGAGGTCCAGCAGGGTGCAGCTGATGCCGGTGCCGATGTTGAGCACGCCCTCGGCGCTACCGGCCAGCGCGGCGAGATTGGCCGCCGCCACATCGCCCACATAGACGAAGTCGCGTGTCTGCAGGCCGTCGCCATGTACGGTGAGCGGTTGTTCATTGCCGATGCGATCAACGAACACGCTGATGACGCCGGAGTAGGGCGACTTGGGATCCTGGCCGGGGCCATAGACATTGAAGTAGCGCATGCCCAGCGACGAGACGGCGTGCAGCTCCCGGTACAGGGCGGCGTACTGATCGTTGACCAGTTTTTCCAGTCCATAGGGTGAGGCCGGTGCGGTGGGCGAGCTTTCATTCAGCGGCAGTTCCACCGGCTGGCCGTAGACGGCGGCACTGGAGGCATACACGAAACGCTGGATGCCGGCACGACGGGCAGCGTCCAGCACGGTGATGAAACCGAGCAGATTGTTGCGGCAGGAGTTGACGGGATCTTCCACCGAACTGGCCACCGACACCTGGGCCGCCAGGTGCAGTACGCGGTCGGCGCCGCTAAGGGCATCGCTTACGGCAGCCGCATCAGTGATGTCGCCGACGACCAGGCGCAGGCGCGGATGGTGGGGCAGATTCTCGCGGTGGCCGCTGGAGAGGTTGTCCAGTACGGTGACTTGATGGCCTTGGGCGAGCAGGAGCTTGGCGGTATGAGAGCCGATAAAGCCGGCGCCGCCGGTAATAAGCGCGTGCATCCTTAACTATCCTTAGTATTTTACGTTAGTTCCCAGTGCATCCGCCCGCGCCCAGGCGCCCCGATCCCGGGCGTCGGCGTGACCTGAGGGTCGTCGAGAGGATGGGCGCGAAGTATAGGGAGGTTGCGGACAAAAATCCATAAACCGCAAACTCCGTCACAGAATCTTGTAGAGTTCAGACTGCGTCTCAAAATACGCAGGACGTGTGACGCCACTGTGACCACAGGCGCGGAATCACGGCCCGACTGCCGCCATCCTGACGGGCATCGATGTCGTCGCACAAGGGAGTGCAGGGCAATGCGTATAGCCATGTGGTGCGGGGCGCTGGTGTTACTGGCGCTGGGCGGCTGCCAGGAGCTGCCGGTCAAGGATGATGGCGGCGCGCCGGAGGCGCCGCCAGTGGAGGGTACGGCATGGTATCGGCCCGGGGTCGGCACCACCTGGCAGTTGCAGCTGACCGGCAGCGTCAATACGGCCCACACCGCCGACCTCTACATCATCGATCTGTTCGATTCCTCGCCGGCGCTCATCGCCGCGCTGCACGCCGCAGGGCGCAAGGTGATCTGCTACTTCTCGGCCGGCTCCTATGAAAACTGGCGACCCGATGCCTGGCGTTATGCGGGCAGTGACTTGGGCAACACCCTGTCCGGCTATCCCAATGAACGCTGGGTGGATATCCGCTCGGCCAATGTGCGCGAGATACTGTTTGCCCGCATGGACCTTGCCGTCGACAAGGGTTGCGATGGTGTCGATCCGGACAACGTCGACGGCTATTCCCATAACACCGGCTTCCCGCTGACGGCACAACACCAGCTCAACTTCAACGCGGCCCTCGCCAACGCTGCCCATGAGCGCGGTCTGGCGGTGTCGTTGAAGAACGATGTGGAGCAGATCGGGGCCTTGCTGCCGTATTTCGATTTTACGGTCAACGAGTCCTGCCACGTCTACAGCGAATGTCACCGGCTGGCGCCATTCATCGCCGCCGGCAAGCCGGTGTTCAACGTGGAATATGAGTCGAAGTACGTGACTTCATCGAGCCAGCGTGCCGCCCTGTGCGCCGATGCCCTGGCGCGGCAGTTCCGCACCCTGGTGTTGCCGGTACAGCTCAACGACGCCTATCGTTACAGTTGTGATTAGGGCGCCAGCAGCAGGCTGTAACGCACCTGCCCAGCCTGTTTGCTGCGCAGCAATTCCCACCCTGCGGGCACTGGCGGCTCCCCCAGTTCGGCCTCGTTTTCCACGTAGACCCGTGCGCCCGGCACCAGCCAGCCGTTGTTGAGCTGTTGCAGGCAGTTGGGCAGCAGGCCCTTGCGGAACGGCGGATCGAGAAATACCACGTCAAAGGGTTGCGACGGGCGTTGCAGGAAGGTGACGGCATCGCTCTGCACCACGCTGGCACCGCTGGCACCGAGCAGTTTCAGATTCTGCTCCAGTTGCGTGACCACGCGCCTATCGGCATCGACAAATACCACGGCACTGGCGCCGCGCGACAGCGCCTCCAGACCCAGGGCACCGCTGCCGGCGTAGAGGTCGAGGCAACGCGCCCCCTGGATAAGGGGGGCGATCCAGTTGAACAGTGTCTCGCGCACCCGGTCGGGGCTGGGGCGCAGACCCTCCACGTCAGGGAAGCTGACACGGCGGCTGCGCCAGGTGCCGCCGATGATGCGTAACTGATTGGGTCCGTGCCGCCCGCTCATGTGACTGTCTGTTAGGAGCCGTTGCCGACGGTGACGGTGACGAGGCGCTGCGGATCGACGCGGCGCTGGAAGGCGTCGCGGATCTGTTCCGCCGTTACGGCCTCCACCCGTTCGATGAAGCGGTCGAGATAATCCAGCGGCAGGTCATAGAAGGCGATCATGGCCAGATAGCCGGCGATGTCGCTGTTGCTGTCGATGTTGAGTGGGAAGCCGCCGGTGATGTTCTTTTTGGCGGCACTCAGCTCGGCCGCCGTCGGTCCTTCGTCACGGTAGCGTTGCAGGGTGGCGCGCATCACTTCCATGGCCTCGGCCGCCGATTCGTTCTTGGTCTGCACGCCGAGCTGGAACGGGCCGGCCTCGCGCATGGGCAGGAAGTAACTGTAGGCGCTGTAGGCCAGGCCACGTTTCTCGCGCACCTCGTCGGAGATGCGCGATACCAGGCCGGAGCCACCGAGGATGTGATTGCCGACATACAGCGCAAAGTAATCCGCATCGCCGCGGCGCAGTACCGGCTGACCTACCAGGATGTGGGTCTGGCTCGACGGATGCGCCACATGCACCTTGCCGCCGGTGGCCGGCGTGACGGCGGGCAGCGGCGGCGGCACACTGCCGCCGGGCAGTTTGCCCACCACGGTTTCTGCCACGGCCGCGGCGGCGTCCCGTTGCAGGTCGCCGACGATGACCACGATGGCGTTGCGGGCCGTGAAGTAATTGCGGTAATGGTTCAGCAGATCGGCGCGCTTGAGGGTGGTCACGCTCTGCGTCGTGCCGAGTGTGGCCTGAGCATAAGGGTGTTGGCCGTAGAGGGCCTGGTAAAAGGCACGCTCGGCCAGGGCGCCGGGATTCTGCTCCTGAGCGCGCAGGGCGACGAGGGCGCGGTTGCGCTCGCGCTCGAAGGCGGCGGCCGGGAAGGTGGGTGCACGCAGCACCAGGGCAAGGGTTTCCAGCGCCGGTTGCAGCAGGGCCGGATCGGTCAGGCTGCGCAGGCTGACGCTGGCGTTGTCGCGTCCGGCGCTGCTGCCGACGCGGGCGCCGAGGGCATCGAAACGCTCGGCGATGGTGTTGGCGTCCAGCGCGCCCGCGCCTTCCATCAGCAGGCGGGCGGTGAGGCTGGCGACGCCGGGCACGGCATCGCGTGCGCTGCCGGCGTCGAACACCACCTGCACGTCCACCATCGGCAATTCGTGCGCGGCGACGAAGTAGACGCGGGCGCCGTTGCCGGTCTGCCAGTGTTCGATCTGTGGCAGTGCCGCGGCGATGCCGCTCCAGCACAGGGTGATGACGATCAGAATCTTCTGCATGGCTAACCTCGGTTACAGAACTTTCAACGGGCCGCGACGATGTTGGCTTTTCAATGCCGGTAGGTTCCGGCGGCTGGCATGCGCGGTGCGGCGCCGTCCAGCGGCTGCGGGTCGAGCACGGCGATGGTCAGGTTGTCGTCGGTGAAGAACTCACGTGCCACCGCCATGATCTGCTCCGGTGTCACCGCGGCGATGCGCGCCGGATACTCATCCAGCAGGCGCCAGTCCAGTCCGACGGTTTCCATCACGCCGATCTGCATGGCCTGGTAGAACACCGAGTCCAGCTCATACACCTTGGCCGCGGTCACCTGCGCCTTGATGCGCGCCAGCTCGTCGGCACTGACCGGCTCGCGCTTGAGCCGCTCGATCTGCGCCTTGATGGCGGTCTCCAGTGTGGCCACGTCGTGGCCCTGTGCCGGGGTGCCGCCGAAGCTGAACAGATCGCCCAGGCGCGCGGTGAGGGTGTAGCCGGCGCTGACACTGGCGGCGATCTGGCTGCCGCGCACCAGCTCGCGCGGCAGACGCGCGCTGCGGCCGCCGTCGAGCACGCCGCCCAGCACCTCCAGGGCATAGGGCTTCCAGTCTTCGTCCGCCGTCTTCAGCGTCGGTACCTTGTAGCCCATGATCAGGTAAGGCAGTTCCGCCGGGGTCTTCACCACGATGCGCCGCTCACCGCGCTGCGGCGGTTCGATGCGTGGCTTGGGCGGAGTGATGGTGCTGGGCTGGAGCGGGCCGTAGTGGCGCTCGGCGAGGGCGAACACCTGCTGCGGGTCGACGTCGCCCACCACGACCAGGGTGGCGTTGTTGGGCGCATACCAGGTCTGGTACCAGTGGCGCAGGTCTTCGGTGGTGAGGTGTTCGATGTCGTTCATCCAGCCGATGATCGGGTGGCGATAGGGGCTGACCTGCCAGGCGGCGGCGCTGAAGGCCTCCCAGGTAAGGGCCTGCGGGTTGTCGTCGGTGCGCAGGCGCCGCTCCTCCATCACCACCTGCAATTCCCTGGCGGATTCCTGCGGGTCCAGGGTGAGGTGGCGCATGCGATCGGCCTCCAGTTCGAAGGCAATGGGCAGGCGCGACTTCTCCAGCTGCTGGAAATAGGCGGTGTAATCCTGGGCGGTGAAGGCATTCTCGCGCCCGCCGTGCTCGGCAATGATACGCGAGAACTGGCCCGGCGGATGGTTGGGTGTGCCCTTGAACATCATGTGTTCCAGCACGTGGGAGATGCCGGTGACCCCGTCGTACTCATAGCTGCCGCCGACCTTGTACCAGACCTGGGAAACCACCACCGGGGCCCGGTGGTCTTCCCGGACGATGACCTTGAGGCCGTTGGCCAGGGTGGTTTCGTGTACCGGCCCTGCGCTTTGGACGACGCGCGACGGGCCGGGCGCCGTGGCGCAGCCGGTCAGCACGGCGGCAAGCAGGATAAGTGCGAGTGATTTCATAGTCGGCCTTATTGTTGCTTTGGTGTGGTGTGGCGAGGTGGTAGGATACCACCGCCCTGACAGGTAAACAGGACAGCAACCTTCCGCCACAGGTTCCACAAAGCATACCTACCCCATGTTTGGTTTCGGCAAGAACAAGTCCGGCGAGAAACCGGAAGAAAAGCAGGACAAGCCCGGCCTGCTGGCGCGCCTGCGCCAGGGACTGGCCAAGACCGGCCAGCTGCTCAACACCGACATCCGCGACCTGGTACCGGTGGGTCGCAAGATCGACGATGAATTGCTGGAAGAGCTGGAGACGCGCCTGCTGCTGGCCGACGTCGGCGTCGAGGCCACCACCGCTATCATCCAGGACCTCACCAAGCGGATCTCGCGCAAGCAGCTTGACGACAGCAATGCGCTGTTTGCGGCCCTGCGCGAGGACATGGCCGCCATCCTGGCGCCGAGCAGCCGGCCGCTGGTCATTGACGGTTCGGTGCGCCCCTTCGTGGTCCTGATGGCGGGGATCAATGGCGCCGGCAAGACCACCACCATCGGCAAACTGGCCAAGCGCCTGCAGGCTGAAGGCAAGAGCGTGATGCTCGCCGCCGGCGATACCTTCCGCGCCGCGGCGGTGGAGCAGTTGCAGGTGTGGGGTGAGCGCAATGGCATTCCGGTGATCGCCCAGGGCAGCGGCGCCGACACCGCCTCGGTGATCTTCGATGCCTTGCAGGCGGCCAAGAGCCGCGGCATCGACGTATTGATCGCCGACACCGCCGGCCGTCTGCACACCCAGTCCAACCTGATGGAAGAATTGAAGAAGGTGAAGCGCGTACTGGGCAAGCTCGACCCCGATGCGCCGCATGAGGTGCTGTTGGTGCTCGACGCCGGCACCGGGCAGAACGCCCTGCAACAGGCGCAGCAATTCCACCAGGCCATCGGTGTCACCGGCCTCGCCCTCACCAAACTGGACGGCACCGCCAAGGGCGGCATCATCTTCGCCATCGCCAAGCGCCTCGGCCTGCCCATCCGCTTCATCGGTGTGGGCGAGGGGATCGATGATCTGCGCGTGTTCGAGGCGAGTGAATTTGTCGAGGCGCTGCTGGGAAGTGACAAGTGATGATTGACCCGTCCCCGATAAAGTCGCTGGTCACTCGCCACCCGTCACGTGGAACTACTGTTCAATGATTCGTTTTGCCAACGTCAGCAAACGCTATCCCGGCGGCTATGAGGCCCTGTCCGACGTGTCGCTGCACGTCGCGCCCGGCGAAATGGCCTTTCTCACCGGTCATTCCGGCGCCGGCAAGTCCACCCTGCTCAAGCTCATCGCCCTCATCGAGCGGCCCACCAATGGCCAGGTGATCATCAACGGCCAGAACTTCGCCAAGGTGGGGCGCCGGCGCATCCCCTATGTGCGGCGCGACATCGGCATCATCTTTCAGGACCACCGCCTGCTGTTCGACCGCACGGTGTTCGACAACGTCGCCCTGCCGCTGATCATCGCTGGCCACGGCCATCAGGAGATCGGCCGCCGCGTGCGCGCTGCGCTGGACAAGGTGGGGCTGCTGAGTAAGGAAAAGATGTATCCCATCACCCTGTCCGGCGGCGAGCAACAGCGCGTCGGCATCGCCCGCGCGGTGGTCAACAAGCCGCCGCTGCTCCTGGCGGATGAGCCCACCGGTAACCTCGACCCGGAGCTGTCGCGCGAGATCATGGGTCTGTTCGAGGAGTTCAACCGCGTCGGCGTGAGTGTGCTCATCGCCTCGCATGATCTAGAGCTAATCCGTCGCCTCGGC
The DNA here is from genome assembly GCF_059410345.1 of Sulfurivermis sp. Lineage (NCBI taxonomy): Bacteria > Pseudomonadati > Pseudomonadota > Gammaproteobacteria > Thiohalomonadales > Thiohalomonadaceae > Sulfurivermis > Sulfurivermis sp. The sequence goes on along the minus strand of NZ_JBLJDO010000006.1, from coordinate 86,745 downwards.
CATCGCGTGCTGCGGTTGGATCACGGTCGGATGGTCGGCGATACGGGAGGGGCGCGCTGATGGCTGAGGTAACGCGTACCCCCAATGCGCCGGAAGGCGCCCGCGTGGTGAAGATGGGCGCCGGCGCCCTGCTGCGCTCCTGGCTGTTGCGCCATGTGCAGACCTTCTTCTATACCCTGGGCCAGATCTGGCGCCGTCCCTTCAACGCCATCCTCACCGCCGCGGTGATCGGCATCGCCCTGGCCCTGCCCGCCGGGCTGCACGTGCTGCTCGGCAATGCCCAGCAGGTGGCGCGCGGCTGGGACGGCGCCACCCAGGTGTCTCTGTTTTTGAAGCGTAACGTGAGTGAGCAACGCGCCCAGAATCTCGCGCGCGAACTGGATGCCCTGCCGGAGATCGGCAATGTGCGCTACATCTCGCGCGAGCAGGCGCTGGAGGAGTTCAAGAGCCTGTCGGGTTTCGGCGATGTGTTGCAGGTGCTGGAAGACAATCCGCTGCCCTCGGTGCTGGTGCTGTTTCCCAAGGTGGAGCAGGCGCAGGGGCCGGAGGTACTGGAGCAGCTGCTCGCGCAATTACGCGCCCGGCCGGAAGTGGACCTGGCGCAGCTGGACATGCAGTGGGTCAAGCGCATCTACGCCATGATGGACATCGTCAGCCGCGGCGTCTGGGTGCTCGGCTCCCTGCTCGGACTCGCCGTGCTGCTGGTGGTGGGTAACACGATACGGCTGGCCATTCAGAACCGGCGCGACGAAATCGTCATCATCAAGCTTATCGGCGGCACCGACGCCTTCATCCGCCGCCCCTTCCTCTACACCGGCTTCTGGTACGGCCTGTTCGGCGGCATTATCGCCCTCGGCATGATCCAGGTCTCGTTGCTGTTCCTGGCCGATCCGGTCGCGGGCCTGGCCGGCTTGTATGGCAGCGATTTCCGCCTGCGCGGGCTGGATTTCCTCACCACGCTGACCCTGTTCGGCGGCGGCTGCCTGCTGGGCCTGCTCGGTTCCTGGCTGGCGGTGGGGCGGCATCTGCGTGAGATCGAGCCCACCTGAGGAACAACGGGCTGTTTCATAGGCGGAATAGCGCATGCCGTCGTTGGTATATCAACGCACCAATAACACGCTTATAGTCGGATGGTTGCGGGGGAAAGGGGACATCGATGAGCAATAGCATACTGGTGGTGGATGGGTCGACGCTGTCGCGTCAGGTGATCACCCGCCGCCTGGATGAGGCCTTGCCTGGTGCGCGCGTGACGGCCGTCGGCAACGAGGCCGAAGCGCTGGCGCGGCTGGAAGAAGAACGCTTTTCCCTGGTGACCACGGCACTGATGCTGCCCGATGCCGACGGGCTCGACCTGTGCCGCCGTATCCGCCACAGCAAGCGCCACCACTACACTCCCGTCATCATCATCTCCAGCGACGCCGATCAGCGCCTGATCCGCGAGGGTTATGCCGCCGGCGTTACCGACTATTTCGACAAGTCGCTGGGTTTTCAGGCCTTCGGTCAGTTCATCAAGGCCTTTCTGGAGCGCAATGCCGCGCTCTATGGTCGCGTGCTCTATGTCGAAGACAGCCGCACCGTCGCCGCAGTCACCAAAAACGTGCTGGAACAACACGGCCTGGTGGTGGTGCATACCGCTACGGTGGAGGAGGCGCTGGACCTTCTGGGTCAGGCACGGCAAACCGATGAACGCGGCTTCGATTTGGTGATCACCGACTTTTTCCTCAAGGGCGAGATGACCGGCGGCGATCTGCTCTATGTGCTGCGCGCCCGCCAGCACTATTCGCAGCAGGAACTGCCGGTGCTGGTGATCACCGGCAACGACGACGTTTCCACCCAGGTGGAGGTGTTCCGTGCCGGCGCCAACGACTTTGTCAACAAGCCCCTGGTGGAAGAGGTGCTGATGGCGCGCGTGCGCTCGCTCCTGCTCATCAAGCATCAGTTCGACGCCCTCAAACGCCAGACCGCCGACATGGAACGGCTCGCCACCACCGACGCGCTCACCGGCGTGCGCAACCGCCGCTACCTGGTGGACGAAGGCCAGGGCTTCCTCAGCCGCACCGCGCAGGGCTGGGTGATGATCGTCGATCTGGATCACTTCAAGCGCATCAACGACGGCCTGGGCCATCTCGTCGGCGACAAGGTGCTGATGGCCATGGGCGACCTGCTGAACCGCCTGTTTCCCGACGGCCTTTGCGCCCGCTTCGGTGGCGAGGAGTTCGTCGTCCTGCTGCATGGCGCCGATGTCCCGGCACGCGCCGAACACCTGCGCGCCGAGGTGGAACGGCTCAAGCCCGCCGGGGTGGATGTCACCCTCAGCCTCGGCCTGGCTGCCGTCGCCGCACATGCGGGCAAAGACCTTAACACCCTGCTCGGCATCGCCGACCAGGCCCTCTACGGCGCCAAGGCCGCCGGCCGCAACCGGGTCTGCCTCACCCAGGGTGACGGCAGCATCACCCCTGTCCCGGCCCGTAGCGCCTAAAAACTGTCGGCGGGAACTCTTCTGACCCCTTGGCACTCTCACCCCGAGAGTGCTAAAAATACCCCACTGAGGAATTTGGCTGAAGGGATTGCGTTGCCAATTGTTGAGTGTTATGGTTGGTTATAACTGAGCCAGCCACTTTGGCATATGAACGCGAGATAGGGAGTAACGATGAGTAAAGCCCTGCAACTGCAAGTGAATATTCCGCTCGGCAGCATCGAGGCCTATACCCAGGCCATCAATCGCATCCCGATGCTGACGGCCGAGGAAGAGCGCGAACTGGCAGTTCGCCTGCGCGACCACGCCGATCTGGAGGCGGCGCGCCGTCTGGTGATGGCGCACCTGCGTTTCGTGGCCCACATCGCCCGCGGCTATTCCGGCTACGGCCTGCCCCAGGCCGACCTGATCCAGGAAGGCAACATCGGCCTGATGAAGGCGGTGAAGCGCTTCGACCCGGAGCAGGGGGTGCGTCTGGTGTCCTTTGCCGTGCACTGGATCCGCGCCGAGATCCACGAGTTCATCCTGCGCAACTGGCGCATCGTCAAGGTGGCCACCACCAAGGCGCAGCGCAAGCTGTTCTTCAATCTGCGCTCGTCCAAGAAGCGTCTGGGCTGGTTCTCCAAGGAAGAGGTGGACGCGGTGGCCAAGGACCTGGGTGTGCCGGCGGCGACGGTGCTGGAGATGGAGTCGCGTCTGGCCGGTCAGGACGTCACCTTCGATGCCCAGTCCGATGATGACGACGAGGTGATGGCGCCGGCGGCCTATCTGGCCGACAGCCGCTTCGAGCCGGCGGCCCAGCTGGAGGCTGCCAACTTCGAGGCGGACAACAGCCAGCGCCTGCACAGCGCCCTGGCCACGTTGGATGACCGCAGCCGCGACATCGTTGCCGCGCGCTGGCTGTCAGACGATGGCAAGACCACGCTGCAGGACCTGGCGGACAAGTACAACGTCTCCGCCGAGCGCATCCGCCAGCTGGAGAAGAACGCCATGAACAAGCTGCGCAATATGCTGGCTGCCTGAACGGCGTTTTATGCAGCACAAAGGACAACGGCCTCCCACTGAGGCCGTTGTCGTTTTCAGCGCCGGCGTTTAGCGGCTCAGGGTGACTGCGATGGTGGTACCGGCGGAGGTGGGCATGATGCTGATGGCGATGCTGCTCTTGTCGCGGCTGAACTCCAGCGCGCGCGCGTTGCCGATGGTGGCGTCGGCGGTCTGCTTCCAGCCCTGGCCGGCCAGCTGGTCACGGTAGTAGCGCGCGGCCTGTTCCACCGTGCCTTTGGTGTTGAGCACGGCACTGGCGCTGCGCGCATCCTCGCTGGCAGAGTCGAGTTTGGCCTGTGGGTAGGGTGCTACCTCTTGGGCAAGTGCGGCGGGGTAACCTGCGGCGCTCAGGGTGGTGGCAGCGGACAGCAGCAGGCAGAACAACAGAACGCGAATACGCAGTGATGACATGTTTCCCCTCCATGGAGTTGTGGTCCGTGTAAGGATGTTTTGTATAGGAAAAACCCCAGTTTGACAATCTAACGAGCAAGAACTCGATAGGCATGTATCTTATAAGGTCATTGCGCATTGCTGTGTGATGGCGGTAACGACATCGTGTGAATTAACGGCGTGGACGGGTGCTGATAGTATCAAGGACATCATGGATCACCCCGTGCTTTTGGCTCTGGCTCTGACCACCCTGGCCGGCCTCTCTACCGGCATCGGCAGTGCGGTGGCGTTGTTTGCCCGCCGCAGCAACGTCGCCCTGCTTTCCGCCGCCCTCGGTTTTTCCGCCGGGGTGATGATCTACGTGTCCTTTGTCGAACTGCTGGCCGGCGGTCAGGTGCTGTTGCAGACCCAGTACGGCAAGACACTGGGTGGTTGGCTGGCGGTGGTAGGTTTCTTTGCTGGCGTGCTGCTGATCCTGTGCATCGATTTTCTGGTGCCGGCGCACGACAACCCCCATCAGGCCAAGCTGATGGATGACAATGGCCAGAGCTTGCACCGTCTGCGTCGCGTCGGGTTGCTCTCCGCCCTGGCCATCGGCATCCACAATTTCCCCGAGGGCATGGCGACCTTCATGGCGGTGCTTGCCGATCCGGTGGTGGGGGTGTCCATCGCCGTTGCCATTGCCTTGCACAACATACCGGAAGGCATTTCCATTTCTGTGCCGGTGTATTACGCCACCGGCAGCCGCCGGCGTGCCTTCTGGTATTCCTTTCTCTCCGGCCTGGCCGAGCCAGTGGGTGCGATGGTCGGCTATCTCTTGCTGCGCCCGTTTCTCGATGATGGCGCGCTGGGCCTGGTGTTCGCCGCGGTGGCCGGCATCATGGTGTTCATCTCGCTGGATCAGCTGATCCCCAACGCGAAGAAATACGACAGCGGCCATCAGGCGGTGTATGGCCTGATCGCCGGCATGGGAGTGATGGCGGTAACGCTGGTGATGCTGACGTAGGATGGGGGGTGCGCAGTGCAACCATCAGCCTGTGCTGATTGTGATCTGCGCAGCAATGGCATCCATGGACAAGGCATCCATATAGGGGATCAAACCGAGCAGCGGCGCACCGATGCGCTGTTGGATGGAAAGGACATTCTGCGGCAGTTTGCTCATGTGCAGGTCAAGGGTGTTGGCTACCCAGCCAATGAGCTTGCCGCCGTGGGCGCGGATGGATTCGGCGCTGAGCAGGGCATGATTGATGCAACCCAAACGCAGACCAACCACCAGGATCACGTCCAGTTCGAGCCGCCTGGCGAGATCGGCCATGGACTCGCGTTCGTTGAGCGGCACCAGCCAGCCGCCGGCACCTTCGACTACCACCGCATCGGCCTCGGCAGCGAGTCTGCGGTAATTGCGCGCGATGTGCTCCAGATCGATGTGTGTACCCGCCTGCGCAGCGGCGAGGTGCGGTGCCACCGGTGGCGCGAAGGCGTAGGGGTTGATCGCCGCGTAATCCATCGGCAGTGAGCCCTGCTGCTGCAACAGCAGCGCATCCTCGTTGCGCAGGCCGTCGGCGGTGTGCGCGCAGCCGGAGGCCACTGGCTTCATGCCGAGCACGCGCAGCCCCTGGTGTTGCAGCGCGGCCATGATGCTGGCGCTGACCCAGGTTTTGCCCACGCCTGTGTCGGTGCCGGTAACGAAGATTCCTCGCGTCATGAAAGGTTCTCCCCATAACGTGCGGAGGGGGCACGCTGCCGGCGTGGGTTTCGCCCCTTCCCGCGACTAGCCGCTGCGCGGCCCCGTGTCCGGGTCGATACGCCTGTGTCGGTGCCGGTAACGAAGATTCCTCGCGTCATGAAAGGTTCTCCCCATAACGTGCGGAGGGGGCACGCTGCCGGCGTGGGTTTCGCCCCTTCCCGCGACTAGCCGCTGCGCGGCCCCGTGTCCGGGTCGATACGCCTGTGTCGGTGCCGGTGACGAAGATGCCGCGGGTCATTTGCTTGTTCCTGCCAAATTGGCGCGCAACTGTTCCAGCGAAATGCGCGTAGCGCCGTTCTGGGTTTGTTGCTGCGGCGTCAGTGGCGCCCAGGCGTGGCCGTAGACGATTTCGTAGCTCGCCGGCAGGCGATCATCGCGGCGGAACTGCTCATAGGCCGTCAGCATGGCATTGAGTTTTTTCTTCCCGGTGAGCCCACTGCTGCGGCCACGGTTGACGTTGTGCGCGCCGATGGTCTTCAGGTCACTCATCAGGGTGCGCGCATCCTTATAGGTCAGCACGATGTCCTCGCGATCCATCACCGGGTCGGCAAAGCCGTTGCGCAGCAGACCGTCGCCCAGATCATGCATGTCGATGAAGGCATTGACGTGCATGGCATCGTCCACCGCACGCCAGGCGGCACGCAATTCTTTCAGCGTGTCGGGGCCGAAGGTGGAAAACAGCAGCAGGCCACCAGGTTTGAGTACACGGCGAAACTCGGCAAAGGTGCGCTCCGGATCGTTGCACCATTGCAGGGTCACGTTGGAAAACAGCAGGTCCACTGAGGCAGCGGCCAGCGGTAGTGACTCGGCATCGGCGCAAAGGAAACCGGGATTGCGGCGCAGGCGTTGCCACCAGCCGAAGCGGCGGCGCGCGTGCTGCAACATACCGTGGGCGATGTCGAGGGCGATGAACTCTGCCCGCGCAAAGCGCGCCGCCAGTTGCGTGCTGCAGAAGCCGGTGCCGCTGCCCACCTCCAGCACGCACTGCGGTGCGATCTTCATCAGTTCCAGCCGCTCCAGCAGGCGCGTGCCGATCTCGCGTTGCAGTACGGCGGCCTCGTCATAACGGGAGGCGGCCTTTTCAAAGGCGGCACGCACCAGGCGCTTGTCGGGTAGCGGCAGGTCACTCATGAAGGAAAGCTTCCAGGGCGTGCAGAAATTCATCGGGATGCGACAGGAACGGTGCATGGCCGGCTGTGTCGCTGACATGCAGCAACCCGTGTGGCAACTGGGTTGCGGTGTATTCCGCCGCGGCCAGCGGCGCCAGGGTGTCGCGGGCGCCGTGCAAAACCAGTGTGGGCTGGGTGATGGCCGGCAATGCGCTGCGCAGATCCGCCTCGCGCAGGATGTCGAGCGCGCCCGCCAGGGCTGCGGGCTGTGGCTGGCCATGGGCGAACAGTTCGAGGCGCAGCGCACGCAGTTCTTCGCGCGCGCGTTCCGAGCCGCGCGCCTGGATGGCGAGAAAGCGTTGCAGTGTCTGTTCCCAGTTGTCGCGTACCGAGGCGGCAAATTGCTCGAACTCGGCTTCCGGCATGCCGTGCGGCCAGTCATCGCGTTGGGTGAAACAGGGATTGGTGCCGACAAGAATGAGTTTGGTGATCGCTGCCCCCCGAGCGGCTGCCGCGAGCGCGATGCGTCCTCCCAGCGACCAGCCCAGCCAGGCAGCGTTGGCGGGGACAGCAGCGGCGACAGCGTGCACCATGTTGTCCAGGGTGTAGGCGCTGGACAGCGGAGGGCTGCGGCCGTGGCCCGGCAGGTCGATGAGGTGTAGGCGGTGGTGCGCGGCGAGTGGTGGCATCACGCTGCGGAAGATGCCACCGTGCAGGCCCCAGCCGTGCAGCAGCACCAGATCGGGACCGCTTCCGATACTCTCCACATGCAGCGTCGGATTACTCATCGATTGAGCCGTCCCAGGGCATCGAGCAGGCGATCGACCTGCGCTGCATCGTGTGCTGCGGAGAGGGTGATGCGCAGGCGCGCGGTGCCGTCGGGCACGGTGGGCGGGCGGATGGCGCTGATCAGGATTCCTTCCGCCAGCAGGGCCTCCGACATGTTCACGGCCGTGGCGGAATCACCCACCAAAAGCGGCTGGATGGCCGTGGGTGACTCCATCAATGGTAAGCCGAGTTGCTGTGCGCCGGTGCGGAAGCGCTGCACCAATGCAGTGAGATGCGCGCGGCGCTGCGCGCCTTCATCGGATTGGATGATCTTCAGGCTGGCCCGCGTCGCCTCGGCCACCGCCGGCGGCAGGGCGGTGGTGTAGATGTAGGGGCGCGCTTGCTGAATAAGGGTTTCGATGATGATTTCATCGGCGGCCACGAAGGCGCCGAAGCTGCCGAAACCCTTGCCCAGGGTGCCGACCAAGAGCGGCAGATCGCGCGGCGTGAGGCTGCACACCTCCATCGAGCCGCGGCCGTGTTCACCGATGACGCCAAGGCCGTGGGCGTCGTCCATCAGCAGCCAGGCGTCATGTTGTTGCGCCGTGGCGGCCAGTGCGCGCAGCGGCGCAATGTCGCCGTCCATGCTGAATACGCCGTCGGTGACGATCAGCTTGCGCTGCGCCTTGCTCTCCGCCAGTCGCTCATGGAGCGCCGCCACATCGCCGTGGGGAAAGCGTTGCAGGCGCGCCCGCGACAACAGCCCCGCATCGAGCAGCGAGGCGTGATTGAGCCGGTCCTCGAACACCGCATCGCCTGCGCCACACAGCGCGCTCACCGCACCGAGGTTGGCCATGTAGCCGGTGGAGAACAGCAGCGCGCGCGTATAGCCGGTGAATGCGGCCAGCTCCTCTTCGAGGAGATGGTGCGGCGTCAGGTGGCCGGTGACCAGGTGCGCCGCGCCGGAGCCGGCGCCGTATTGTGCGGCGCCGTGCTGCATGGCGGCGATCACCTCGGGATGATTGGCGAGACCGAGATAGTCATTGGAACAGAACGACAGCAGCGGGCGACCGTCGACGACGATCTCCGCGCCCTGCGCGGAATCGACGACCCGGCGCCGGCGGTACAGATGTTCCGCTACGCGCCGCTGCAGTTCCTGTTCCAGTTCATTCATAAAAGATCTGTCGCAGAGGCGCAGAGACGCAGAGGATGTGGAGTATTCATGGGGCTCTGCAGTACTTCAGACTAGTTGACCCGTAGCGGAATTCGATTTCATCAACTCCGCGCCTCTGCGTCTCTGCGACAGGGTGTTTACGCCGCCGGCGTCAGATCGAGGCGGCGGAACAGTTCGCGGTCGTGGTTGAGGGTGGCGTTGTCGGTGGTGAGCAGGCGGTCGCCGTAGAAGATGGAATTGGCGCCGGCGAGGAAGCACAGGGCCTGGGCCTCGTCGTGCATGTTCTGGCGTCCGGCGGACAGGCGCACGTAAGAGCTGGGCATGATGATGCGTGCCACGGCGATGGTGCGGATGAATTCGAAGATGTCGAGGTCGGGGCTGTCGGCCAGCGGCGTGCCCGGGACCTTCACCAGCAGGTTGATGGGCACGCTCTGCGGATGCTCCGGCAGGTTGGCCAGTTCCGCCAGCAGGGCGGCGCGATCGGTGCGGCTCTCGCCCATGCCCATGATGCCGCCGGCGCAGACGTTGATACCGGCCTTGCGCACCTCGGCCAGCGTATCCAGCCGCTCGTCATAGGTGCGGGTGGTGACTACCTTGCCGTAATACTCGCGCGAGGTGTCGAGGTTGTGGTTGTAGTAGTCGAGGCCGGCCTCTTTCAGCTTCACCACCTGGTCGGCGCTGAGCATGCCCAGCGTCACGCAGGTCTCCAGGCCCATGGCCTTCACCTGGCGGATCATCTCCAGCACCGCATCGAGCTGTTCGTCGCGCGGATTGCGCCAGGCCGCGCCCATGCAGAAGCGGGTGGCGCCGCCGTCCTTCGCCTTCCGCGCCTCGGCCACCACCACATCCACTTCCATCAGGGCATCGCGCTCCAGCTTCACCTTCTTTTCGTGATGGGCGCTCTGCGAGCAATAGCCGCAGTTTTCGGCACAGCCGCCGGTCTTGATGTTGAGCAGGCTGGAGGCCTGGATCACGGACGGGTCGAAGTGGACTCGGTGCACCTGCTGGGCCTGCCACATGAGTTCCATGAACGGCGTGTTGAACAGCGCCTCCACCTCGGCGACCTTCCAGTCGTGGCGCAGGGCGGGAGCGGTTTGGCGGTGGGCGGCCTGGGGCATGGGTGTTCTCCGGAAAGGCGCTTACAATGAGGGTCGGCAGTATTCCCAGCCCAGGAAGGGTTGTCAAATGAAACGGATTTCAAGAGTTTACAACTGTATAAGATTTGTACAGACGCTGCTGTATCCCCCCACCTGTCTCCTGTGCGGTGCGCCGGGCGCCGCCGGCCTCGATCTCTGTCCCGCCTGCCTGCGCGCCCTGCCGTGGAATCTCGCCTCCTGCAGGTGTTGCGCTGCACCGGTCTCCCCCGCATGCGGGGGAGGGGAGTCGCCCGTCTGCGGCCAGTGCCTGATCCAGCCCCCGCCCTACGATGCGACCCTGACCCCGTTTTTGTACCGCCCGCCGCTGGACTGGCTGGTGCAGGGCTTCAAGTTCAACCAGCGCCTGCCGCCGGGCCGTTTGCTGGGGGAGTTGCTGGCGCGGCATCTGGCGGAGCACGTTACCGTGTTGCCGGATCTGATCGTGCCGGTGCCGCTGTACCCGGCACGGCTGCGGGAACGGGGCTACAACCAGGCGCTGGAACTGGCCCGCCCTCTGGCGCGGCGCTTCGATGTGCCCCTGGCCGGCGGTCTGGTGCAGCGCATTCGTGCGACGGCCACCCAGTCGTTGCTGCCCGCGGAGGAGCGGCGGCGCAACGTGCGCGGCGCCTTCGACGTGGTGCGCCCCTTGTCCGGCGGCCATGTGGCGATTGTCGATGATGTGATCGCCACCGGCTCCACCGTGGGCGAATTGGCGCGGGTGTTGCGCCGCGCCGGGGCGGAACGGATCGAGGTGTGGGCGGTGGCGCGGGCGGGGGCTTGACATGGATAACAATGTTAATGAGAATGGTTCGCACTTAATGTAAGAGGTGGGGGATGCCCCGCCCGAACCTCAGCCTATGGAGTACGTCATGTCTCTTTCCCGCCGTCATTTCCTGTTTGCCGCCGCGCTGGCGGGCGTCGTCGGCCTGAATGCCGCGGCCCTGGCCGCCGGCGAGGTCAATCTGTATTCCGCTCGTCAGGAGGCGCTGATCAAGCCCCTGCTGGACCAGTTCACTGCCGCGACCGGCATCAAGGTCAATCTGGTATCGGCCAAGGCCGACGCCCTGTTGCAGCGCTTGAAGAGCGAAGGCCGCAACAGCCCGGCGGACATCTTGCTCACCGTGGATGCGGGCAATTTGCACGCGGCGCAGGCGGCGGGGGTGTTGCAGCCGGTGCAGTCGGCGGTGCTGGAGGCGGCGATCCCGGCGGCCTACCGTGATCCGGCCGGGCACTGGTTCGGCCTGTCCATGCGCGCCCGTCCCATCCTGTACGTGAAGGGCAAGGTGGAGCCCGCCGAACTGTCCACCTATGAGGCGCTGGCCGAGCCGAAGTGGAAGGGCCGCATCTGCGTGCGCTCCTCCGACAATGTCTACAACCAGTCCATGGTCGGCTCGATGATCGCCACCCGCGGCGAGGCGGCCACCGAGGCCTGGGCCAAGGGTTTCGTTGCCAACTTCGCGCGCAAGCCGCAGGGTGGCGACCGTGATCAGATCAAGGCGGCGGTGGCCGGTCAGTGCGACATCGCCATCGCCAACACCTACTACCTGGCGCAGATGCTGGAATCGGACAAGGCCGATGAAAAGGCCGCGGCGGAAAAGATCGGTGTGTTCTGGCCCAATCAGAACGAGCGCGGTGTGCACGTCAACATCAGCGGTGCCGGCGTCACCGCCGCCGCACCCAATCGCGCCAATGCCGTGCGTCTGCTGGAGTTCCTCGCCGGTGAAGAGGCGCAGCGGTGGTACGCCGAAACCAATCAGGAATACCCAGTGCGCAGCGGCGTCGCCACCAGCGCCACCCTGCGCGCCTTCGGTGAGTTCCGCGCCGATAGCGTGAACATGGCCAAGCTGGGCGAGTTCAATGCCGCGGCGGTGCGCCTGATGGACCGTGCCGGTTGGCGCTGAGGCAGATACAGAATTCAAGTTACAGGAGGAAAGTTGGAGAGAAGGGGCGCTGCGCCCCTACCCTCGCTTCTTTTTATCGCTCCTGCGCTCTGCGTGGGAACGCTAGCGGCGTACCTCGTCCTGCGTCCCTTTCCCCTGCTTCCTCGCCCCTGTATTCTTGACCGTCCATGACTTCCGTAACCGCCACCTTCCCCGCCGTTAACGCCTTGCCGCGCCCCGACCCCTGGCGGGCCGGTGTGGTGCTGGCCGCGCTGCTGCTGGCGCTGCCGGTGCTGGTGGTGTTCAGCTTTGTGTTCGTGCCGGCGGGCGAGGTGTGGCTGCACCTGAAACAGACGGTGCTGCAGGAGTACGTCACCAATTCACTGGTGCTGCTGTTCGGGGTCGGTGTCGGCGTGCTGGCCATCGGCATCCCGGCGGCGTGGATGGTGAGCCTGTGCGAATTTCCCGGTCGGCGCCTGTTTGAATGGGCGCTGCTGCTGCCGATGGCGATGCCGGCCTACATCATCGCCTACACCTACACCGGCATGCTGGATTTCGCCGGTCCGGTGCAGATGCAATTGCGTGACTGGTTCGGCTGGAGCTACGGCGACTACTGGTTCCCCGCTATCCGCTCCCTGCCCGGCGCGGTGCTGATGCTGTCACTGGTGCTGTATCCGTATGTCTATCTGCTGTCGCGCGCGGCGTTTCTGGAGCAGTCCATCTGTGTGCTGGAGGTGTCGCGCACCCTGGGCACCGGGCCGTGGGCCGGTTTTGCCCGTGTCGCCCTGCCGCTGGCGCGGCCGGCGATCATCACCGGTCTGTCGCTGGCGCTGATGGAGACCCTGGCCGACTATGGCACCGTGCAGTACTTCGGCCTCGCCACCTTCACCACCGGCATCTTCCGCACCTGGTTCGGCCTCGGCGACCCGGCCGCGGCGGCGCAGTTGTCGGCGGTGCTGATGAGTTTCGTCTTCGTGCTGATCCTGCTGGAGCGCTGGTCGCGCCGCCGCGCGCGCTTTCATCACACCAGCACGCGCTACTCTCACCTGCCGCGCTATCAGTTGCGCGGCTGGCGCCGTATCGGCGCCATCGTCGGCTGCTCGATTCCGGTGCTGTTCGGTTTTCTGTTGCCGGCGGCGCAACTCGCTGCATGGGCGCTGGACACCACCGATGCCTGGCTCAAGGCGGAGTTCTTTGCCTTGGTCGGCAACAGCCTGGTGCTGGCGGCGATCACCGCGGCGCTGGCCGTGGCGCTGGCCCTGTTGATGGCCTATGGCCGCCGCCTGCGTCCGTCGAAGCCGGTGGGTCTGGCGGTGCGCGTGGCGAGCATGGGTTATGCGGTGCCCGGCACCGTCATCGCCGTGGGTGTGATCCTGCCCTTCGCCTGGCTCGACAACACTATCGACGCATGGATGCGCGCGCAGTTCGACATCTCCACCGGCCTGATTCTTTCCGGCACACTCACCGCCCTGGTATTCGCCTATTGCGTGCGTTTCCTCGCCGTGTCGCTCAACACCGTCGAGGCCGGTCTCGGCAAGATCAAGCCGTCGATGGATGATGCCGCGCGCTGTCTCGGCCTGCCGCCGCGGCGCGTGCTGCGCGAGGTGCACATGCCGATCATGCGCGGCAGCCTGCTCACCGCCCTGTTGCTGGTGTTTGTCGACGTGTTGAAAGAGCTGCCGGCAACCCTGATACTGCGCCCCTTCAACTTCAACACCCTGGCGGTGCGCGCCTTCGAGCTGGCCTCGGATGAACGCCTGGCCGATTCCGCCAGCGCGGCGCTGGCCATCGTGCTGGCCGGCATCGTGCCGGTGATCCTGCTGTCGCGCACCATCGGCCGCTCGCGGCCGGGGCACGACCAGACGGTATGCTGAATCCATGACCAAGCTGCTCGAGGTAGAAAACATCGATGTCGGCTACGGCCACCACACCGTGGTGTTTGATGCCTCGTTGCGCCTGAAGAAGGGGGCCATCGGCTGTCTGCTCGGTCCCAGCGGCTGCGGCAAGACCACCCTGCTGCGTGCCATCGCCGGCTTCGAGCCGGTGCAGCGCGGCCGCATCCTGCTCGCCGGCGACGAGGTCAGCCGCGCCGGCTGGACCCTGCCGCCGGAGAAGCGCCATGTGGGCATGGTGTTCCAGGACTTCGCGCTGTTTCCGCATCTCACCGTGGCCGACAACGTGGCCTTCGGCATCCGCCGCTGGTCTGCCGACAAGCGCGCGGCGCGCGTGCAGGAGTTGCTGCAATTGGTGGGGCTGCCGCAGTACGGCAGGATCTATCCCCACGCCCTGTCCGGCGGACAGCAGCAGCGAGTGGCCCTGGCGCGCGCACTGGCACCGAAGCCGCGCCTGCTGCTGCTGGATGAACCCTTCTCCAGCATGGACGTGGAACTGCGCGAGTCGCTGGCGCGCGAGGTGCGCACCATCCTCAAACATGAAGGCATCACCGGTCTGATGGTGACTCACGATCAGTTCGAGGCCTTCGCCATCGCCGATCGCATTGCGGTGATGCATTCCGGCCGCATCCTGCAATGGGATACCGCCTATAACCTCTACCACCAGCCGGCCGATCGCCAGGTGGCCGACTTCATTGGTCAGGGCGTGCTGCTCGCCGGCATGGTGGTGGGCGAGACCATGGTGGAGACGCCGCTCGGCCCCATTGCCGGCAAGGTGCCGGAGGGTTGCCGCAAGGGTTGTCCGGTGGATGTGCTGATCCGCCCGGATGATCTGATGCTCGACCCGGCCAGCGCCTTGCAGGCCGAAGTGATCGACAAGGCCTTCCGCGGTGCGGTCTTCCTCTACACCCTGCGTCTGCCCAGTGGCGCCACCGTGCTGTGTCAGGCGCCGAGCCATCATGACCACACCCTCGGTGAGCGCGTCGGCCTGCGGCCGGACTTCGATCACCTCGCCGTGTTTCCGCGGCGGGAGTGATGGTTTCGTCATCACCTCGGGTTACGCTGCGCCAACCCGACATGCGCATAGATTGAACATGCATCCTCTGCTCACACGTTTGCGTCACTGGGTCACCCCGCGCCGCCTGCTGCGCCTCGGTGGTGAGCTGTTGCTGCTGCTGGTCTTTCTGCTTGCGGTGGAGGCCTATCTCACCCGTGATGCGGCGCGCGGTCCGGCGCCGGCCTTGGCCACGACATTGAGCGATGGCCGCGCCTTCGATCTGGCGCAGCTGCGCGGTGCGCCGGCGCTGGTGTATTTCTGGGGCACCTGGTGCCCGGTGTGCCGTGCCGAACAGGGCGCGATCGATTCCCTGGCGCAGGATGTACCGTTGCTTACGGTGGCGATGCAGTCGGGTACGGCGGAGGAGGTGAATCAGTACCTGGCGCAGCACGGCCTGCGCTGGGCAACAGTGGCCGATGAATATGGCGACATCGCGCGCCAGTGGGGCGTGATCGGTGTGCCGGCGGTATTCGTGATCGACGGCACGGGCGAGATCCGTTTCGTCACCCGCGGCTATACCACCGGCTGGGGCCTGCGCCTGCGCCTGTGGTGGGCGGGGTTGTAGGGTTTTATCCGCCCGCCGCGCAGCGGCATAGATAGGAAAAGGCGATGCCGCAGAACAGGGCGAGGCCGAACCACAGGTTGTTGAGCCAGGCGCGGCGGTAGCCCTGGTCGCTGGCGCGGGCCATCAGGTACTGCTGGTACAGGCCGAGGGCCGCGGCCACGGCAAGGGCGATGGGCATGAATACGCCCAGTTTTTCCTGTTGTCCCGCCAGCCACAGGGCGGCGAGGGCGAAGAGCTGGAGCAGGGCGACGAGCCAGCGGTCGGCGCGGCCGAACAGCATGGTGATGCTCTTGATGCCGAGACGGGCGTGTTGCTGCAGGTGCAGTGCCGCATATTGGGTGAGGGCGGCGCCAATCCACAGCACGGCGGCGGTGTAGACCAGCCAGGCCGTCTTGCCGGGCAGGGCGCCGCTGGCGGTGAAGCCGGCCAGGGTGGCGGCGGCGCAGGCCAGGGCGAGCAGCAGTTCGCCGAGGAAGGTGCGGCGGCGCAGGGCCAGGAATACGGTGCCGAGCACAGCGGCGGACAGGGCGATGAGCAGGGTCCGCCAACCGAGCAGCAGCAGCGGCACCAGGGCCAGCAGCAACTCCACGCCGGCCAGCCAGCGCAGCGGCGCAGGCAGCCCACGCAGGACGGCGGCGAAGCTGTGACGCGGGTGGGCGAGCAGCGCGGCCGCCAGATCGTGCGCCAGCCAGGCCAGGGCACGCAGGGCGAGCAGGGCCAGCAGCAGCAAGAGCAGCGCTGCCGCGGCGGGTTGGCCGTCGCTGCCCAGCCACAGCCCCCACAATCCCAACAGCCACAGCAGGCCCAGATCGGCCGGCCGGTGCAGCCGCATCAGGCGCAGCCAGGGCAGCAGCGGCGTGACCCGTTCCAGCAGTTTCATTTTTCCCCCACCCCCGGCAGAAACATCTCACACACCAGCAGCGGTTTGTCGCGCAGAAAGAACAGCGAGCGCCTGCCCCACAGCTCGGCAGGTGGTTGTTGCACGCCGGCGCAGGCGAGACGGAACAGGGGTTGGCCGCGTGCGATGCGCGCCACTTCCAGTTCACCGCGGCGCATGCTGCGATCACGAAACAACAGACCGCCCAGCGGGCGCTCACCAAGGTGGCCGAGGCGGCGTTGCGGGCCGGTGAGGGTGGCGGCCGGGATCACGGTGCGGGCAAATACCCAGGGTTGGTCGCCGCAGTACAGTCGCACCTCACGCACCAGGGCGCGGCGCCCGGCCTTGATGCCGAGCGCGCGCGCCTCGCTCAGTTGCGGCAGCTCCCAGCGTTGCTGCACCACCTGTACGCGAAAGCCATCGCCGCAGGCCTGTTGCAGGCGCCGCGTCAGCGAGGAGGCGTCCAGCAGCCAGGGCCAGATGGGCGCCGGCACCGCGCTGCGCAACAGGCGGCGCGGTGCATGCCAGGCGGGTTCACTGCTGTGTTTGCCGTAGTTGTCCAAGTTTCCGGTTTCGGGTTGCGGAAGAGGTTGTCAGCGGTGTTTCGAGGCCAGCTACGCGAAACGCCCAACTGATGCATCCAAGGGTCGCATCATACCTCGCCGTAACGGGTCGCCGCACCGACCCAGCGGCGGATCAGCAGGGCCGCCTGCCGCGGCCAGTGCTGGAGCAGCCGGTCGGCGCACAAGCTGGCCTCGGCCAGCAGCGACTGGTCGCGTTGCAGGTCGGCGATGCGCAGCTGCAGCAGGCCGGTCTGGCGCGTGCCCAGCACCTCGCCTGGGCCGCGCAGCTCCAGGTCCTTGCGTGCAATCTCGAAGCCGTCGGAGGTTTCGCGCATCACCGCCAGCCGCTCCTTGCCCTGTTGCGACAGCGGGCCGTGGTACATCAGCACGCAATGACTCTCGGTGCTGCCGCGGCCGACGCGCCCGCGCAACTGATGCAGTTGCGCCAGCCCCAGGCGTTCGGCGTTTTCGATGATCATCAGCGAGGCGTTGGGCACATCGACGCCCACCTCGATGACCGTAGTGGCCACCAGCAGGTCGATGTGTCCTTCCTTGAAGGCGTTCATCACCTGCTCCTTTTTTTCGTTTTTCAACCGGCCATGCACCAGTCCGATGCGCAGGTCGGGCAGGGCCTCGGCCAGCAGCGCGGCGGTGTCCTGTGCCGCCTGGGCCGCCAGCGTCTCCGACTCCTCGATCAGGGTGCATACCCAATAGGCCTGGCGCCCGGCGCGGCAGGCCGTGTGCACGCGCTGCACCACCTCGTCGCGGCGGTTGTCGGGGAGCACCACCGTCTCCACCGGTGTGCGCCCCGGCGGCAGCTCGTCGATGATCGAGCAGTCGAGATCGGCATAGGCGGTCATGGCCAGGGTGCGCGGGATCGGTGTGGCGGTCATGATCAGCTGATGCGGATAGCGTCCGCCACGGCTGCCCTTCTCGCGCAGGGCGAGGCGCTGGTGCACGCCGAAGCGGTGCTGCTCATCGATGATGACGAGGCCGAGGTCATGGAACTCGACGCCCTCCTGAAACAGGGCATGGGTGCCGACGGCCACGCGCGCGCCGCCAGCGGCCAGGCGCTCCAGCATGTCGCGCCGCTGTTTGGTCTTCAGTTTGCCGGCGAGCCACGCCACCTCGATGCCGAGCGGCGCGAGCCAGCGGGTGAAGTTGCGGTAGTGCTGCTCGGCCAGCAGTTCGGTGGGCGCCATCACCGCCGCCTGGCAGCCGGCCTCCACCGCCTGCAAGGCGGCCAGTGCGGCCACTACCGTCTTGCCCGAACCGACGTCGCCCTGCACCAGCCGTTGCATCGGGTGCGGTCGTTCCAGATCGGCGGTGATTTCCGCGCCCACTCTTCGTTGTGCTCCGGTGAGCGGGAAGGGTAGCGCGGCGAGAAATTTTTCTCGCAACCTGCCGTCGCCGCGCAGCGGCGGCGCCTGGTGTCGTTGTGCCTGGGCGCGCAGGCGGCGCAGGCTCAGGGTGTGGGCCAGCAGTTCCTCGAAGGCGAGGCGGCGCTGTGTCGGATGGCGCTCCTCGGCCAGCAGCGAAAGCGGCGCGTCAGGGGGCGGCCGGTGCAGATAGGTGATCGCTTCCTGCAGCGAGGGAAAGCCCAATCCGTGCAGCAGTTCCGGCGGCAGGTGATCGGTGAGCGGCAGGCGACCGTCGTGCAGCCATTGCAGCGCCTGCTTGGTGAGGTTGCGTAACGAGGGCTGTTGCAGGCCTTCAGTGGTGGGATAGATGGGCGTGAGGTGTTCCTCCACCGCCGTCAGTGTCGCTTCATCGATGCGGCGAAACTCCGGGTGAACCATCTCCATGCCGACGCTGCCGGGGCGCGCCTCGCCGTAACAGCGCACGCGGCTGCCGCGGGCCAGCGATTGCTGCATCGCCGCGCTGAAGTGAAAGAAGCGCAGGGTGAGCGAGCCGCTGCCGTCGCTGATGCGCGACAGCAGCATGCGCCGCTTGCCGAACTTGATTTCGGTGAGCAGCACCTCGCCTTCGATCACCGCTTCATCGCCGGGACGCAGTGTGCCGATGGGTACGACACGGGTGCGGTCCTGGTAGCGCAGCGGCAGGTGGAACAGCAGGTCCTCGACGGTATGGATGCCGATGTGCTCCAGCCGCGCGGCGAGGCGCGGACCCACGCCCTTGAGCGCGGTGACGGGGAGGGGGGCGCTGTGATCCATTTATCGAGCGTGGGAGCCCCGCGCTGCAGGCCCACACAGAATCATCTCAGTCGTGCGGGTGCAGGTGACGCGCCGCGGCCGGCGAGACGGCGGCATTGAGACGGAAGCCCGGATCCTCAAAGGCGCCGCGCTTTTGTGCCGCGGCCACTTCGCGCAGGAAGCGATCCTTCACCGATGGCTGGCGTGCATAGGCCTCCAGCGGGGCGAACACCGCGTCGATGAGGTCGAGGCGCTGGCCGGGTGCCGGGTGGGTCTTGAACAAAAAGGCGAGGGAACCGTCCTTGGGGTTCATGGCGCCCAGGGTCTGCAGCGTGGCGGGCAGGCCGTAGGGGTCGTAGCCGGCGCGGGTGGCGATCACCAGGCCCATGCGGTCGGCCTCGTGTTCGTCGTCCTTGTCCAGGCCGCGGGCATACAGCTCCTTGAAGCCGCCGGCGATCTTGTCCAGCTTGGCGCGATCCTCTTCGCCCATGCGCGTACCGGCGAGGCCGACCGCGAGGTCGAGGCGGGCACCCTTCTGCACGGCCTGCAAATGATGTTTCTTCACCACGTGGGCCACCTCATGGGCCAGCACGCCGGCGAGTTCCGCCTCGGAGCCCATGCGCAGCAGCAGGCCCTTGGTGATGAAGACGTAGCCGCCCGGTGCGGCAAAGGCGTTGACGTCCATGGAGTCGAGCAGGCCGAAGCGCCATTCCAGATCGGGACGCTCGCTTTGCAGCGCCACCCAGCGGCCGACGCGGTTGAGGTAGCGCTGCAGGGTCTGGTCCTTGGCCAGCGGCACGGCACCGAGCAGCACGGCGGCGGCCTCACGGCCGATGGTGCGCTCCTGCTCCGGTTTCACCTCGCCGAAGGCATCCTGGGCCGACTTGAGCAGGCCACCGAGGTCGATCTCCTTGCCGCCGCTGCCGCCAAACAGGCCGCCGAAGGGGTTGGCCAGCACGGTGCCGGATAGGGTCAGGGCCGCGGCGAGCAGCAGGGGTTTGAAGGGCGTCCTCATGTCAGTCGTTCTCCCACGGCAGCGGGCTGGCGGGTTTACTCGGCTTTTTGTCCGTCGCCTGCTTCGGGTCGGGCAGGTAGGCGATCTTCTGTGCCTGCAATTTCTGTTCGGCGGCATAGCGGCGCGCCTCGTCAGCGTTGACCGCCAGGGTGTCCATGCCCTCCACCGCCTTAGGGTCGGGCTTGGCGTTGGTGATGTCCGCCGCGTCGAGGCCGCGCACGCCGGTGGCGACGGTGACGCCGCTGGAGCCGGAACGGCCGGTGGAGAGGAACTGCAACGCCGAGCCGACGCCGCTGTCGCCCGGCTTGGCGCTGCCATCGCCCAGGCGCAGTGTGGTCATGCGTACCCAGCCCTCCTTGCCCTGCGCCTTGACCTTGTACCAGCCGCCTTCGCGTGCCAGCACGTTCACCACAGCCTTTTCCGCCAGCGGCAGGAGCGTGGCTGCATCGCTGAAGGGTTTATCCTTCAGCTCGGTGGCACGGATCACCTGTGCGGGATCGGCCTGGGCGCCAAGGCTCAAGCCGCAGAGCAACAACAGGGAAAGCAGATGTCGCGTCATGGGGTTTTCCTGCGTGGTTCGTACAAACGGACTTCCTGGGTTCGGCCCTTCACCTTATAGGAACCGTGGTCGATAAAGTCAAACGCCTCGCCGCACAGGGCGCGGGTGTCGGCGGAGACCAGCACGCGCGCCACCCCCTTGGTCTGGCCCTCGATGCGGCTGGCCAGGTTTACCGTATCACCGATGGCGGTGTAGTCGAGGCGGTTGGCCGAGCCGATGAAGCCGACCACGGCCGGGCCGGTATGGATGCCGATACCCACATCGAAATGTTCGCCGGAGGGGCCGAGATGGCGGCGGAACTCCTCCAGCGTGTCACACATGGCCAGCGCCGCGCTCACCGCATTCACCGCCTGGTTGGCGTCGTCCACCGGCGCGCCCCAGAAGGCCATGATGGCGTCGCCGATGAATTTGTCCATGGTGCCATTGTGCTGGAAGATCACCTGCACCTGGCGCGAGAAGTAATCGTTGAGCAGATCGACGATCTCCTCCGCCGTGTGCTGTTCCGACAGGGTGGTGAAACCGCGGATGTCGGAGAACAGCACGGTGAGCTGGCGGCTCTGGCTTTTAAGGCTCAGTGCCGACTCACCCTGCGCCACCAGATTCTGCACCACGCGCGGGTCGAGAAAACGGCTGAATATCTGCACCGAACGTTCACGTTCACGCTTCTCGCGCAGCCAGGCATGCAGTGCTGCGGCGACGTAATACAGCCAGCCGAACACCAGCGGCGTGAACAGCGGGACTACCCAGCGCAGTTGCAGCGCGCCGTATTGCATCGCGGCGAACAGTGGTGTGGCGATGAGCAGGCCAAGGCCGATGCGCAGCGGATTGACGTGGTGGCGGAAGGCGAGAAACAGGGAGCCGAGCAATAGCAGTGCGACAAGCGGTGCGACTATAGCTGGCGCGGCGCGCAGCGCATCACCATGTTTCAGATTGTCGAGGGCGGTGGCGATGATCTCCACTGCCGGATACAGGCTGCCCATGGCCGTGCTGCGCAGGTCGTGCAGACCGGCGGCGGTGGAACCGATGATCACGATCTTGCCGGTGAGTTCGTCGATGGGCCGCTGCGGCTGGCTGCGCGCCAGATCGTCATACAGGTCGAATAGCGGGATGCGTGTATAACTCAGCGCCGGGCCGCGCCAGTTGAGCAGCAGGTCGGGCTGCTGCGGCACGGTATAACCCAAATCCTTTGCCACCCGCGCCGGCAGCGAAGGAATGCGCCAGCCGTCGGCGTCGAGATGGAGGTGATAGCGGCGACCAACACCGTCAGTATCCTCGGTGTAATTGATCGCGCCGAGACGGCCGGTCGCTGCCAGCGCCGGCAAGGGCAGGAGCAAGGCCACACGTGCGTCGTCGCGGGCCTGCGGTCCGCGTTCGATGCCGAGCAGTGCGCCATACTGTGCCAGCGGCACCCCCTGCGCGTGCCCGCCTTCGAGACGCAGCAAGGGGAAGTACACATGGTCATACTGCTGCGCGACCTCCGCGAACCAGCCATCGCCCTCCGGGCGCATCACATCCGCATCGGAAAACAAAATGTCGAACACGATGGCTGCCGGTTGCTGCCGCGCCATGCCCTCGACGAGTTCGGCGAACACCGAGCGCGGCCAGGGATAACGCCCGGCCAGCGGCGCCATTTGATCCAGGCTGCGCTCGTCGATATCGACGATGACGATATCCGGATCGGGTCGCTGCTGCGACGCATGCTGGCGCAGCAGCAGATCGCCGTAGAGGTGTTCCAGCGTGGACAACAGGCCGGCGCCGCCGAACTCGATGGCGAGCAGCAGCAGTGCCGCGACGGTAAGGCGGTTGAGCGGCTCGATGGACAGCGTGCGCCAAGCGTACATGGATGTCGTCAGCTGGCTTGATGGGGGGAAGCGGCCAATGCGGCAAGTTGTTCAATCAGCGGGGGTAGCGCTGTTTGTACGGTGGTCCAAACGATCTCCAGATCAATATCGAAATATCCATGGGCAATACGATTGCGCATGCCTTTCATGTTCTTCCAGGGGATGAAAGGATGCTGGGCAATGAAATCCGGGTATTCGTTGCCGATCTTGGTCGCGGCTTCACCAAGGACCACGATATTCAGAATGACCGCCTGCTGGGTACGCTTATCTTCAAGAAAAGCCTTTTTGTCGAGGTCTGCGACATAGGATAAGGCGAGGCGTGCCGCCTCCAGCATGTGTCCGAGATAGTCTTCCAGGCGGTTGACCGTCATACAGGCTGGGCTTCGGCCAGAACCTGGGCGCGAAACTTAGCGGGCAGATCTCCCGGGGTCAGTACCTCGACGGGTACTCCCATCATTTCCTCCAGCTCAACTTGCAGCCCCCCCAGATCAAACAAGGTCACACCGGGGAGGGGGTCCACCAGCAGGTCCAGGTCGCTGTCGTCACTGTCCTGGCCGGTCAGGACCGAGCCGAATACACGAACATTGGCCGTCCGATGGCGGGCGGCCGCCTGTCGGATGGCTGCGCGATGTTGTTCCAGTACAATCGATGGCCGCATGTGGTACCTCACTTCTGAATCCTGATATTTACTCCAACACCATTACTCCGTCCATCTCCACCGGCACCCCCTTGGGCAGGGCGGCGACCTGCACGGCGGCGCGGGCGGGATAGGGCTGGGCGAAGTATTCGGCCATCACCTCGTTGACCAGGGGGAAATGGGTGAGGTCGGTGAGGAACACATTGAGCTTGACCACGTCGGCCAGCGAACCGCCGGCTGCCTCGGCCACCGCCTTCAGGTTGTCGAACACGCGGCGCACCTGCGCGCGCATGTCGCCCTGCACCACCTCCATGGTTTCCGGCACCAGCGGGATCTGGCCGGAGAGGTACACGGTGTCGCCCACCTTCACCGCCTGAGAATACGTGCCGATGGCCTTGGGGGCCTGGTCGGTATGGATGATTTGCTTGGCCACGGGAAACTCCTGATCAGGTTATTGATGGGCGGATCATACCGCACACCAAAGAAGACCGAGAGGTATCGCGTGCCGGAAATGATGACGCCCCATCACCAGGATGGGGCGCCGTTGCGCAGCACAAAATGAACGGGCATCCCTGCCCCGAATATTTCCTTAAACGCCGATTACGCCGCCGTCATCTCGGGTGATGATGACGGTGCTGGAGCGGGGGCGTGCGCCGCTGCCATCGGGCCATTCGGAGTAACTGCCGTTGCCCAGCAGGACATTGCCCTGCTCCCCCGGGTGCTGAACGTTGACGAACATGGTCTTGCGATCCGGGGTCATGACGACGCCGGTGACTTCGCAGCCGATCGGCCCGACGAAGAAGCGGCGGATGTCGCCGGTGGAGGGAATGGCGCCAAGCATCTGGTTATTGCCGAAGGTGCCGCCGTTGAGCTGGGAGCCGCTCATGTCGGTCTGGATCCACATGACACCGCCATCGTCCACCCACAGGCCGTCGGGGCTGGCGAAGGTGTTGTCGGCAGTGAGCGGGTTGCCGTTGGGATCGAGGCTGTCGCCCGCAGTGCCGGCTAGCACGAAGATGTCCCAGGCGAAGCCGGTGGCCGCCGGGTTGTTGCCGGTTTCGGCGATCTTGATGATGTGGCCGTAGGGATTGGGGCCGCGCGGATTGGCGTCGTCCACTTCGCCGCTGGTGCGGTTGGAGTTGTTGGTGAGGGTGAAGTAGATCTCGCCGTTGAACGGATTGACGGTGCCCCACTCGGGGCGGTCCATCTTGGTAGCGCCAACGAAATCGGCGGCCAGACGGGTGTTGACCAGCACATCGGCCTGGGAGGTGAAGCCGTTGGCGTCGGTGAGGCCGTTCTGGCCGTATTCCAAGGCGAGCCATTCGCCGCCGTCGGCGTTGAACTTGGCCACGTACAGTGTGCCCTCGTCCAGCAGCGAACCGTTGGCGGTGGCCTTGTGGTAGTTGTTCTTGCTGACGAACTTGTAGATGTATTCGTTACGCGCGTCATCGCCCATGTATACCACCACCGGCTTGCCTTCCTGCGCCGGCGCAAACCAGGCGCCCTCGTGGGCGATGCGGCCCAGGGCGGTGCGCTTGATCGGCGTAGCGTCCGGGTCGAAGGGATCGATCTCAACCACCCAGCCGAAGGCATTGGGTTCGTTGCGGTAGTCCTCGGTGGCATCGGCGCCCAGTGTGGTGGCGTTGAAGCGCACATACTGATCACCGCCGCTGGTGAGGGTCTCCCACTTATAGCGGCCGGTGCCGGTGGCCACGCCGTAACGGCTGTGCTCGCGCGGCAGGGTGGCATCCTTGTTGACGAAGTAGCCGGCCCAGTTTTCCTCGCAGGTGAGGTAGGTGTTCCACGGGGTGTAGCCGTGGGCGCAGTTGTTGAGGGTGCCGCGGGTCATGGTGCCAGCCGGGCTGTATTTGGTGATCACGAAGTCGCTGCCGCGCACGGCGCCACGGATCGCCATCGGGGTGGCTCCGGTGATGCGGCGGTTGTACATGGACGGAACCACACCCCAGTTGCCGCCGGCGTCCTTCTTGATGTGTACCACGGACACGCCGTGGGCGGCGATCTCCTTGCGTACCTCGTCTTCCACCGTGCGATTGCCGCTGCCGTCGACGGTGGCGGCGCCGGAGGCGTGCATGGTGTTCTGCTGGATGTACTCGTGGTTCACCACCAGCAGGCCTTCATCGGAGCGGTTGTCGATGGGGAAGAAGTGCATGCCGTCGTGGTGCATGCCCACCTGCTGTTCCTGCTCGGCGCCGGTATTGAGACCGCCGTCTAGGTAGGCGGGGTAGCTGCCAGTGATGGGTGTACCCCAGGGAATGAACGGCGTGGCCGTATAGCCGGCCGGCACGGTGGCGGTGTCGTCCTGATTGAGGGCGATGGCGGTAAAGCCGAGGGCGGTGACCAGACTGACGCCGCCGCTGCCGCTGACGGGGGTGCTGGAGCTGCTGGAATCACAGCCGGTCAGGGCCAGGGCACCGGCGCCGCCGAGAAAGCCGGCGGTGGCGGCGCCGAGGCCGCCCTTGAGGATCTGGCGGCGGTTGAGGCGCGCGTTGAGCAGGGTGGCAAAGTCCACATTGTCACTGCTGTTGGTGATCGGATCCTGCGGCTTGCCGATCAGGTTCTGCCTGCCTTCTTTGTTCATGGGTCAACTCCTGTAAGACGGAAAGGGAAAGGGAATAACGACCCGGGGCAAGGTAGCGGCAGAAAATGACGTGTACGTTATTGCCTTATGTCTGAACGGTGACAGTTGCGAGGGCGTGGAGATCGGACAGCAGCATGGTGAACACGGCATCTGCTTGTGTGGTGTCAAATTCGCCGTGGCGGTTCTTGTGCACGCCGAGTTGCGACAAGGTGTAATGGCGCAGGGGGATGAGGTCGTGGCGGCGTAGTGTGTGGGCGACGCAATGCAACTCACAGCCGTCGATTGCCAGCATCGGTCGGCCCGAGCGGGCAACACGCAGCAGCTGTGGCACGTCGCCGCCGACGCCTGCAATGCAGGACATCTCAGCGGCGCCGCCGCGGTCCAGCCGCAGCGCGAGATGATTGGCCATCTGTGCCGCGGCCGAACAGCCAGAGCAGGCATAGACCAGGGGCAGGCGGGGCCTGGTGTGGGTTTTGCCTGCGGCGGTGTCCGATAGCGACATAAAGCGTGGTTTGAATCCGCTCATGGTGAAGTTCCCGCAAGAATGATGGTGGCAAGGCGGAAGTCGCACCTTCCGTGGCAGCGGGAGCGTAGCGGCCGGATGTTGCAGCGCGGTTAAGGGAAGTTCTGGAGAAGTTCAGAACGTCCCAAGGAGCCATTGCCCGCACCGGCGCGGGCGGATGGAAATTTCAGCCGCGACCGCGGCCGATCTTCACGACCTTGTCGAGGGCACGGATGCTGCGCATGATGCGGGCGAGGTGACGGCGGTCGCGCACGGCGACGGTGAGGTTGATGGCGGAGTGGATGCCGTCGCGGTCTTCCAGGCTGACGTTGTCGATATTGGCGTCGGTTTCGGCAATGGCGGCGGCAACGGTGGCGAGTACGCCGCGCTGGTTGGTGACTTCCACGCGCAGGTCGACCGGGAAGGTGGTGTCGAGCAGGTCGGCCCACTGCACGGTGATCCACTTCTCCGGTTGCTTGCGGTAGTCGGCGATGTTTTTGCAGTTCTGCGTGTGGATGATGATGCCGCGGCCGGTGGAGAGGAAGCCCATGATGGCGTCGCCGGGGATTGGGCGGCAGCACTTGGCGAAGGACACCACGGCGCCTTCGGTGCCCTTGATGTAGAGCGGGCGGTTGGCGGCTTCCTGTTCCGGTGTGTGTGTCTCCAGCGGCACCAGGAGACGCGCCACCAGCGGCGCCATGCGATTGCCCAGGCCGATCTGTTCCAGCAGGTCATCGAAGGTGGCCAGATTCACTTCCTTCAGCGCCGCATCAATGCGTTCCTGCGGCACCATCAGCAGGGTCTCTTCCAGGTCGGTGAGGGCTTGCTCCAGCAGGCGGCGGCCGAGGCCGATGGCCTCGTCGCGTTGCAGGTTCTTCAGATAGTTGCGGATGTTGGCGCGCGCCTTGGCAGTGACCACGAAGTTGAGCCAGGTGGGGTTGGGTCGCGCACTCGGCGCAGTGATCACTTCCACCGTTTGCCCGTTGCCGAGGCGCGTGGCGAGTGGCATCAGGCGGCGATCGATCTTCACCGCCACGCAGGAGTTGCCCACGTCGGTATGCACGTCGTAGGCGAAGTCCACCGCGGTGGCGCCGCGCGGCAGTTCCATGATCTCGCCCTTGGGCGTGAACACGTAGACCTCGTCGGGGAACAGATCGACCTTGACGTTCTCCAGGAACTCCAGCGAATTGCCGGCGCTCTGCTGCATCTCCAAGAGGCCCTTGAGCCATTCGCGCGCGCGCGCCTGGGCGCTGACGCCGCCGCCCTCGCCGGTCTTGTACAGCCAGTGGGCGGCGATACCCGCCTCGGCCACCTTGTCCATCTCTTCGGTGCGGATCTGCACCTCGATGGGCACGCCGTAGGGGCCGAACAGGGCGGTGTGCAGCGACTGGTAGCCGTTGGCCTTGGGGATGGCGATGTAGTCCTTGAACTTGCCGGGTACCGGCTTGTACAGGTTGTGCACGGCGCCGAGCACGCGGTAACAGGTGTCCACCTTGTCGACGATGACGCGGAAGGCATACACGTCCATCACTTCGTTGAAGGACAGGTTTTTGCTGCGCATCTTTTTGTACAGCGACAGCAGGTGTTTCTCGCGGCCGATGACGCGTCCTTCCAGCCCCTCCTGGCGCAGGCGCTCCTGCAACGCGATCTCGATCTTGCTGATGATTTCGCGCCGGTTGCCGCGCGCCTTCTTCACCGCCTCGGCCAGCACGCGGGCACGCAGCGGGTGGTAGGCGGCAAAGCCGAGGTCTTCCAGCTCCAGGCGCAGGCGATTCATGCCGAGGCGCGAGGCGATGGGGGTGTAGATGTCGAGGGTTTCGCGCGCGATGCGGCGGCGCTTGTCCGGGCGCAGCCCTTCCAGCGTGCGCATGTTGTGCAGGCGGTCGGCCAGCTTGATGATGATCACGCGCAGGTCGCGCGCCATGGCCAGCATCATCTTGCGGAAGTTTTCCGCCTGCGCCTCGGCCTTGCTCTCGAATTGGATGTTGGTCAGCTTGGAGACGCCGTCCACCAGTTCCGCCACTTCGGCACCGAACTTTTCGGCGATCTGTTCCTTGGCGGTGGGAGTGTCTTCGATGACGTCGTGCAGGATGGCGGCGACGATGCTGGGGGCATCCATGCGCATCTCGGCGAGGATGCGCGCCACGGCGAGGGGGTGGTAGATGTAGGGTTCGCCGGAGACGCGCTTCTGACCTTCGTGCGCCTCGGCACCGAACAGATAGGCCCGATAGACCTCGGCCACCTGATCCGGTTCAAGATAGCCTTCGAGGAGGGCGCACAGGTCGCTGATCAAAAACACCGTGCACCCTCCGGCTTACGACGTCATCAGTCGTTGTCCATGGAGATCACCACCGGGGCGGCG
The DNA here is from genome assembly GCF_059410345.1 of Sulfurivermis sp. Lineage (NCBI taxonomy): Bacteria > Pseudomonadati > Pseudomonadota > Gammaproteobacteria > Thiohalomonadales > Thiohalomonadaceae > Sulfurivermis > Sulfurivermis sp. The sequence goes on along the minus strand of NZ_JBLJDO010000006.1, from coordinate 58,399 downwards.
ACCTCTTCTTCGAACGCATCCTCCGACTCCTGCTCCACGGCGTCCAGCACCTCGCGGCCCACCAGGCCGGCGGCAATTTCGCGCAGGGCGAGTACGGTGGGCTTGTCCTGCTCCCAGGGCAGGTAGGCATCCTTGCCCTTTTCCAGCTGACGGGCGCGCTTGGTGGCAACCAGCACCAGCTGGAAGCGGTTGTCGACGTTGTCCAGGCAGTCTTCGACGGTGACACGGGCCATGTTGCTACTCTCCGATAATCCGGGTCCGCCCCGGCGGGGGACGGACGAAAAGGGGATGGATTCTATCTCAAAAACCGCAGTCCGCAAATAAACGCCAATGGACGCGAATAGTCCTGAACGCACGGATATACCACGTCAGACGGCCGGTCGCCGGTTTTCTCCGCAGGTCCCATTTGGGTCCTTTCGCATGCATTGGCGGACCCGGCCGGTTTATTTCCTGGTCAAGCCAGTAGGGACTTGAGCAGCGCGTCGTGGGCGGCGGCCTGGCGCGGCTCGCGCAGGCGGTTGGCCCGGACGATGGCGGCCAGTTCGCCCAGGGCGGTGTCGAAGTCGTCGTTGATCACCAGGTAGTCGAACTCGAAGCAGTGGCTCATCTCGCTCACCGCGTCGCGCATGCGCCGGGCGATGACCTCGTCGCCGTCCTGGCCGCGGTTGCGCAGGCGTTGCTCCAGGGCCGCGCGGGAGGGCGGCAGGACGAAGATGGACACCGTGCCCGGGATCATCTGGCGCACCTGGCGGGCACCCTGCCAGTCGATCTCCAGGATCACGTCGATGCCGTGCTTGAGCAGGTCGAGGGCGGCGGAGCGGGAGGTGCCGTAGTAGTTGTCGAATACCTGGGCGTGTTCCAGGAAGGCTTGGTTGGCCACCATGGCGCGGAAGGTTTCCACATCGACGAAGTGGTAATCCTTGCCGTCCACCTCGCCCGGACGCATGGCGCGGGTGGTGTGGGACACCGAGACCTGCAGCTTGTCGGTGTTCTGCAACAGGGCCTTGACCAGGCTGGTCTTGCCGGCGCCGGAGGGGGCGGAAACGATGTAGAGGGTGCCTTGTGCGTGCTGGTGTTCCATGGCTGGCCTTTGAATTGTTGGGTCATTCCTGCGCGGGCGGCATGAGCAGATCATCCGTGTCCACCCGCAGTATTTGCGCCAGTGTGCGCAATATTCTGGCTGAGCCGGTCTTTTTGCCGGCCTCGATTTGCGACAAATAGGATTTGCCGACGCCGGCCTGGGCCGCCAGCGCCTCCTGGGTCAGACCGCGGTATTCGCGCCAGATGCGCAGCGGATGTTCGGTACCGGCCAGCAGGCGCTGCGCTACCTCCGCCGGGATGGCCTCGTCAGCACCGTTTTCCAATTCCCGCACGGCGGTGTTGGCGGCACGGATATCCTCGGCGTCTTCCGCCAGGGTGAGCAATTGGCGGTAGAGCTCGATGGGCACGACGGCATATTCGGGTTTGCCGTCCTTTTCGATGATTTGGACCTGTGCGCTCATTGGTAGACATCTCCCCGCAGCCCGGCCTTCAGTACCAGCAACACCAGCGCCTCGTCCTCGATAGAGCAGATGGCGCGGTAGCCACCTACCCGCAGGCGCCAATAGGGCGAGCCGGTCAGCGGCTTCCAATCACCGGAATAATCATGTGGATTGGCGGCGATGGTTGCTAATTCTTTCTGCATCTTCTGGCGAATCCGGGCTGGCAGCTTCGCCAGTTCCTTCAGCGCCGCTTTTTTGTACACCAGCCGGAGCATAAGTTTACTTCCGTGTTTACTTATAGGCAACAAAGGGCTGGGCTATTCGATATTCTGCACCTGTTCGCGCATCTGCTCGATGAGCACCTTGAGGTCCACGGCGTAGCGGGTGGTGTCCACGTCCTGGGATTTGGAGGAGAGGGTGTTGGCCTCGCGGTTCAGCTCCTGCATCAGGAAGTCGAGGCGGCGGCCCACCGGCTCCTTCTGCTCCAGCACGCGGCGCACTTCGTCGAGGTGGGCCGTGAGGCGGTCCAGTTCCTCTTCCACGTCCAGGCGCTGGGCCAGCAGCACCAGTTCCTGTTCCAGCCGGGCCGGTTCCAGTTCGTCCTTCAGCTCGGCCAGTTTGGCGTCGAGGCGTTCGCGGGCGCGCGCCAGCACCTCGGGGCGGCGGGCGTTGACCTGGGTGACGATCGCGCCCATCGCCGCACAGCGTTGCAGGAGCAGTTCCTTCAGCTTGTCGCCTTCACGGGCGCGGGTAGCGATCAATTCGCTCAACGCGGCGTCGAGCAGCCCCATGGCCTCGGCGTGCAGGCGCTCCGGGTCGGGTGTGGGCAGTTGCAGCACGCCGGGCCAGCGCAGCACATCAAAGGAGTTCACCGGGGCGGGGTTGTAGATGATGCCGTCGATCTCGCGGGTGACGTGCGCCAGCTGGGTGACCAGCTCCCGGTTGATCGCCAGCGAGGCGTATTCCGCCGGTGCCTGGTAACGGATGGCACAGTCCACCTTGCCGCGGCCCAGGGCCTGGTTGATGCGCTCGCGGATGCGCGGTTCCAGCACGCGCACTTCGTCCGGCAGGCGCAGGCCCAGTTCCAGGTAGCGGTGGTTGACCGAGCGCAGTTCCACGGTGAAGGCGCCCCAGGTGCCCTGGGACTCGCGGCGGGCGAATGCCGTCATGCTGTGAATCATGTACACTCCTCAAGCTTACGGTGCGGCATGGCCGGTCATGGTACCCTGACTCATCACGCCACGGAACAGCAGCAGGAAAAAGCTTCTCTCTCATATAGATAGCGGATGAACGACGCGCGCGACACTTACTGCCTGCAAAAGGGCACCCCGCTGGACAGCTATGTCATCGACCGTGCCATCGGCGGCGGTGGTTTCAGCATCGTGTATCTGGCGCATGACGCCAATGACGGCAGTCTGGTGGCGATCAAGGAATACATGCCGCGCAAGCTGGCCTATCGCGGCGAGGATGGCGTGTCGGTACACACCCTGCCCGATTCCGAGACCGGCGACAATTTCGCCCATGGCCGCCGCATGTTCTTCCAGGAGGCCAGCACGCTGGCCACCATCAAGCATCCCAACATCGTCAACGTGATCAACTTCTTCCGTGCCAACGGCACGGTCTATATGGTCATGGCCTACGAAAAGGGGATCAACCTGCAGGACTACATCAAGCGCCACGGCGGCAACCTGAGCGAAAAATTCATCCGCACGGTATTCCCGCGCCTGCTCGATGGTCTGAAGGTGATTCACGGCATGGGCCTGCTGCATCTGGACATCAAACCCGGCAACATCTTCCTGCGCCCCGGTGGCAACCCGCTGCTGCTGGATTTCGGTGCTGTCCATCAGATGCAGAACAGTCGCAAGTATCAGCCCACCCAAGTGATCACTCCCGGCTTCGCGCCCTACGAGCAGCTCACCCCCGGCGGCTACGTCGGCCCGTGGAGCGATCTGTATGCAGTAGGCGCCTCCATGCGCGCCTGCATCGACGGCGCGACGCCGCCGCCGGCGGACGAGCGGCGCATGAAAGATGCGTTGAAGCCGGCCGTGCTGGCGTTCAAGAAGCACTATTCCGCAGCCCTGCTCGGCGCCATCGACTGGGCGATGGAGGTGGACCCGTTGCTGCGCCCGCAGAATGTGGATCAGTTGCTGGAGGCGATGAATCGTGAGGAGCCGCCGGAGGAGCCCACTTCGCGGGGTGACTCCTTTCTCGATCTGTTGACCCGTGACATCACCCTGCCCTGGTCCAAGGGTTGAGAAACAGGTCCCGTCCGATGCACTACGAAACCGGCGTCGCCAATCACCTCGGCAATCGCAACAGCAACCAGGATCGCTTCGACATCGTGGAGAGCGATGAGGGTGTGTTGCTGGTGCTGGCCGACGGCATGGGCGGCCACTATGGCGGCGACGTGGCGGCGCAGGCGCTGGTGGACATCGCGCGCGACCGCTACCTCAACAGCACGCGCCCGGTGGCGCAGCCGGGGCGCTTTCTGACCGAGATCATCCAGGCCACCCATGATGCCCTGGTCAGCCATGCCACCGAGCAGAACCTGGGCAATATTCCCGGCACGACTGCGGTACTGTGTCTGCTCCAGAACGGCCACATGGACTGGGCCCATGTCGGTGACTCGCGCCTGTACCTGTTTCGCGGCGGCCTGCCGGTGTTCCGCACCACCGATCATTCCTACGTCGAACAGCTCTACCAGCAGGGCATCATCCGGCGCTCCGAACAGGACAGCCACCCACGCCGCAACCACATCACCCAGTGCATCGGCGCCATGCCGCAGGCACCCGAGGTGGAGTTGGGCAAGGGCAAACCGATGCGCGTGGGCGACATCGTCCTGCTGTGTTCCGACGGTCTGTGGGGCGCGCTGGACGACGCCCAACTGGGGCTGATGCTGCAACAGGAAGGCAGCCTGGATGAGGTGCTCGAGCGCATGGCCATGCGCGCCGAACAGATCAGCTATCCGCACAGCGACAATATCAGCGTGGTCGCCCTGCGCCTGACCTCGCTGGCGCCGGCCACGCCACGGCCGCGCCCGCCGGAGCCGCCCAAGCCTGAACCGAAGCCGAAGCCCAAGGACGAGACGCCGCGGGTGGACGACGACAAGCTGAAGAGCGCCATCGAACAGATCGAAGAGGTGCTGCGTACCTATAAGGACGAGTTGAAGCGATAAGGGTTCGCCTCGCCGTCAATGCCCGGTACAATGGCCGGGCCTCCCATTACACCAATCCAACCAAGGAATTCCTATGCGCCCGAGTGGACGAGCGCCCGCTGAACTGCGCGCCATCAAACTTACCCGCAACTACACCAAGCATGCCGAAGGCTCGGTCCTGGTGGAGTTCGGCGATACCAAGGTGATTTGCACCGCCAGCGTGAGCGAGGGCGTGCCGCGCTTTCTCAAGGGCAAGGGCGAGGGCTGGGTGACTGCGGAATACGGCATGCTGCCGCGCTCCACCGGCTCGCGCATGAACCGCGAGGCGGCCCAGGGCAAGCAGGGCGGCCGCACCATGGAGATCCAGCGTCTCATCGGTCGTTCGCTGCGCGCCGTGGTGGACATGGCGGCGCTGGGTGAGCGTACCATCACCGTCGACTGCGACGTGATCCAGGCCGATGGCGGTACCCGCACCGCCTCCATCACCGGCGGTTATGTGGCCCTGGTCGATGCCATCCGCCACCTGCGCGAAAAGAAACTGATCAAGAAGGACCCGCTGCACGGCCAGGTGGCCTCGGTGTCGGTCGGTATCCACCAGGGCGTGCCCATCGTCGACCTGGACTACGCGGAGGATTCCGGCGCCGAGACCGACATGAATGTGGTGATGAACGACGGTGGCGCCTTCATCGAGGTGCAGGGCACCGCCGAGGGCCACGCCTTCCGCCGCGAGGAACTGGACGCCATGCTGGCCCTGGCCGACCAGGGCATCCGCCAGTTGCTGGAGAAGCAGCGCGAGGCGCTGGGGAAGTAACAAACGGTAAGGGGCCTTGTCATGAAGAAAGTCGTGTTGGCCAGCGGTAACAAGGGCAAGGTGCGTGAGTTCGGCGAGATCCTGGCCGGTGCGGACATCAGCATCGTGCCGCAGACCGAGCTGGGTGTGCCGGAGGCCGAGGAGACCGGCCTGACCTTCGTGGAGAATGCCATCCTCAAGGCGCGCAACGCCGCGCGCCACACCGGTCTGCCGGCCATCGCCGACGACTCCGGATTGGAGGTGGATTCCCTTATGGGCGCTCCGGGTATTTACTCAGCACGCTATGCCGGCGTCGGTGCCGGTGATACGGCCAACCTGCAGAAGCTGCTGGTGGAGATGAAGGATGTGCCGGCGGCCCAGCGTAGCGCGCGCTTTCAGTGCGTGCTGGTGTATATGGCGCATGAACTGGACCCGACGCCGATCATCTGCCAGGGCAGCTGGGAAGGTATGATCGCGTTTGAACCCCATGGTGACGGCGGCTTTGGCTATGACCCGGTGTTCTTCGTGCCGGCGCACAATGCCACAGTGGCCGAGCTGCCGTCGGCGCTCAAGCACGACCTCAGTCACCGTGGTCAGGCCTTGCGCCAGCTGCTGGCGGCGCTGCGTCAGGTATAATCATCCGTCAGCCGGGTCCACACCCCGGCGGACAGATACTCCCGGCATAAAGCTGTCACATTTGCCGGGCATAACAATCAGTGGATGTCATCCGCGGAAGGAGCCGTCAATGAGTGAGTGCGAAGTTCTCAAGCACTGCCCGGTCTGGGGCAGTTTGAATTCCAATATGAATTACGTCTGGATCAACAACTACTGCAAGGGGCCGCGGCGTGAACGCTGCGCGCGTCTGCAGTTGCTGCGTGCAGACAAGACGGTCCCCGCCGACCTGCTGCCCAATGGCACCCGCATCCATGGCCTGAAACAGTCAGCCTGAGTGTTGGTGCAGCCAGGCGGCCAGCTCGGCCGCCGGCAGCGGTCGGCTGTACAGATAGCCCTGTATTTCGTCACAACCAAGCTGGCGCAGGATCTCCAGTTGTGCCGGCGTTTCCACGCCTTCGGCAATCACGGCGAGCCCCAGGCTGTGTCCCAGATTGACCACGCCCGAGGCGATGGCACGGTCATCGGCATCCTGCTCCAGATCGCGCACGAAGGACTGATCCAGCTTGAGCTTGTGCAGCGGAAAACGCTTGAGATAGGCGAGGCTGGAGTAACCGGTGCCGAAGTCATCCACCGCAACCTGTACGCCCAGCGCATGAATCCTGTTTAGTACGGCAAGGGTGTTTTCCAGATCCTGGGCCAGCAGGCTTTCGGTAATCTCCACCTCCAGATGGGTGGGATCCAGACCGCTGTCGGACAGTGCATGCGTGACCACCGCAAGAATATCGCCCAGCGCGAACTGCCGCGTGGAAACATTGACAGCCATCAGCAGTGGCGGCAACCCCGCATCCTGCCACGCCTTGTTCTGGCGACAGGCCTCATATAGCACCCAACTGCCGATCTTATCGATCAGGCCGCTGTCCTCGGCGATGGGGATGAACTTCGCCGGTGAAACCGTGCCCAGTTCGGGATGTACCCAGCGCAGCAAGGCCTCGACGCCGATCACTTTGCCGCTGGCGAGATCGATCTGCGGCTGGTAGTGCAGGCGCAGCTGGTTGTTATCCACCGCCCCGCGCAACGCGCTCTCCAGGGTCAGCCGCTCCATGGCGGCCTCGTTCAACTCCGGTGTGAAGAAGTGGTAGCGATTGCGGCCCAGTTCCTTGGCCTTGTACATGGCGATATCGGCATTTTTGTGCAATTCATCAAAGTTGTTGCCGTCGCGTGGAGATACCGCGATGCCGATACTGGCGCTGATGCTGAGGCTGTGGCCGTTGATGATAAAAGGTTCGGCAAGGCGGGTGAGCAGGTTGCGTGCCACATGTGCCGCACTGGCCGCATCGCTGTGGCTAAGCACGATGAGGAACTCATCACCGCCAAGCCGGCCCACCGTGTCGGCATGGCGCAGCGCTGCGCGGATGCGCTGTGTCGCTTCCTGCAACAGGCTGTCGCCGCTCAGATGGCCGAGGGAGTCGTTGATCGTCTTGAAGTGATCGAGGTCGAGAAACAGCAATGCCGTCTCGGCATGCTCGCGGGCGGCTTGAGTGAGTGTCTGTACGGCACGGTCGCGCAGCAAGGTGCGATTGGGCAATTCGGTGAGCGGATCGTAATAGGCGAGATAGCGGATGCGATCTTCGGCCTGTTTGAATTCGGTGATATCGGTGGACACAGAGATGTACTTCGTTATCCGGCCTTGCGTATCGTGAACCGCAGAGATGGATGCCAGCGCTGGATACAGTTCGCCGCTCTTGCGCCGGTTCCACAACTCACCCTGCCAGTAGCCGGTTTCGGTGATCGTATGCCACATAGACTCATAAAATGGCTGATCCTGCCGGCCGGACTTGATGGTGCGGATATGTTTCCCGATGACCTCGTCGGTGGTGTATCCGGTAACCTTGGTGAAGGCGCGGTTGACGCTGACGATGCGGGAATCGGCGTCGGTGATGACGATCAGTTCGCGGCTGTTGTCGAATACCAGGGCGGAAAGGCGCAACTGCTCATCGGCCTGTTTCTGCTCATACAGGCGGCCGATCTGTTCGGCCAGCATGACGAGCAGGGTTCTCTCCTCAGGCAGGAAAAGTTCTGCAGCTATCGTGGTTGCTGACGCATTGCAGCGCGCCTCGACCATGCCGATGGCGTGCCCCTGGCGCAGGATGGGGGCGGAGATCGACGGCGCATCCATCTCCTGTCCGGAGGTGTAGGTGTGGCCGTCGAGTACGATGCATGCCCAGGCATGCTCGGGCTGTTGCAGTGCCGGCGGGATGCGCTCGGCTATCCGCAGCAACATGTCTTCCAGCGACAGTTCGTGCTGCGCCATGATCTCGGACGCATCCAGCAGACAGCGCAATTCCTTGACCCGTTCGTTTAGCTCATAACTGCGGCGCGCCAGGGCGGCCTCGGCCTGGTGACGGCGCTCCTCGCCCAGGAAGTTGTCCAGCGCAAAGGAGATATCCAGCGCCATTTCATCCAGCAGATGCACCAGGTCAGCGGTGAACAGATGCGCCTCGCCGGCGTAGAGATTGAGTGCGCCGACGACCTTTCCTTCACGACGCAAGGGAAAGGCGGCAGAGGCGAGAAAACCGGCAGTACGGGCCCGCTCGTGCCACGCCAGGGTGTGCGGGTCATGGAGGAAATCGTTGCACAGGTAGTGTTCGCCGTTGCGAATGGCGGTGGCTGTCGGGCCCTGGCCCTGCGGCAGAGCCGGGTCGATCGACAGGTGCAGATTGGCCAAATAGTCCGCCGGCATGCCGGTGCTGGCGACAGGTTGGATATTCCCTGCCGCATCAATGAATCCGATCCACGCCGCCGTTATGCCGCTGTTTTGTACGGCGATGTCGCAAATACGCGGCAGCAACTCGTCCAGTGTCTGGCTGCGCACGATGGTGGTATTCGTGCCGCTCAGGGTGGCGTAGAAGTCACTGACGCGACGGGTGTGCTGCTCGGCCTGTTGCAGCGCAAGGTTTTGTGCCGCCAGTCGGTTGGTCAGGCCGCCGAATTCACGCGCGAGCAGGGCAATTTCATCATGACCTTTGATCTGGGGAATGGCGCCGTGGTGGACGCGCCAGCCCTGGATCGCGCCGGTGAGCCGCTCGATACGACGCACGACGAAGAAGTGCAGGTAGAGCCAGAACATGCCGGCGATGACCAGGGCGCCAATAAAGCTGTAGGCGGCGTGCTGCAAGGCCTCGTGGCGTGCCGCGGCGTGTAGTTCGGTGGTGTCGTAACTGAATACGAGCGCACCGATGCGGCTGGCGCGCAACTCCCCCTGTTCCAGCGGCAAACGCAGTGGGTACACGGCGCGCAATATCGTGCCATCGGCGTTGAAACTGCTCTGGCCGGCCAGTGTCTGGCGCGCCGCGTCCAGCATGGCGTCGCTTGGTGCATCCGGCAGGGTGGAGAGCGGTCGTTGCAGCAGACGGTAGTCGGTGCTGTAGAGAACGATATTTTTCTCATCGGCCAGTGCCGCCCAGCGCAGGTTGGGCTGGGTGACGACGCTGTACAGGGTGCGGCGCACCCCTTCCCAATCTTCACGACTCAGGGCGTCACGCAACAGAACGGAAAGCTGGCTGCCACTGTGGGCGGCGCGCTGGTTGAGTAAGTGGCGGATATCGTGATCGGCCTGGCGCAACTCCAGGAAATGGATCAAGGCCAGCAGTGGCAGACTGGAAAGGATCAGTGCCAGAGGAATGATGCGGCGCAGGGGATACAGCCAGATCATGGCACGCCGCCCAAGCCAATGGCCTGTATCACCGGCCGCGACAGCAGCCCGTTTTTCTGCATGACCTCCTGCAGGCGCAGCATGGTCGGGCGCAGATTGCCTGTGCCGTCGCCAAGCAGGGTCTGATTGGTGGCGCGATCTGCCAGCTGCATCAACCGCCACGTCTCCAGCAGTTCTGCCGCATCGATATGAATGCGGCGGCTCAGTTCCGGGGCGGCCGCGGCCGGGTCGGCCTGTAGACTCGTCAGGGCCAGAAAGTAGGCGTTGCGCAGGGCGGCCAGCACCGCACCATGGCTGCGCAGGGCTTCCTCACGCACTACCAGTACATCGACGATCTCGCCGGGGAGCTGCTGGCTGGAGAATATTTGCCTCGCCCCGGCAGCGAGCAGACGGCTGCGCTGTGGGTCGAAGGTGATCACCGCATCGACCTTGCCGTTGCGGAAGGCGGACTCATGTTCCTGCAACGGGGTGTGCACGATGGTGAGATCACGGCTGGATAGCCCGGCGTGCTCCAGCAGCCGCGCCAGCAGGTAGGCACCAAGGGCATTGGTTTCCACACCGATGCGTTGCCCGCGCAGTTGTTGCGGCGCGTCGATGCCGGGACGCGCCACTACCACATCGGCTCCATTGGAGATGGAGAAAACCAGTATGATACGCAGCGTATGGCCACCCTCTGCCAGATGCAGCGCCTCGTCCAGGGTGACGGCGGCGGCGTCGATGGCGCGGTTGCGGAAGGCGCGCAACACATCTTCGGTATTGTCGAAGTCCACCAACTGGATCGGCTGGCCCTCGAACAGGCCCAGGTTGCGGGCGTGGTACAGCCCCAGATAACCCGGCCAGGGGTTGCTGCCGACCCGCAAGGTGGGCGTCGGGCTGCAACTCAGCAGGACAATCAGGCTGAGCAGGAGGACGAGCCGGGGCAAGTAGTGTAAGCACATGGTTAGGGCCGGCGATTTTTGTTGACAGTATACAGACAATGCCGCTGATTCCATGTTCGGCACGAGGGTTTTGATGTTTCAGTTTTCCGCACCGCCGCCGCTGAGCCTTTATGTGCACATCCCCTGGTGTGTCCGTAAATGCCCATATTGCGACTTTAATTCCCATGAGATTAGCGAGGATATCCCCGCCACCGGGTACGTCGACGCCTTGCTTGCAGATCTGGAGCAGGATCTGCCGGCGGTGTGGGGGCGGCCGGTGTCGAGCGTGTTCATCGGCGGCGGGACGCCCAGCCTGCTGCCACCGGAGGCGCTGGATCGGTTGCTGTCCGGGCTGCGTGCCCGGCTCAAGCTGCTGCCCGAGGCGGAGATTACCCTGGAGGCCAATCCAGGCACCGTGGAGGCCGGGCGCTTTGCGGAGTTTCGTGCCGCCGGCATCAACCGCCTGTCCATCGGCGTGCAGAGCTTCAATGATACCCTGCTGGAGCGTCTTGGCCGCATCCACGGCCGGCGTGAGGCGTTACGCGCTGCCGAGGCAGCCCACCACGCTGACCTTACCAACTTCAATCTCGATCTGATGTTCGGCCTGCCCAGCCAGTCGTTGGCGCAGGGCATTGATGACATCGCCACCGCCATCGCCCTGGAGCCGGCCCACCTGTCCTATTACCAGCTCACGCTGGAGCCCAATACGGCGTTTCACCACCGTCCCCCGACGCTACCGGCAGAAGAAGACATCGACGCCATCCAGCGCCAGGGCCAGGCGCGGCTCGCCGCCGCGGGCTATGCTCAGTACGAAGTATCCGCCTACGCGCGGGCCGAGCGGCAATGCCGTCACAACCTGAACTACTGGCGCTTTGGCGATTATCTCGGCATCGGCGCCGGCGCTCACGCCAAGCTGACCCAGGCAGCAGAGGGGCGCATCGAACGGTTGTGGAAGAAACGTAATCCGCGCGATTATCTGGCGGCGATGAACAAAGTGGCTGGGCGCAGCGTGTTGAGTCGCAGCGATGCCGCCTTCGAGTTCATGCTCAATGCGCTGCGCCTGGTGGACGGATTCGATACCGAGCTGTTCAGCCAGCGCACCGGTCTGGCGCTCACTGTGGTCACGCCGGCCCTGCAGGAGGCGGAACGGCGCGGGCTGATCACCTGGGACACGCAACGGGTGTGCCCGACGCCACAGGGACGGGATTTTCTCAACGATCTGATCGAGCTGTTTCTGGACGGCGATGACTGACGACAACGATTACCGCCCCATCGACTGCGGCCTGTATTCCGAGTACGAGCTGGCCATCATGCAGCGCCGGCGCTGGCGCATGCACTGGCGCGACGAGGCGGGTGACGATCATCTGGAAACCCTGCGCCCTACCGACCTGCAAACGCGCCAGGGCCAGGAGTTCATGTATGCGCTGACCGACGGCGGCGCCGAGCGCTGCATCCGCCTGGATCGCATCATCAAGATTGAAGCACTGGAAGGAGTGAAGTGATGGGTGGCGGCGAACTGCTTTCCCTGTTGATCAACATCGCTGTGGGCGCCTACTTCGCCTGGTATTACCCACGCAGCGTGCGCGGCAAGCTCGAGCGCATGCCGCGCATCTTCACCGTGTTGAACAAGGTGCTGCCGCCGGTGGGTTATCTGCTCATCGCGCTGTCGGTGATCTACGCCCTGCTGCGCGTCAGCGACGTGCTGTAAGCCGTTTCAATCCATATAGCTGCGTGCCTCGCTGCCGGGGTCCGGCAGGCCGGCGATGCGCCAGGCCTCGCGGGCGCCATGGAACAGCCGTTCTACGCAGTGCTGATCCAGGTGGCTGTGCAGGCAGGCCAGGTGCATGGGCGGCGGTGCACCGTACTGCACGAAGTGTTCGCGCAGGTAGCGGATGACGCGCCAGTGTTCATCTCCCAGCCGACCCACACCGTCAGCAACGGCCAGATTCTCCGCCATCTGCTCGGTCCAGCGCCCGCTGTCGCACTCCATGCCCAGCCGGGTATCGCGCATCAGTTCATGTTCGGTAGTCATGACACACCTCCCCTTTCTCCACCAAGGAGAAACACAGTATTTATATCAAGTATAGCTGTCGCCAGCGCCGATCAAGAGGGGGCGGGCGGGGGTGTTTTTGTAGGGCGGGCTTCCGCCCAGCAACAACCTCAAATGCCGCCCGGCTGCACCACCCGGGCCCGCAGCTGGCCGCAGCCGCCGTCGATGTCCTGGCCGGCGGAGTTGCGTAGCTTGGCGAGGATGCCGCGCCGGTGCAGCAGGCGGATCATTTCGGCGGCCCGTTCCATGGCGGGGCGCGTGTGACCGAGGCCGTCCACCTCGTTGTAGGGGATGAGATTCATGATGGCGTACTTGCCGCGGAGCAGCCGCACGATGCCGTCCAGCTCCTCGTCACTGTCGTTGATGCCTTCCAGCAGGGTCCATTGGTACTGAATCGGATAGTCGGTGGCGCGGGCGTAACGTTCGCTTTCCTCCACCAGTTCCTCCGGGTCGATGCGCGGCGCCTGGGGCAGCAGGCGGGCGCGCAGCTCGGCGTTGGTGGTGTGCAGCGACAGGGCCAGTGCCGGTTTCACCGTGCATTGCGGCAGACGCTCGAACACGCGCCGGTCGCCCACCGTGGACAGCACCAGGTTGTTGTAGCCCACGGCGCCCAGGGTGCCGAGCAACTCGATGGCATCGAGCACATTGTCCAGGTTGTGCGCCGGTTCGCCCATGCCCATGAACACTACCTTCTTCACTGGCCGCAGCCGCCGCGCCAGCGCCACCTGCGCCACGATCTCCGCGCTGCCCAACTGGCGCAACAGGCCATTACGCCCGGTCATGCAGAACACACAGCCCACCGCACAGCCAACCTGGGTCGACACGCACACCCCGCCGCGCGGCAGCAGCACGCTCTCGATGGTCTGGCCGTCCGCCAGCCGCAGCAGCAGACGGGACGAACCGTCACTGCCCGGATGTTCCGAGTGCAGTCGTGCCAGATCATCCAGTTTGCCGTTGATGATGGGCAGCGCGTCGCGCACCGCCAGAGGCAGAAATTCCTCCGCCGGACGGCGGCGCGTACCAACCGGAATGGCCTGCAGCCACGCGCGCAGCAGCCGCGCCTCGTGGGCGGGCCGAGCGCCGTGGTCACGTAGGAGTTGGCGAAGGTCATCGGTGCGCATGGGGAGCGCATGATAGCCGGAAATCTCTCCGCACTCCTCCTGCATGCGTGGTGGGAGGCCGGGAGTATAGTTAAACCATGACAGACGACCTACCCATCCTCCTGTTCGGCGCCTACGATCGCCACAACTTCGGCGATCTGTTGTTTCCCCATGTCGCCGCCGCCCTGCTGCCAGGCCGCCGGCTGATTCATGCCGGTCTCGCCGCGCGTGACCTGCGCACGTATGGCGGCCACCAGACCCGGGCCATTGCGTCACTGGCTGTGGAATTGCGTGGTCAGCCCCTGCACATCCTTCACGTCGGCGGCGAACTTCTCACCTGCGACGCCTGGGAGGCGGCAGTGATGTTGCAGACGCCGGAGCGGGCGCAGGCGATCATTGCCCGCTACGAACACGATATGGTGGCGCGCCGCGCCTGGGCAATGCAGGCTGTCGGTTCAGGCGACCAGGCTCCGTATTGCATCGCCCGCGGGCTGTTCCCCACGGCACGGAAGGTGGCCTACTGCGCCGTCGGTGGCGTGGGCCTGGCCGAGCGCTCCGCTGCCATGCGTGACGAGGTGCTGGCCAAGCTGCGCACGGCCGATAGCGTCAGTGTGCGCGACCAGGTGACGCAGGCGCATCTCGCCGCTGCCGGCATCAACACCATGTTGATGCCCGACCCGGCGGTGTTGGTGCAGGAACTGTTCGGCGATGAAATCAGAAAGCATGCCCACCACGGCGAGCCGGCCCAGGTGCGGGCCGCCTTGCCGCAAGGCTATCTCGCCGTGCAACTGAGCGCCGATTTTGGCGACGATGCCACGCTGAACCTCATCGCAGTTCAGCTCGACGAGGTTGCCCGTGCCACCGGCCTCGCCATCGTCCTGTTCCGCGCCGGCGCCGCCCCCTGGCACGACGACCTCGCCTGTTATCGCCGCCTCGTTGCCCCCATGCATGCCCCGGCCGTGTGGCTGTTCAGCTCGCTGCACCTGTGGGATATCTGCGCCCTGATCGCGAACAGCCGCGGCTACTGTGGCAGCAGCCTGCACGGGCGCATCATCGCCGCAGCCTACGGATTACCCAGGGTCAACGTGCGGTGGAGAAATTCAGACGAAATACCATCAAAACTACAGGCCTATTGCGACAGCTGGGAGTTGCCAGGCCTGCCCGCGCGGCTGGCGGTGGATGCGATCGGTGATTTCATGCGTGATGCCGTTGCCATTCCGCGCGCGGAATTGTTGCAACATGCCAGGGAGATGGCGCTTGAATGCCGGCACGGCTTCACCCAGCTCATTGCAACACTGGAATAATCAACCCGCCTATACCAGTCTATAGTCCATTCTTTCTGGCGGACCATTAAGGTCTGTTTAAGTTACGCCAGCCATACTTTGCGCCACACAAATGTCGTGGGTACGATGCCATGCAATTAACCCCTGTCGTCTTAGCCCTGTGCGTGGCACTGGCCGCCACAGCCGGTCGCGCTGCCGGCAATGAAACATCCACCGCTCCACTGCTAGTCGCCAGCCCCGAACTGAGCATCAATGACGTGTACGCGGCGGCATTGGGTAGCGACCCGCGCAGTGGCATTGCCGCCGCCTACCGCCAGGAGGCTGACGCGTTGGCGGCGCGGGCCGACAGCCTGTTGGCGGGCGCGCCGGCCCTGACCCTGCGGCACCAGACGGACCAGGCGGGCACCAATCGCGGCCTGCGCGAGTGGGAGGCGGGTGTGGAGCTGCCGCTGTGGCGGTGGGGCCAGCGTGCGGCGAGCCGTAGCCAGGCAACGAGTACGGGCGAGCTGGCCAGCGCCCTGGGGCGGGCGCTACAGCTGGACGTGGCCGGGCGGGTACGCGAGACCCTGTGGTCGCTGGCGCTGGCCGAAGAGCAGCGCAATCTGGCAGGACAGGCGTGGCTCGCGGCACAGGCGCTGGAGCAGGATGTGCGGCGCCGGGTGGAGGCAGGGGATCTGGCTGAGGCCGACTTGCTGCTCGTCCGCGACGACACCCTCGCCAAACAGGACGAATATCTACTCGCAGTCAGCGAGGTGCGAACGGCGGAACAGCGCTATCTGTCGTTGTCCGGTCTGCAGCGGCGGCCTGCCGAATTCAATGAAGCACAAAGCACACGTCAACGCATCGACGCCGACCATCCATTGTTGCTGGAGGCGCAGTATCGCGTAGAGCAGGCACAGGCAGAGCTGCAACGGGTGCGTGCGGCGGGCAGCGACAATCCGATGATCATTGTTGGCACGCGGCGTGATCAGGAGCCGGTGGCGAAGACCACCCACGACAGTATCGGCGTATCTTTGCGCCTCCCCTTCGCGGGCAGTAGTCATGCCGGGCCCGGTATAGCCGCCGCCAACAATCAGTTGGTACAGGCGCAAAGCGAGCAAGTGGCGCTACAGCGCGCGCTGGAGCTGGCCTTGCACGAAGCGAAACAAGCGCTGTCCACGTTGCGTATCGAGTTGGAGCTGGCGCAGGAACAGCAAGTGATGGCGCAGGAAAACCTGCGCATGGCCAGGCTGGCCTTTGACTTGGGCGAAATCGATCTGGTGCAACGCCTGCGTGCGCAGACCCGCGCCTATGCCGCCGAGCGCACCCTGCATATACGCAAGCTGCAACTGCAGCAGGCCATAGCCCGTTACAACCAAGCTGTTGGAGAAATTCTATGAAGCCGCTATTGCCCGTAGCCATCCTGGCTGCACTGCTGTCACTGCCGGTCGGCGCCGCCGACCTGCCGGTCAAGGATGTGGTGATGACGGTTGCACAGCAACAGGCGCTGGGTGTTACCACGGCGGAACCCGAGGCGGTGCGCAGCGTTCCTGGTCAGGAGTTGCCAGCGCAGGTCACGGTTGCGCCAGATCAGGTACGCTTGCTCGCGGCGCCACAGCCAGGCTTGCTGGAATACATGCCGAGCGCCGTGGGTGTTGAAGTGGTGGAGGGACAGGTCATTGCGCGTATCAAAAGCCCGGAACTGGTGACGCTGCAGCGTGATTTCTTGCAGACGCTCAGCCAGCAGCGGCTGGCGCAGAACGCCATGGCACGCGATGAGATGCTGTTCAAGGAAGGTATCATCGCCCGACGTCGTTACCAGGAAACACAAAGTGCGTTCGACGAAATGAATGCCGCATTGGAAGAGCGACGCCAGGCATTGGCACTGGCAGGCATGGCAGCGCAGGACATCGCCGAGTTGCAGCAGCAACGTCGCCTCAGTACCACCTTGCAGGTGCGCGCGCCGATTACTGGCGTAGTCATTGAGCGCCTGGCGGAACCGGGTCAGCGCCTCACCATGAGCGATCCCATCTATCGCATTGCCAACCTCGACCAACTATGGCTGGAAATCCGCGTGCCGTTGGAACAGTTGCCCAGTCTGGCCGCCGGGGCCGAAGTGCGCGTGGCGGCACTTGGTGCAACGGGGCGCTTGCTGAGTGTGGGGCGCGACGTCGATGTCGCCAGTCAGACGGTGCGGGTGCGTGCCGAACTCACCGCAGGCTCCGGTGCGTTGCGCCCAGGTCAGTATGTTCAGGCGTCCATCGCCAGTATGGTCGGCGAGGGTCGCTATCAGGTGCCGGCAGCGGCAGTGGTGCGCAGCGGGCAGCACAGCATTGTGTTCGTGCAGACCGCAACAGGCTTTTCACCGCGTATCGTCGAGGTGCTGGGAACACAGAATGGCAAGACGGTGTTGGTCGCGAAGTTTGCTGCGCAGGAGCGGGTGGCGATCACCGGCCTCGCCGCTGTGAAGGGGGCCGCGATGGGCCTGGGCGGAGGTGAATGATGCTGGCGCGCTTGATTCAGTTTGCCCTGACCCAGCGCTTACTGATTCTGCTCGGGGTTGTGGTGCTGATTGGCGCCGGCACCGTGGCGTTTCAGAGCATACCCATTGATGCCTTCCCGGATATCTCATCCACTCAGGTGAAGATCATCATCAAAGCGCCTGGTATGACGCCGGAGGAGGTGGAGCAGCGCATCACAGCCCCCATCGAGGTCGAAATGCTGGGCATTCCGCACCAGGTAATGCTGCGTTCGGTGGCCAAGTATGCGCTGACCGATATTACCGTCGATTTCGAGGACGGCACCGATATTTACTGGGCGCGGCAACAGGTGGCGGAACGACTGAACGCAATATGGCCTGATTTGCCCACCGACATCAGCGGCGGCCTTGCGCCGATGACGACGCCGTTGGGTGAGATGTTCATGTTCACTATCGAAGGTGACACCCTCGATGCAATGGACAAGCGTACCCTGCTCGACTGGACCATCCGTCCGGCGTTGCGTACCGTGCCTGGCGTGGCCGACGTCAATGCGCTTGGTGGTCTGGCGCGCGCCTACGAAGTGGTGCCCGATTCGATGCGCATGAACGCGCGCGGCGTCGGTATGAACGAATTGGTTACAGCACTGGAGGCCAACAACCGTAATGACGGTGCGGGCCGGCTCAGCGAAGGCGACGAGGCGCTACTGGTGCGCGCCGAAGGCGCCATCCGATCGCTGGAGGATGTACGCGCTATCGTGGTGAAGTCGGCTGCGGGGGTGCCGGTACGTGTGGGCGAAGTGGCCACGGTACGTATCGGTTCCCTTACCCGTTACGGTGCCGTGACGCGCAACGGTCAGGGAGAGACAGTGGAGGGGCTGGTGCTGGGGCTGCGCGGCGCGAACGCGCGCGCGGTGGTGGGTGGGGTGCAAGCCAAGCTGGATGAATTGGCGCCGGGCCTGCCGCAGGGCATCACCATCAACGTGTTCTACAACCGCGGCGATCTGGTGGCCAAGGCCGTCAACACGGTGAGCAAGGCGCTGACCGAAGCCATCGTGCTGGTACTGCTGTTGCTGGTACTGTTTCTCGGCAACCTGCGTGCCGCGCTCACCGTGGCCTTGGTGCTGCCGCTGGCGGCCTTGATGACCTTCATCCTGATGCGTCAGTTTGACATGTCCGCCAACCTGATGAGCCTCGGTGGCCTCGCCATCGCCATCGGCATGCTGGTGGACGCGGCGGTGGTGGTGGTGGAAAACATCGTTACCCATCTGGCTCACGGCGAGCAGCAGCAGCGGTTGCCGCGCCTGCACCTGATCTATCGCGCGGTGCGTGAGGTGGGTGTTCCGGTGACGTCCGGCATTTTGATCATCATCATCGTATTCTTGCCACTGCTGACCTTGCAAGGACTGGAAGGCAAGCTGTTCATCCCGGTGGCGCTGACCATCGTGTTTGCCCTGGCCGCGTCGCTGCTGTTGTCACTGACGGCCATTCCGGTGCTGGCGTCGTTCCTGCTAAAAAAGGTGAGTCACGAGGAACCGTGGGTGGTGCGCAAAGTTACCGACGTGTACCTGCCGGCTCTGCGCTGGTGTCTGGATCACCCGCGCCCGATCATTGCCAGTGCGCTCGGTCTGCTGCTGCTGACCGGTGCTGCTTATACCCAGATCGGCAAGGCCTTCATGCCCACCATGGACGAGGGCAGTATTCTGGTGCAGCTGGAGAAGCTGCCTTCCATCAACCTGGAGCAATCCGTCGCGCTTGATCTGCGCGTGCAACGGGCGCTGCTGGAAAAGGTGCCAGAGATATCCGGTGTGATCGCCCGTGTTGGCTCCGATGAGCTGGGTCTCGATCCGATGGGTCTCAACGATACAGACAGTTTTCTGGTACTCAAGCCGCGTGCGGAGTGGCGCATGAAAACCAAGGAGGAACTGATCGATGCCATCCGGCAGGTGATGAATGATATTCCAGGCATTAATTTCGGCTTCACCCAGCCTATCGAGATGCGCATTTCGGAAATGCTTACCGGCGTGCGCGGTGATGTGGCGATCAAGATATTTGGCACGGACATCGGTGGGCTCGATGGATTGGCGCAACAGATCACGGCCTTGATGAATACAATCGACGGCGCCGAAGACGTGCGTACCTCGGAGAATTCTGGTGTGCAGTATCTGCAAGTCGTAATCGATAGGCTTGCTGCCGGCCGGTTGGCTCTGTCAGTCAACGAGCTGGAAGCGGTGCTTCGTGCTCAGGTCGAGGGTCTGAATATCGGAACCGTGCATGAGGGCAATCGCCGCACGCCGCTGATGCTGCGCGGCAGTGAGGAGTTGCGCACGGCGCCCGAGCGATTTTCCGCCATGCAGATTACGCTGCCAGATGGCCGCAACATCCCGCTGTCCACCATTGCCATGCTGGAGCGGACGGAGGGGCCGGTGAAAGTGGCGCGCGAAAAGGCGGCCCGTTATACGGTGGTGGTGGCCAATGTGCGTGGGCGTGACCTGGTCGGCTTCGTCGATGAGGCCAAGGCCAAGGTGGCCGCACAGATCAAGTTGCCTGCCGGTTATTACGTCGAGTGGGGTGGCCAGTTCGAGAACCAGCAACGTGCGGCCAAGCGGCTGTCCTTCGTGATTCCTGTCGCTATCGGTCTAATCTTCCTGCTGCTATTTTCCACCTTCGGCTCGGTACGCCAGGCCGCACTGGTGCTGACCAATATTCCGTTCGCGATGATCGGCGGCGTGTTCTCGCTGTGGCTGTCCGGAGAGTATCTATCGGTCCCGGCATCGGTGGGGTTCATCGCCCTGCTGGGTATCGCCGTGCTCAACGGCGTGGTGATGGTGACCTATTTCAATCAGCTGCGCGCGCATGGCATGGCGCTCGCCGATGTCGTGATCGAAGGTGCCCACCGCCGTCTGCGCCCGGTGCTGATGACTGCCAGCATCGCGGCCTTTGGTCTGGTGCCGCTGCTGTTTGCCAGCGGGCCGGGTTCGGAAATCCAGCGTCCGCTGGCCATTGTGGTGATTGGTGGTCTGGTGACCTCCACGCTGCTGACCCTGATCCTGTTGCCGATCCTCTACCGCCGTTATGGCACGAATGGTTAGGAGCGTAGAAATGCATGAGTGTCTGCTGGTCATTGTGACTACCCCGGCGCTGGAGGAGTCGCTGGTGGACTGGTTGTTGGCGCGTGAGTCGTTGTCCGGCTTCAGCAGTACGCGCATCGACGGGCATGGCAGCCGGCAAACGGAATTGTCCCTGGCCGAACAGGTGATGGGCCGGCAGCGCAAGGTGATGTTCCATGTACACACCGACTGCACGGCAGTGACGATGTTGCTCGAAGCGCTACGTGCCGATTTCAAAGGCGCCGGCCTGCATTACTGGGTCATGCCGTTGCTTGATGCAGGAAAAATCACATAGTCAGGTACCGGTAACCACGTTGATTTCCTGTTGACGCCACCTCTAGGGAAGGTCTGAATAAGTCCATCCTGGACTTCTCAGCCCACGTGAACCGAAAAATGTGATTTTCGATCGCTTCATTTTCCAATGACTTATGGTCGTCGGAACATGGCGGCATATCCCTGTGCGGCGGAAGCTCTGAACTTATTCAGAGCTTCCCTAGGCGGCGTGTTGCATTGATACCCGCCACCAGTCCGACCCACGCCCGTGGTGTCGATATCCTGAAGGTATTCTGCGGGCCTTGCTCATCTTGCGGTGCTTGCCAGCACAATCAATTTGATACCGGTGTGGCGATGGTGAAGGAACCTTCCTGTACGTGTTGGCCATCAGCGCTACGCACCCTTACGTAATAGGTGCCCGGAGCGAGGGTGGCGGGCACGGTCCATTTATAGAGCTGGCGGCGTGACGAGCCGGCGCTGCCCAGGCCGCTGGCGATCGTGGCGACGGGTTGCTTTCCGGCATCGAGCAGTTCCAGAACGACGGGTGCGGGCAGGTCACAGAGCTGGGTCCACAGGATGTCATAGGACGATCCATGGCGCCAGGTGTAGTTGCTCTTCGGCGCCTCCAGGAACAGGTGCTTGCCGATGTGGAGGAACTCGCCCACGGTGATGGTGGTGTTGTCCATGGTGGCAATGCGCGGCCGGAACGTGCCCATGCCGAAGCCGAACTGGGCGTCGGTGTAGCCGGCCCAGGTATAACTGCCGCTGTTGGGAATGTCGGCGACGATGCTGCGCCAGACGGTTTCGCCGTTGCCGTCCATCAGGTCGATCTTGACGCGGGTGTCGGCGGGTAAGGTGCTGTTCCAGCGGAACTCGTGTGGCAGGTTGGTGCACCAGGCGGTGTCTTGGGAGGGACTGGTGAAGGTGAGGTCGGGGCTGACCGGGAAACTGACCGGGTTGGCGATCTTGAACGAACCGCTGCTGCTCAACTGATTGTCGGCGCTGCGCACGCGGAAATAGTAGGTGCCCGGCTCCAGGGTACCCGGCACGGTCCAGGTATGCGAATGCGGCAGGTGGTGGCCGGTAGCCGTCAAGCCATCGGCGATGGTGAGTACCGGCTGCTGATTACTGTCGAGCAGCTCCAGGACAGCGGGCGCCGGCAGGTCGCACAACTGCGTCCAGCGGAGGGTGTATTGCGAGCCCTTGCGCCAAGTGTGATTGCTTTGCGGTGCGTTGATCCACAGTGGCTTGCCGAAGTGCAGTGTTTCGCCCAGATGCACCACGCTGTTGTCGGTGGTGGAGATGCGTGGGCGGA
Source organism: Sulfurivermis sp. (assembly GCF_059410345.1). Taxonomy (NCBI): domain Bacteria; kingdom Pseudomonadati; phylum Pseudomonadota; class Gammaproteobacteria; order Thiohalomonadales; family Thiohalomonadaceae; genus Sulfurivermis; species Sulfurivermis sp. The sequence continues at coordinate 36,144 of NZ_JBLJDO010000006.1, read as the reverse complement.
ACGAACCCATGCCGGAGCCGAATTGGGCATCGGTGTAACCGGGCCAGACGTAACTGCCCGTGTCTGGCGTGCTGGCGACGATGGTGCGCCATATCGTGTTGCCTTGCATCCAGTCGATGCGTACGTTGCTGCCGGCCGGCAGGGTGGAATGCCAGCGGTATTCGTGCGATTGGTTGGTGCACCAACGCGTATTGCTGGCGGGGCTGATAAAACTCAACGCTGGGGTGGCCGGCGTGGGTTGGGCTGCGGGCGTCGGCTGTTCGGCTTGCGGTTCTGTCGCGGTTTCGGTGTCGGAGCTCGCCGTCGCCGGACGCTGACCGCGCTCCAGTTTGGCCCCCGGCAGGCGTGTGCCGGCGGCGTCGGTGCCGATGGTGAATGTCTGGTCGCTGATGTCGGCGTACTTGCCGTCGCGGCTTTGGATACGCACGGTGTACCCACTGCCGGCCTGGATGTCGGCCGGGACGCGCCAGCTTGTCTGGCCTTGCGACAGGTTCACGGGTACGGCGATGTCAGCCACCTTGCGGCCATGTTGTAGCAGATGGATAGCGCCAGGGCCGGAGATGCCATCCGCCTGCCACTGCACCTGTACGCGGCTGCCGTGGGCATATGTTTCGCCGCCGTTGGGGCTGATTATCGTGAGCGTTGCCGCCGTAGGCGCGGCGCGGGTGGGCGTGCGCCCGGCGGGTTTTTGCGGTGCCGCCTGCGGCGCGGCAGGTGTCGGTTCGGCCCTCGGCGCCGTAGGGGGCGGTGCTACCGCCCGGGGAGCAGTGGGGGCCGGAGCGACGGGCGTAGCAGCGCGCGGCGTTGCAGTGGCCGGTGCCGGTTTGGTGCCTTCGGTTGCGGGTTTGACGGTGGTGGGGGCGGGGCGCTTGAGCGGCCGGGCTGGCGCTTCGTCTTCCTGTGTCTTGCTGCTGTTCGTGTCGACCGCATAGATCGGGTTGGTGAGTATTAGACTGAGTACCCCGATCACCACCCAGCCGCTGCTGTAGCCAGAGCGTTTCATCTCCCCCTCCCTTGCACCATGATTGTCGCGTGGGTCATCGCATCTGCGTACGGATTTTTCCCATGAGTTGATACTAGCACCGCCGTCGTTGCCGTGCCGTCTGGCAGTCCCCGGCTGGACTGTTAGTCTCATGGTTGACTACCCATGCAAGGAGATGGCCATGACAATCGTCCTCCAGAAGATCACTCCCTGCCTCTGGTTCAATGATCAGGCCGAGAAGGCGCTGGCCGCCACCTTGGCGAAGCCGGCGCAAAAGGTGTTCTGGGTCGGTCCCGCGGACCGCCAATGAAGCAGGGACTTTATTTGCAGTAGCGTTCGATTTTTTTGGTCAGCGACCGTTCCTGTTCCATCAGCCGGTTGTACTGGCTGGCCTTGTAGCCGGCACGCATGCGGGAGCGCAGGTGTTCGAATTTCTCCTGACGGTCACGCCCTCCGGGGCGGCATCGCCGTAGTGGACCTGGCTTTGGGCGTCGGTCCAGCGCTGGATGGTGGCCGCCTGGACGGTGCAGGCGAGGAACAGGGCAAGCGGAGCGATGAGGTGAACGAGTGCGGGCATGGGCATCCTCCTTGATAACCATGGGCGGGACGATCCTGTCCCGGCCGGAGTATAGCCTCCCCGCGGCGGGGGAGGGCAAGCGCGTCAGTCGATGCGCTCGAAGATCAAATCCCACACGCCGTGGCCAAGACGCTGGCCGCGTTGCTCGAACTTGGTGAGCGGGCGGTAGTCGGGCCGCGGCACATAATCGCCGCTGGGCGAGGTGTTGCGGAAGCCGGCGGCGGCGTGCATCACCTCCAGCATGTGCTGGGCGTAGTTCTCCCAGTCAGTGGCCATGTGGAAATGGCCGCCGATCTTCAACTTGCGGCGCAGCAGTTGGGCGAATTCACCCTGCACGATACGGCGCTTGTGGTGGCGCTTCTTCGGCCAGGGGTCGGCGAAAAACAGATACACCGCATCGAGCGCGTCATCGGTGATGCGCCGGGTGAGCACCTCCACTGCGTCGTCGCGCATCACGCGCAGGTTGGTCAGCGCCAGTTCCTCAATCTTGAGCAGCAGGTGGCCGACACCGGGGGTGTGCACCTCGATGCCGAGGTAGTCGTTGCCGGGGTGGGCCTGGGCGATGGCGGCGAGGGAATCGCCGTTGCCAAAACCGATCTCCAGGATGCGCGGCGTGCGGCGGCCGAAGATGGCGTCGAAGTCGAGCGGCGTATCGCCGCTGGGTACGCCGTAGCGCGGAAACAGCTGGTCCATGGCGCGCTGCTGCGCCGGGGTGAGGCGGCCCTGGCGCAGGGTGTAGGAGCGGATGGCGCGCTGCGGGCGTTCGATTTCGGTCACGATATTCAGAACCACTTCTTGATGCGAAACAGCAGCAGCAGGGCGCTCGCCAGCAGGGCCATGCCGCCGAGGACGAAGAAATAGCCGTAGCGGTGCGCCAGTTCCGGCATGTTCTCGAAGTTCATGCCGTAGATGCTGGCGATGAGCATCAACGGCATGAAGATGGCGGAGATCACCGTCAGGGTACGCATGATCTGGTTGGTGCGGTGCGCCACGGCGGAGAAGTGCAATTGCACCAGCGCCTCCACTTCGTGTTGCTGGGTCAGCGCGAATTTGGTGACACGGCGGATGTGTTCCAGCAGGTCGGTGTAACGCACGTTGAGATGTTCGCTGATGTCGAAGCGCGTGTTGTCACGCCAGGCGAGCAGCGCATCCTCCTGTTCCTCGCACAGGATTTCCAGCCGCCGCAACTGGCTGCGGTGGCCCATTACCACGTACCAGTCACTGAAGGGATGGCGCGGGTCGAGCAACTGGCTGGCCCAGTCCTCCATCTGCAGGGTGAGCGGTTCGCGCAGGGCAAGAAAGCGATCGACCATGGCATTGAGGATCTGCTGCATCAGGCCGGCTGGGCCCATCGGCACGCGGCCCGTGTGGCCCAGCAGGCGTTCCTTGATCCATTTCACCGAGCGGCTGTTGCCCGATTGCACCGTCACCAGCAGGCCGTCGAATAGAAAGAAGGCGGTGGGGCGGGTGGCAAACTCGCCTTCCTCCAGCTCCGGCGCCAGGCTGCGGAAGATCACCATGTCGTAGTCGGAGGTGGCATCGAAGAACGATGGGTGGGCGGTGTTGAAGCTGTCGTTGATGTGACGTTCGTGGATCTTGCACTCGGTGATCTGCTCCACCGTGGCGTACCAGTCCGGTTCCAGATCACGGGTAAAGTCCAGCCAGAGAAAACCCTCTTGTGGCAGATCGGTCAGGCGATCGAGCCGCTGCGGCGCTGCGCCGTGGTTTAGTTGGAGGATGTCCATGGTGGTCACATTGTAGGAGCGGCTTCGTCGCGCTGCAGCCGCTCCTATGCCGGATTAGAAAAATGTGCCGTCGATGGGTGAGGAGGCGCTGGCGTAGCGCTTGCGCGGCATGCGCCCGGCGCGGAAGGCCTCGCGGCCGGCCTCGATGGCCTTCCTCATGGCCGAGGCCATCAGCACCGGGTCTTGCGCCTGGGCGATGGCGGTATTCATCAGCACGCCGTCGCAGCCCAGCTCCATGGCGATGGTGGCATCGGAGGCGGTGCCGACGCCCGCATCGACCAGGATCGGCACCTTGGCGTTCTGCACGATCTCCAGGATGTTGTAGCGGTTCTGGATGCCGAGGCCGGAGCCGATGGGGCCCGCCAGGGGCATCACCGCCACGCAGCCCATCTCCTCCAGGCGCTTGGCGATGATCGGATCGTCGGAGGTGTAGACCATCACCTTGAAGCCGTCCTGCACCAGAATCTCGGCGGCCTTCAGGGTGGCGACCACGTCGGGGTAGAGGGTCTTCTCGTCGCCCAGCACCTCCAGCTTCACCAGGTCGTGGCCGTCGAGCAGTTCGCGCGCGAGCCGGCAGGTGCGCACCGCATCGTCGACGTTGTAGCAGCCGGCAGTGTTGGGCAGGTAGGTGTAGCGATCGGGTGGCAGCACGTCGAGCAGGTTGGGTTCGCCGGGATTCTGGCCGATGTTGGTGCGGCGGATCGCCACGGTGATGATCTCGGCGCCGGCGGCCTCGGTGGCGCGCTTGGTTTCGTCCAGGTCTTTGTACTTGCCGGTGCCGGTGAGCAGGCGGGAACGGTAGGTCTTGCCGGCAATCACCAGCGGGTCATCGATGTTGGGCATGGGGTGTTCCTGCGGCAGTGTGAGATGAATGGCGGATTATACGCGGCGTTCAGCCGCCGCCGATGGCCTGAACCACTTCGACCTTGTCGCCGGGCTGGAAGCGGTGCGTGGCGTAGTGGCTGCGCGGCACGATCTCCAGGTTCACTTCCATGGCGATGCGCTTGCCGGTGAGGGCCATGGCCGCGACCAGATCGGCGGCGGTGTAGTTGTCGGGCACCTCGCGTGCCGCTCCGTTGACGTGAATTTGCATGGGGCGGAAGCCTAGCGGTTGCTGGCCGTGGTCGTCAAACCCGGGCTACTATCGGGTTTGTATCCACCTACGACGGGGGCCGCGCCGCCATGCAAGCAGACCGCACTGACTACATCACCCCGTCACAGGCCGTCACCCTGGATGGCCTGCTGCGCGAGCGGGTGCGGCGCAGCCCGCAGGGGCTGGCCTACCGCAGCTTTGCGCGCGAGGGCGAGCAGTGGCACCGCTGGACCTGGGCCGAGACGGCGCAGGAAGTGGCGCGCTGGCAGCAGGCCCTGGTCACCGAGGGGCTGGCCCCGGGCGAGCGCGTCGCCCTGCTGCTGCGCAACTGTCCGCAGTGGGTGTGGTTCGAGCAGGCCGCCCTCGGCCTCGGCCTGGTGGTGGTGCCGCTGTATCTGGAGGACCGCCCCGACAACACCGCCTATATATTGCAGGACGCCGGGGTGCGCGTGCTGCTGGTGCAGGAAGAGCGCTATGGCCGCCTGCGTGCCGCCCTGGAGGCGGTCGACAGCCTGCAACGCATCGTGGTGGCGGGCGAGGGTGAGGGCGGCGCCCTGGGGCCGCGCGCCTCTGCCCTGGATGAGTGGCTGCCGGCGTCGGGCGCGTATGTACTGGCGCCCCGTGACGGACAGCCCGATGACCTCGCCACCATCGTCTATACCTCGGGCACCACCGGGCGGCCCAAGGGCGTGATGCTCAGTCACCGCAACATCCTCAGCAATACCGAGGCGGCGCTCAGCCTGGAGCGATTCCACCCCGATGATCTGTTTCTGTCCTTTCTGCCCTTGTCGCACATGCTGGAGCGGATGGCCGGCTACTACCTGCCGATGATGGCCGGCGCCGCCGTGGCCTATGCCCGTTCGGTGCAGCAGCTGGCCGAGGACCTGCAACAGCAGCGCCCCACCATCCTCATCGCCGTGCCGCGGGTGTTCGAGCGCGTGTACGGCCGCATCCAGGGCGGACTGGCACAGCGGCCGCCGCTGGCCCGTGCCCTGTTCCACGCCACCCTGACGGTGGGCTGGCGGCGCTTTTTGTGGCGGCAGGGGCGGGCCGGCTGGTCGTGGCCGCTGCTGTTCTGGCCCGTGCTGCAACGTCTGGTCGCGCACAAGGTGGCCGAGCGCCTGGGCGGCAGGCTGCGTCTGGCGGTGAGCGGCGGGGCCGCGTTGTCGCCGGCGGTGGCGCGCTTCTTTCTGTCGCTGGGGCTGGACCTGGTGCAGGGCTATGGCCTGACCGAGGCCAGCCCGGTGGTGAGCGTCAACCTGCCCGGCGACAACGAGCCGTCCAGTGTGGGCCGGCCCTTGCCCGGTATCGAGGTGCGCCTCGGCGCCGACGAGGAACTGCTGGTGCGCGGCCCCAACGTGATGCAGGGCTACTGGAACCACCCGGAGGCCACACACGCCACCATCGACGCCGACGGCTGGCTGCACACCGGCGATCAGGTGCAGATCGACGACGGCCGCATCCACATCACCGGACGGCTGAAGGACATCCTGGTGCTGTCCAACGGCGAGAAGGTGCCGCCATCGGAAATGGAGGGGGCGATCATGCTCGACCCGTTGTTCGAGCACGCCATGCTGCTGGGCGAGGGCGAGGCGCACCTGGCGGCGCTGGTGGTGCTGAACGGCGAACAGTGGCCGGAACTGGCGCGCCAGCTCGGCCTGGACCCGCAGGCCGCGGACAGCCTCAAATCCCCCGCGTTGCAGCGGGCCCTACAGCAGCGCATCGCACAGCTGCTGCGCGATTTTCCCGGCTACGCCAAGGTGCGCCGGGTGGCGGCGACGCTGGAGCCATGGAGCATCGACAACGGTCTGCTCACGCCCACCATGAAGCTGCGCCGGCGCGAGGTGCAGGCGCGTTACCAGGCGCAGATCGAAGCGTTGTTCCACGGCTAGGCGCCCATGCCTGCGCCGCGTTATCGTATGCCGACTCTCATCGGTTGAGCCGCTGCCGCCATGAAACCCCGCCTGATGTTCGATTTGCCCGTGTTGCGTCCGGTGACGGGGCGCTCCTTTGATATCCGCCCGCCGGCGCTGGCGACATGGCTGGCGCAGCTGCCGGTGGCCAGCCTGGGCGAAACCTGCCGTCAGATCTTTCTCGCGCTGTATGAGGTGAACCGCACCCAGCAGCCGCTACAGCTGCGGCTGGAGTTTCTGGAGCGGCTGGCCGAGCCTCTGGCGCTGGTATTGCCGGCCCTGCAACGCCACTATATCGGCCAGCCCTTCCCGCTGCCGGAAAAGGCGCGGCATGTGGCACGTCTCGCCACCGACCTGCAGGTGGAACTGGTCATCGGTTATCGCCTGGTGCTGGAGGGAGTGCGCCACCTGCCCTGGTATAAACCCTGGGGACGGCGGCAGCGCAAGGCGCTGGCGGCCCATCGCATGCTGCACTATCTGGGCGGCATTCTGAGCGACTACCAATGGCAGCACCTGCCCTATCCCCGCGGCGTGTGGCGTACCGTGCACCGCATCTTTCGCCACGAGGGCCATGCCGGCCGTGCGCGCCGGCCGCTGGTGCGCCTGGCCGGTTCCGATACCACCACCACGGTGATGGATGAATACAAACGCCTGCTGCTGCGCTCCCTGGTGCCGCCGGCGCGCATCACTGTCGAGCAGTGGCAGCAGCTGGGCGCTCACCTGGATCAATGGCTGGCCCTGGTCGATCTGGATCCGACCTCGGTGGAGTACGGTTTCTGGGTCCGCCTCGACGGCGACAACCCGCCCACCGAATTGCCGGTGGACATCGTCGGCGCGATGGGCGGCAAGGGCAAATACACCGTGCTCAATACCCGTCCCCTGGTGCATCGGCTGGAGGCGATGCTGGCGGTGGATGGGGAGCCGCTGCCGGCGGGGTTGAGCCGTGACAGCGTAGAGGTGTTGCGCAACGTCTGGAGCGGGGCCCGCGGCCGCCACGCCGAACGGCGCCAGGGGCGCGGACAGGAGATGCAGGTGCAGGTGGGGGTCAGCGGGCTGTACCACGCCCTGGCCGGTGTGATGCCGCCGCGGCCGCCGCAGGTATTGCAACTGGAGTCGGCGAAGACTGCCCATCCGGTCCATGCCTGGACCGGTGGCGAGGTGACTGATGCACCGCCGCCGCCGTTACTGGCGCGGGTGCTGGATCGCAGCGCTACCGGCTATGGACTCGAATTGCCGGCAGGTTCTGCGCAGCCCATCAAGGAGGGTGACGTGATCGGTCTGCGCAACGGGCCGGGGCGGCCCTGGGAAATTGCTTATGTGTGCTGGCTGCGCGCCATGGAAGGTGAGCCGCCGACCCTGGGTGTGCAGCATCTGGCGGTGGAGGCGCTGCCGGTGGATGTGAGCGTGGATGGGCAGGATGGGCACAGCGCACCCCTCGGCTGTCTGCTCGGTACCACGCCCAGCGGCGAGACGGCGCTGTTCATGCCCAACCTGCCCGGGGTGGAACACAAGGCCCTGCGCCTGGCCTACCGCGATCATCAAGCCCCTATCGTGTTGCTGGAGCGCATCGACAGCTCCACCGGGTTCAACGCCTTTTCGTTCGATGTCCCTGAACACGATCAGGCCCATGCCGGCCTGGCCGCGCAGGAGGCCTGGCGCCGCCGGGCGGAGGCGCCGGCCGCCGCCGCCAAGGAGGCGGATCGCTATACCGACGTATGGAACGCGCTTTAATCGGTATCTGTGGTAGAGTTTTGCGGAACCATTTTCACAGTGGGCTTTCCAATGCCCACTGGTAAGGAGTGCAACTGGTTTGACGGGATGTCAAAACACATCACCGTACAGGCCAATGACACCGACACTCAATCTCTCCATTCCCCCACAGCACAAACCCGGCCCCGGCGCCTTCGATACCCGGCCTGAAGCGGTGAGGGCATGGCTGGAGCATTTGCCGCTGGGTCATGCCGGCGAAACGGCGCGCCTGCTGTATCTGGCCCTGCACGAGGTCAACCGCCTCGACGTCAACATTCACCATCGCCTGGAATTTCTCGAGCAGCTTGCCGTGCCCCTGCAGGGCGTGCTCGCCGCGCTCAAACCCCATTACACGGGTAGGCCGTTCCCGCTCGACGCCAAGGCCGCCCGGGTGGCGCAGCTGGCGACCGAGTTGCGTGCCGCCATGATCATCGGCTACCAGATCGTGATGCAGCAGAGCGATACCCTGCACTGGTTCCGCCAGCGCAAGTGGGAGCGGGTGTGGACCACGGCGCTGCACCGCATGCTGCATTACTTCAGCGGCATCTTCACCATTCGTCACCAGCTCCATCTGCCACCGCCGCCCGGCGCCTGGCTGATGATCCACAGCGCCTATCGGCTGCTGGAGGACAACCAATTGCTGGATACCTCCGTGGCCCCTCTTGGCGGCGGTGCGGTCACCACCTTGGGACATGAGTACAAACAGCTGCTGCTACTGGCGCTGTTGCCGCCGCAGCGCATGCAGGCGGCCCAGTTCGACGAGGTGCTGCGCCACATGGCGCAATGGACCGGCGCCCTCGAGCTGTCGCGGCCGGACAGTCCCCAGCGCTGTGCCGATGCCTATTGCATCGACCTGGATCAGGATGTGGCGCCGGGGCCGCTGTGGAAGCTGCATCCGGCACGCGAGCCCAATGTATACAGCCTGCGCCTGCTGAATATGACGCCGCTGCTGGAGCAGATGGCGCAGCAGGTGGAGCAGCAACGCGGCGCTACCGCGCGCATCACGCTGCCTTCCGGTGCGCAAGTGCAGCGTGACACGGCGGCGACATTGCTGACCTGCTGGTTGCGTCCGCCGCAGCGCAATGATGCACGCGAGACGGCGGCCGGCACGGTACATGTGGTGTTGGGTTTGCGGGAGATCCATGCGCTGTTGTCCGGGGTCTCGGCACCGGCAGCGGCCCCGGCTGCGGCGGCCGAGCCCGCCTTGCAGGTGCTGGATGCACAGCTGGAAAAGAAAGAGTCATTTGCGCGCAGCTTGGGCTTTGTCGGCGATCGTGACGAGGAGGCCGACATCTGGGACATGGTGTATACCAGCCGGCCCCGGGAGCAGACCAAGTCATGGGCGGAGGTCGAGGTCGCCAAAACCTACACGCTGGTGTTCGGTGAGTTGGTCAATCGCAGCAATGGCGGCCTGGGCCTGCGCTTTCCGCCCGGCCGGTTGGGCGCGGTGCGCGACGGCGACTTGGTGGCGGTCAGCACCTCCGACGACACCTCCCAGTGGAGTCTCGGCATGGTGCGCTGGTTGCGCGTGGGGGCGGACGGCAGCATCGAGCTGGGTGTGAAGCGCCTGCAACAGCAGGTGGTACCGGCGGCGATCCGCGTCGAGCAGGACGGCAAGCAGAGCGCCCCCATCGATTGTCTGCTGGGCCATGAGCAGGACCAGTTGCGTGTGGTGCTGCCGCAGATCACCGGCTTGGCCAACAAGCGCCTGTGGCTGGCCTCCGCTGGCCGCGAAGTCCCCATCGTGCTGTTGGCACAGCTTGAGTCCTCCGCCGTGTTTCAGATGTACCGTTGCGCCGAGCATCAGGCCCGGCGCAGCCAGCCCGAGGTCAAGGCTGCCTCGGCGACGGACCCCTTCGACAAGTACAAATCGGTGTGGGAAATACTTTAAACGCCCATTAACTTGAGGCCTGTGTCAGGCCGGTAGTATGATGGCCGCCCGTCGCGGGTGTAGTTCAATGGTAGAACTTCAGCTTCCCAAGCTGACTACGTGGGTTCGATTCCCATCACCCGCTCCATTTTCATTCCCACCTTCCGCTTTCCCTGTGGTGATCAGGGTTTTCTCCCGGCAGCAGCCGTGCGCCAACCGGTGTAAGATTGGCCGTATTCCGCCCATGGATCAGGACGCCCCGTCATGAAGAAGATCATCAAGCTCGTTGCCTGGTTGGTGGCCGCATTGGTCATCACCGTGGTGGCCGCCGCCATCATCATCCCGCTGGTCATCGACCCCAATGACTATCGCGACGAGATCAGCGCCGCGGTGAAGAAGCAGACCGGCCGCGAGCTGACCATCGAGGGCGAGATCAAGCTGTCGCTGTTTCCCTGGCTCGGCGTGCGCCTCGGCGCCATGCAGCTGAGCAATGCCGAGGGCTTTGGTCCGGCGCCGTTCGCCCGCATCGGCGAGGCCGATGTGCGGGTGAAGCTGCTGCCCTTGCTGCGCCGTGAAGTGGAGATGGAAAAGATCGTACTGCACGGCCTGGAGGCCAACCTCGGCCGCCGTGCCGACGGCAGCACCAACTGGGATGACCTGGTCGGTGCCGCCGGCGAAGCAACTGCCCCGGCGGAGAAGACCGCGCCGGCTGAAACGGCCCCCGCCGACCCGGCGACGGCCCTCGGCGCCATTGCCCTGGGCGGTCTGGAACTGCGCGACGCCAAGGTGGTGTGGGACGATCGTCAGTCCGGCGCCCGCTATGCCATCGAACATTTGCATCTCGAGATCAGCGCCATCCGTCTCAATGAGCCCTTCGATATCGCGCTGGAGTTCGACGTCGACAGCAGTCAGCCGCAGCTGCGCGGCCATATTCGTTTCGCCAGCCGCGTCACGCTGGACCTGCAGGGCCAGAAGTATCGTCTCGACACCACCACCCTCGCCGCCGATGTGCAAAGCGCGCTGATCCCGGGCGGCAAGGCCCGTGCGCGTCTGCAGGCGGATGTGCAGGCCGATCTGGCTGCGCAGACCGCCAGCATCGCCGGCCTCAAGCTGGAGGCGCAGGGCGTGACGGTGCAGGGCAAGGTAGATGCTTCTTCCATCCTGGCGCAGCCGGATGCCAAGGGCAGCTTGCAGATCATGATCAGCGATGCCGCCACGCTGCTGGCGCCGTTCCAGGCGCAGTTGCCGCCGGGGATGCAAGCGGCGGCCGTGCAGGGCAGCCGTGTCGACATGTCCTTTGATCTTTCGCTGGGCCGGCAGACCGTCAAGGTCAGCCCCCTCAACATCCAGACGCTGGGCCTGACCATCAACGGCCAGGTGAACGGCAGCAAGATCATCGATGCACCGCAGTTCTCCGGCCGTATCGAACTGGGTGAGTTCGTGCCACGCGACCTGCTCGCCACCCTGGGCATCGCCTTGCCGGAGATGGCCGATCCGTCTACCTTGACCAAGGCCGCGCTCGCCTTCGATTTCAGCGCCGGCCTTAACCAGGCCGCCCTCAGCAAGTTGCAGCTGCGCTTCGATGATTCCACCCTGAGCGGCAGCGCGTCGGTGCGCAACTTCCAGCAGCCGGCGCTGCGCTACGATCTCACGCTGGATGAAGTGGATGCGGATCGCTATCTGCCGCCGCCCAAGGAGAAACCGGTGCCGGCGACACCGGCCGCCGCCGCGGCCGGTGTGGTGGAGTTGCCGCCGGAGACCATCGCGCAGTTGCGCGCCCTGGACGTGGATGGCACGGCGCGCATCGGCAAGTTCAAGGTGATGAATCTGCGCTCCAGCGATATCCACGCCACGGTGAAGGCCGCCGGCGGCCTGCTGCGCGTGCATCCGGTGGGAGCCAAGCTCTACGGCGGCGGTTACGACGGCAATCTCAGCCTCGACGTGCGCGGCAACGTGCCGCTGCTGGGCATGGATGAAAAGCTGGCCGGCGTGCAGGCGGGTCCGCTGCTCAAGGACTTCATGGGCAAGGACTATGTCAGCGGCACCGCCAATGTCAGCGCCAGACTCACGGCGCGCGGCATCGATCCGATGGATGTGCGCAAGAGCCTCACCGGCAATGCCGCCTTCAGCTTCACCGACGGCGCCGTCAACGGCATCAACATCGCCCAGCTGATCCGTAACGCCTACGCCTCTTACCAAAAGCAACCGGCGCCGCCCGACGAGGTGCGCAGCACCGACTTCGCCGCCATCAGCGGCACCGCCACCCTCAAGGATGGCCTGGTGACCAACACCGATCTCAAGGCCAATTCGCCGCTGTTCCGTGTCGAGGGCCGCGGCACCGCCCACCTCGCCACCGAGGCGCTGGACTATCTGGTGCGCGCCGCCATCGTCGGCACGCTGGAGGGGCAGGGCGGCAAGGCACTGGACGACCTGAAAGGGCTGACCATTCCGCTGCGCATCACCGGCAGCTTCACCGAGCCCAAGTTCAACGTCGAATTGGGCTCCCTGCTCGACGAAAAGGCCAAGCAGGCCATCGAGGCGGAAAAGAAAAAGGCCGCGGCGGCCCTGGAGGCCGAGAAGAAAAAGGCCCAGGAGGAAATGCAGAAAAAGCTCGATGCCGAGAAGCAGAAGCTGCAACAGAATCTGCAGAAGCAGTTGCAGGACGCCATCAAGCTGCGATGAGTTCATTCGCCGACCGGCTGCTCGCCTGGCACGACGAGCACGGCCGCAAGGATCTGCCCTGGCAAAGCGACCCCACCCCCTACCGGGTGTGGGTGTCGGAGGTGATGCTGCAACAGACCCAGGTGGCGACGGTCATCCCCTATTTCGAACGCTTCATGGCGCGCTTTCCCGCCGTGACCGCGCTGGCTGCCGCGTCTCTCGACGAAGTACTCGCCCTTTGGAGCGGGCTCGGCTATTACAGCCGTGCCCGCAATCTGCACCGCGCCGCCGGCCTCATCGCCGCCGAACACGGCGGCGTGTTTCCTGCCACGCTGGCGCAGGTGATGGCGCTGCCCGGTGTGGGCCGCTCCACTGCGGGCGCCATCCTGGCCCTGTCACAGAACCAGCGCCATCCCATCCTCGACGGCAATGTGCGTCGCGTGCTGGCGCGCTACCACGCCATCGATGGCTGGCCCGGGCAGGCGGAGGTGGAGCGCCTGCTGTGGCAGAAGGCGGAGGAGCACACCCCCGTCGCGCGCGTGGCCCAGTACACCCAGGCGATCATGGACCTGGGCGCCACCCTGTGCATGCGCAGCCGCCCACGCTGCGGCGACTGTCCGCAGGCGGAAACCTGCCTGGCCCATGCCGGCGGCGCTGCGCTGCGCTATCCGGCGCCGCGTCCGCGCAAGACCCTGCCCGAGCGCCACGCCACCTTCCTGCTGGTGACCAACGAGCGCGGCGAGGTATTGCTGGAGCGCCGCCCGCCCAGCGGTATCTGGGGCGGGTTGTGGACCCCGCCCGAAGCGGATGAGCCGGTGGCGGACTGGTGCCATCGCCGCGGCTTCGCGCTGCGCGCGGAGCAGGCCTGGCCGCCATTGCGCCACACCTTCAGCCATTTCCATCTCGATATATCCCCGCTGCATGTGCGGGTTGCAGACGCGGGCGGGACGATCATGGAAGCAGGCGGCGCAGTCTGGTATAAAACCGAGCTTTGCGATCAACTGGGCCTGCCCGCACCGATCAAGCGCTTGGTGGCGCGGCTGGGCCGTGACGAATGAGGATGTTGCGATGAGTCGTATGGTGCAATGCGTCAAGCTGGGCAAGCAGGCTGAAGGGCTGGAACGCCAGCCGTATCCGGGCGAGCTGGGCAAGCGCGTGTTCGAGAACGTCTCCAAAGAGGCTTGGGGCCTGTGGCTGCGCCAGCAGACCATGCTGATCAACGAATACCGCCTGTCACCCATCAACCCCAAGCACCGCGAGATGCTGGAGCAGGAGATGGAGAAGTTCTTCTTCAGCGGCGGCTCCACCAAGCCGGAAGGCTACGTGCCGCCCAGCCGGTAAGCAGGGCAGATTATTCCTTGACTTGCCGTGCCGCTGTCGCTTTAATAGGCGGCCTTTCGGCCAGGTAGCTCAGTTGGTAGAGCAGCGGATTGAAAATCCGCGTGTCGACGGTTCGATTCCGCCCCTGGCCACCAATCCCAAAAGCCCGAACCCGTTTCGGGCTTTTTTACGTCTGCCTGAAATGCCAGTTCTCGCGCGGTTTCGCGGGTTTGCCTCGCGAGCGTCGTCCCTCACATTCCCACGTTTTTCGCCCCCTACGGCCTCTCTGTTCTCCGATTTTCTCTACTTGCCTCGCGAGCGTGCGCGAGGTCACTTCCAGTATTGGTGGGGGTTTTGAGACGGTCGGTTGTGGTTGAAGAGAGGCTACCTCCGGCGACCGAAGGATGAAATCGATCCGAATCGCCCTTCTGTTGCTTCTGCCCAACGATGGCAGCGGGACAACCTAGTCCTTCTTGCCGCGCATCTTCTCCAAAATCTCTTGGTTCTTGGTGAGTGGATGGCTTAATGTTGGCAGCGTCTGTGCTATGCCCTCTGGTTGCTGGGACTGACCTATGTTGGGGATTGCTGACGTGTGGTTCTGTGGTGTCGCTTCCGGGGGGCGCCTCTCCTTCCCGATGCGTCTGGTAATGCGAATGCCGAACGGGAGGCCGATGGAAACCCACCACGTCCCAAACTGACTACGCCCCACTCGAAAGCCGGGTATTCCCCAGCTCATCCCGAAATCATGTGGCGGTTGTCGTGTGTTTCTCATGGGCTCTCTCTCGTGGGTAGCTTAGCTGATGGTTCCCGTCATCCACATAGGAATGGACTAGTTTCCCCTGCTTTCCTCGGCTATCCTATCAGGGTAGAAATGGAGAGTGTATGCCTCGTAGCATTGAGCAAGCGATGACGGTGCGGGATCTCGCTGAATATCTCAACGTAACCGAGAAGACAATCTACCGGCTCGTACAACGCGGAGAGATTCCTGGGTTCAAGGTTGCAGGGGCTTGGCGGTTTCAGCGGGCAGATATTGACGTTTGGATAGACGACCAGAAACGCGCGTCAGCATCACAGAAGCAATAGCTGGAAATCGCTAGGGCAAGGTTTCTCACTGTCTGCAGGAACCCGCTCAGTTTTCGTGGATATTTTTAAGGGAGAATGACATGCCGTACATTGCAGAGATCAGCCGCAGCAATCCGACAGCGTTTCTGTTTCTGGTCGATCAGTCTGGATCGATGGACGACAAAATGTCGTCGGGCCGATCGAAGGCGCAACAAGTTGCGGACGTGCTGAACCGAACGCTCGCCACTCTCATCACCCGCTGCACCAAGTCGGAAGGAACCCGGAATTACTTCGACATCGGTGTGATCGGCTATGGTGCCAACGGGGCGTATAACGGGTTCCAGGGCGCATTAGGATCGTCCGTTCTTCATCCTATCTCTGCCATCGAAGCATCTCCGCTGCGGATCGAAGAACGTCAGAAGAGGATGGATGACGGCGCGGGCGGTATTGTCGAGCAATCGATCAAATTCCCTGTTTGGTTTGAACCCCATGCGAGTGGCGGTACGCCGATGTGCCAAGCGATTACAAAGGCTGCAGAGGAGCTTGTCGCTTGGTGCGATTCCCATCCGAACAGCTATCCGCCCACCGTTCTTCATATCACAGACGGCGAGTCAACCGATGGCGACCCGGAGGAACTTGCGACACAAATCCGCCAGATCCAGACTGGCGACGGGCCCGTGCTCATGTTCAATTTGCACGTCAGTACTTCTGGCGCGAACCCCGTTGAATTTCCTGCTGCTGAGACGGGACTGCCAGATGCATACGCGAAACTTCTCTTTCGCATGTCGAGTCCCCTACCAGATCACCTGATTCGGTTCGCCCAAGAAAAGGGATTCAAAGTGAGCATGGAGTCGCGAGGTTTCATGTTCAATGCTGATGCCGTTCAGATTGTGGACTTCTTTGACATTGGCACGCGTGCCTCGCAATTGCGATAGCCTTGTCGTTGCGCATGAAGGTGCTTTTTGCGGGGCAGGTGCCCAAGGACTCGTCGTTTCCAGACGCGAACGAGGATGCCTACGTGTTGGCAACCGACATTGGCAGAGTCGCTGTCAGCGATGGGGCATCCGAATCCTTCGACTCAAAGACTTGGGCACACCTGCTGACCGCACGCTTCGTGCGACACCCGGAACTGAACGCAAGTTGGCTCACTGACGCTGTTGCTGATTACCTCGCTCAATTTGATCTTGCACAGATGTCGTGGTCGAAGCAGGCTGCATTCGACCGAGGAAGCTTCGCGACCCTTTTGGGGATAGAGGAGTTCCTCGACCACGGCACGGTGGACGTATTAGGCGTAGGAGATAGTCTTGCTGTGCTGTTGGATGGCGGTGACTTCGTCGACTCATTTCCGTATGTGCGCGCCGAGGAGTTTCAACAGCGCCCGGAACTGTTCTGCACCAACTTCACGCTAAACACTTTTTTCTCCTCGCCAGATTTCTTTTCCCGACATCACAAGACGTGGCGCATCAAGGATAGAACAGATCCAATTGTTCTGTGCATGACAGATGCACTCGGAGAGTGGGCGCTTCGTCATGCGCAGGAAGGGCGACCTGTCTGGCAGATGCTCGCCGGTATCGAAGATGTACCCGGCCTCGAAGCCTTGGTGATCCAGGAACGGCTGACGAAAAATATGCGCATTGACGACACGACGCTAGTTAGGTTGTCGTTCGCTACGGCTGACGGGAATGACTTACCCAACCCTTGAACAGTACAACGAAGCGTTCCAGCATCCGCAACTGGCGCTTGCTGACCCTGTTCTCAAGAAGGGGACGATTGCAACAACCGGCCTCGGTTTGCCGCTCGCCCTGTGCGGGGGCTTCGCACTCACTTACACAGTCACGACTGGAGGTGCGAAATACGCGGTTCGCTGTTTCCACAAGCAATCGAATGCTCTTGAGAAGCGCTACTGCGCAATCTCTAACCGGCTCAAGTCCTTGCGCTCCCCGTACTTTCTGGACTTTGAGTTCCAGCCGCAGGGGGTTCGCGTCAATGGTAAGGCTTTCCCCGTCGTCAAAATGGCATGGGCATCGGGCGACACCTTGGGGGAGTTCTTGGAGGCGCGCTATCGAAGCAAGAGCGACCTCCAGCAGCTAAATTCATCACTCCGCACCCTGGCCACCTACCTCGAGGGCCAGAACCTGGCGCATGGCGATGTTCAGCCGGGGAATGTGATGGTGTCGAACGGAGGTCGATCCGTTCAGCTCATCGACTATGACGGAATGTTCGTCGATGAGCTGAGGAGTCTTGGCAGCGCCGAACTCGGACACCGAAATTTCCAGCACCCAAGACGAACTAGTAGTTCATGGGATCCCCGGATCGACCGCTTCTCGTTCATTGCACTAAATCTCGCGCTCCGGGTACTGGAGGCCCATCCGGATTTATGGAGCAAGACCCAATCAGATGGCGATTCCATCCTATTCAAGGCGAATGATTTTGCCGACCCAAGTCGGTCGGCCATTTTCGGCGATCTGTTTGGACGTCCCCAGTTTGCTGAGGACGCAAAGAACTTCGCAGCCATCTGCAAAGCATCTTTTGACAAGATTCCAACGCTTGAAGACTTTCTCGTACGGAAGAACATCCCCCAAGTAGTCATTACGGTATCGCCGACCGCCCCGGTCGCCCTGGCGCAGTACATGTCGGCCTTTCCAGTATTGGATGCCACGAACTACGCGCTTTGCCTCCGACATGTGGGGGATCGGATCGAACTAGTCGGAAGAATCGTCGAGGTCAAACAGGACAAGACTCGTCATGGCAAGCCCTACGTCTTCATTAATTTCGGACGGTGGCAGGGCGAGATCGTCAAGATTAGCATCTGGTCCGAGGGCTTGGCTGCGCTCACTCAACGTCCCGACCAAGGGTGGGTTGGGAAATGGGTTAGCGTCGTTGGGCTGATGGAGCCACCATATCGAAGCAGGAAGTACAAGTACTCCCATTTGGCAATCAGCATCACGCAAGCCAATCAGCTTCATGTAATCACCGAGTCGGAGGCCAGATTCCGACTGTCTGGTACATCTGCGCGGTCAACTGGATCAACATCTCGCAGTAGCAATAAGGAGATCTTGGACGGAATACGCGGAACCACCAGTACCCCTTCCAGAGCAACTGCGCCCGGCCGGGCGTCAACGACTCCAAATCAGGCCGTGCTGCAGGCGATGAAGGGGAGCCAACCAGCACCGGCGCCACGGACCCACGGGCGTTCGCCTACATATACTCATACAACCACATCCGGAAAACCGGCGACAACAAAGGACAACTGCTTTATTGCTACAGCCGTTTATGGCCGGGACGCGCCTGAAACCAATGCACTACGTGCCTGGCGTGACAGGGCGTTGATGCCATCATTACTGGGGCGCACCCTTGTCAGGTGCTACTATGAGCTGTCTCCCCGGCTTGTGCAGCTCCTTCAACGCAGCGAACGGCTTACCGCCGTTGTTCGAGCGGCACTGGATCGGCTGGTCCGCTGGCTTGAGCGGCGAAAATAATCCGTTGTCTGTCCTCGGTCGCGACCGCATGACCAGATTTCAGGTCATACGTCCAGGCGGAAATCCGCATAAATGTAAGGGGCGGATAGAGCCCGGAGCTGACTTACAGGGATCTCGCTCACTTAGATGACTTTTTGTAAGTCTTCAGAACAATCACCTGATCGATCCAATTACCGGGCCAATGGCGGCGTATCACCTTCTCCAACACGGCATCGGGCGCACCCACCAGCCGCTCGATGACCTCTGGGGCCAACAGGGTCAGCCGCATGACCCGGCGCACCTGCGTCGCGTCCATGCCCTCGGCCTTGGCGATGTCGGCGACGGACGCCGCCCGCTCATCGTCCAGCAGCCGCTGCCAATGGTGGGCCAGTCCGAGTGCCCGCATCAGTGCGGTGTCCTGCGCAACCGTTTTCTCCTTCCGCTCCTGGGCAGCCTCGGACAGAAATTCCTGTGGCGCGTCCAATGGTGTGATGACCCGCTTTTTCAACCCTCGTCTCACCAGTGTCCAGGGGACAAAGGTTTCCAGTCGTACACCACCGGCTGGACTGGGCAAGGCCTGCGTGACCGCTTGCCCCGTCTGCTTGCCATAGTGCTTCTTGCTGGTCATTTCGCCTCCTACCGGAATCGTTCAAGCATCTGACGCTGGTCAGCCCAGAGCGCAGGGATGTCGTGTCGCATCAGCCACAGCAGGGTCAGCCTTCGGGGCTGGCATCCCTGCATCAACTGCTCGATGATGTCGGGGGCCAACCGCGCCAGTCGCAGCAGCCGGCCCACCGTGGTTGGCATCAACCCTTCGGCCCGGGCGATCTCGACCACGCTCTTGAACGTACCGGCGTCGAGCAGGGCGTGCCAGTGCATCGCCCGGGCCACGGCTTCGATGATGCGGACATCGTGCTCCCCCTCCCTCCCGTCGACCAGGAGCTTTCCCTTCTTACGCTTGAACTGGAGGGGCGCGAAGGTTTCCAGCGAGCTGTTCATCAGGCCTCGACTTCCATCAGTTCCGCGCCGATCTGCTGTGGCGCGAATTCGCCAATCAGCTTGTCCCAGCCCAATGGGCGCCACTTGATCTTGATCCCCTGCATCTCGCCGAGGTGGACGAGGTCGATGCGCTCGATCATCAGGTTGGCGATGCGGTGGCGCTCGACCGGGAACAATCGATCCCACACGTCGTTGAGACGCCCCATCGCCATCACCGTGGTGGCCTCGTCGACCTGACCGCCGCTCTGCTGAATGTGGCGCACCACCGATGCAATGGCTTCCGGGCTGGTCAGCACCGTGCGGATCTGGGCGACCACCGCTGCCTCGATCTCCGCTGCGGGCAGGCGCTCGTAGCGCTTGCCCGGCGCGCCGAAGCGGCTCTCCGACTTGGACACGTAATAGTGATACTTGTGTCCTTTCTTGTTCGAGTAGGTCGGGTACATGCGTTCGCCCGAGGGGGCGTAGAGCAGGCCCCGCAGCAAGGCGTCAGTACGTGATCGGATCTTGGTTTCCACCGACCGGGCATGGCCGCTCTTGGCCAGCACCGCGTGAACCTTGTCCCAGAGCGCCTGGTCGATGATCGGCGGATGCGCGCCGGGGTACCAGTTTCCCTTGTGCGACAGCTCGCCCAGATAGATGCGGTTGCGCAGCAGCTTGTGCAGGTACTTCTTGTCGATGCGGGTGCCGCTGCGGGTCTGGCCCTCCTGTGTCGTCCAGGCCTTGGTGGTGATGCCCTCCAAGGTCAAGTTGGCGGCGATCCGGGTCGGCGAGCCGATGGTCAGCATTTCCTCGAAGATGCGCCGCACCACGGCCGCCTCGGCCTCGTTGATGACCAGTTGGCGATTGACTACGTCGTAGCCGAGCGGCGGCACCCCGCCCATCCACATCCCCTTCTTCTTGGCGGCGGCGATCTTGTCGCGGATACGCTCGCCGGTGACCTCGCGCTCGAACTGGGCGAAGGAGAGCAGGACGTTCAGCATCAGCCGCCCCATCGGGGTGGTGGTGTTGAATTGCTGGGTGACCGAGACGAAGGACACCCCGTGGCGTTCGAACACTTCGACCATCTTGGAGAAGTCTGACAGGCTCCTCGTCAGGCGGTCGATCTTGTAGACCACCACGATGTCGATCTGGCCGCGCTCGATGTCGGCCATCATGCGCTTCAAGGCCGGGCGGTCGGTATTGCCACCGGAGAATCCGGGGTCGTCGTAGTCGTCCGCGACCGGAATCCAGCCTTCGGCACGCTGGCTGGCGATGTAGGCGTGGCCAGCCTCCTTCTGAGCGTCGATGGAGTTGAATTCCTGATCGAGGCGCTCGTCCGTGGATACCCGGCAATAGACGGCACAGCGCTTGCGGGTCTTGGGGCTGGCGATTTCGTTCATCGCGCACCTCCCTTGCCAAGGCCGAAGAACAGCGGCCCGCTCCAGTGCTGGCCGGTGATATGCCGGGCTACCGCCGTCAAGCTCTTGAAGGTGTGGCCCTCGTACTCGAAACGGCCCTCGGCATTGACCGTTACCCGGTGCTCGCGCTCGCCCCATTCGCGCAGAATCACCGTGCCCGGCGCGAAATGGAATTCACGCGGCCTGGCGCGCAGCTTGATTTTGGAGTGCTTCGCACCGATGGCTTCCAGCCGCTGCCTGGTTTCGGGGGCGAGGCCGCCGAAGGCTTCCTCCTGCAGCTTGTAGGCAATGCGCGACTCGACGTGCGTTCGATTCGGATAATCCGGGCGGCGGGGAAAGTACCGATCCCAGAGCGACCAGAGTTCGGACATCGGCAGGCAGGCCAGCTCGGAGATCCGGGCGGCGACAGATGCTTGTTTCTCGTTCATCACAACTTCTCCTGTTGATAGGGGGTTGTATGAACGCGCTGGTCGGGCAGGAAGCCAAGTCCAACTGCTCTCTGTTTTTGATCGTCGCCGGCGAGCGTGCGGACGATGGCTGCCGCAATGATGGTGGTGATTTCGCCAGCACGGGCGCTGGCGGACATCTCAGAGGGAGATGCGAGTTCGAGGTTCTTCATGACGGCTCCAAGGAATTGCGACCGTCATGGATAATATGTCCTATCTTCTCGACTAGATGGCAACGTAGGGTAATGGTGAGTAATCGATTGATTTTTTCCGGGCTGGGTCTGGCGCTTCTCCTGTCAACAGGAGTTGTGCTGGCCGACACGCTGGCCGGCAAAGTGGTCGGCGTGAGCGATGGCGACACGATCACCGTGCTCGACAGCGATAAGCGGCAACACAAGATTCGGGTTGCTGGCATTGATGCCCCGGAGAAGAATCAGGCCTTCGGCCAGAGATCGAAGGAAAACCTTTCCCGGCTGGTTTTCGGCAAGGAAGTCGAGGTGCAGTGGAGCAAGCATGATCGCTACCAGCGCATCGTAGGGAAGGTAATGGTGGCTGAACCCGGCTGCCAACGTCCCGACTGCGCCAAGATACTGGATGCCGGTCTTGGTCAGGTCACCGCTGGATTTGCCTGGTGGTACCGGAAGTACGCCAAGGAGCAATCAGCCGAGGATGCTCGATCCTATGAGACTGCCGAGCAGGAGGCGCGTGCGCGCAGCGTCGGGCTCTGGCGTGACGCAGAACCGATACCGCCTTGGGACTGGCGCAAGAAGGATCGTCAATGAACTCTAAGCAGTGGCCCGCAACGATTGATGAGGCTGCGGGCGTAGTCATCGCCGCGCTGCCAGAAGCCGAGGCTACCAAGATTGCGGCGATGCCTGAGTCAGACCTGATCAATCTGCATTTTGGTTTGGGGATGTGGATTCGGAACAACCTTGGGCTCTGGCAAGGCAATGACGCCTTGATGCAGGCGCTGCGTGAGCGCGAACCTGGCATTCACCCTGACGATGCATCGATGCTGATCATTGAACAGGTTTGGCGACGGTTGCGCGAGCGAACTCCCAAGATTCACTGACGCTGGGCTCCATGTGAGCGATTGCGCGTTGATAAAACAGTTGACGAGAATAGGTGAGTTCGATATTCTCGACGGTGACCAATTTCCAGTTGCAACCCCTCAATGGCATTCGGCGACTTCATCAGGCAGAAACGGGAGGAAGCAGGCATCCCCCTGAACGACTTCGCCCGGCGAATCGGTATCTCGCCGGCTTACTGGTCGCGCATCGAACGCAATATGGAAAAGCCGCCCAAGGATGACCTGATCACCAAGGCGGCCCAGGAACTGCACCTGGACTTGGATGAGGTTTTTGTGCAGGCCAACCGCCTGCCGCCGGAACTGCAGAAGAATCTTGGCGATGTTGTCCTGGCCTACCGGAAACGCCCGAAAATCGAAGGCTGAGCATGACGTCGCTCTCGGTTGCTTACCGCCACTCCGGCCATTTCCGGCCGCTCTTCCTCAAGAATCCTGCAATCGAAGAAACCGCGAGCGCGGTACGCGCTCAACTGGTTGCAGAGGATGTAGACCGCTTGCCACTCTCAACCCTGCGCGAGATTTCCAGCCTCAACGTCAATGGCCTGCGTTTCGACCTGTGGGTCAGCCTTGACCACCCGGTCACCGATCATGAAACCGGAGAGCAGGTGTGCGGCCTGTGCGAGTTCGATCCGGGGGCGGGCGAAGATGCGGTTTCACTGTTGGTATCGCCGGTCGGCGAAGGCATGACGGAGGAACTGGTGTTGAGTACCTTCGGCCACGAACTCGGCCATGCCGTGTTCGATGCACCAGGCTGGATTGCGGATTCGAAGGCTTCACCGGGACTATTCGATCCGCCAGATCAAAGGCAGCGCCAGGCCTATCGCACCACGACGCACGATGTCGGACACCTGACGTCCCCAGGCGTGTCGCCGGCTCAAGATGAAGGGCTGCTCGCCAGGATTGTCGAAGCCGAGCGGGAAAAGGAAAAGCGGATTGCGGAATTCCGCGCCAATGAATTTATGGGCTCGCTGCTGGTGCCCCGCCGACGGTTGGTCGAAGCCGTCATGGAAATGGCCCCGAAATATGACGTGACGCTGGTGGCCCGCCCAGACTTGCTGGAGGAGGATGCGCCAACGACGTTCACGGTCAAGGCGGACGGGGCTTTTGGCGATTTCGACCTCGAGAATTTGCAGAAGGCCATTGGGAAGCGCTTCGGTGTTCACGGTCGCTTCATCAAGGTCCGTATGGCGCGATACGGGTTGCTGGCAGACGGTGCCAGTTGACGTAGTTGTCCGGCGATCTCCGGACGCAGGTTGCCGGCCACGAGCCGGCGTTTTTTGAGCAGCAACGTTGCGCGTTCGCGCAACGCGCAATCGTGAAGGAGCGGTAATGGCAGCCGAACAGCAACAAGAAACGCAAGAAGATGTCCAGAAGATCAATTCGAGGGCGACTGCCATTACGGCAAGTGACGGCACAAAGCAGGCATCGGCCGACCATGGCCCCGATCTGCTGTCGGACATGGAGCATTTCGTCTGGCTGGTGCGCAAGATCAAGAACATCCCATTGCTTCGCCGGTTGCTCAGAAACGAGGGTGTTCATGTACCGGAAAAACTCGCCGAGAAAATGGAAAAGGCCAAAGGCGTCCTGCCTGCGGCAGTGCGAAAGGCGCTGTACCCGCTGGTTGGCGAGGCTTCCTCGGTGACTCGCCAACGACTGGAACGGGTCGCCGAGCGCATCGAAATCCTCGGCGACGAGTATGGCAAGCAAGCCGTGCTGTCCCTGTTCGATGAGAGTGACGAGGCCGATGCAGCGGTGCTCGTCCGCCCCTGCGACCCCCATGGCCGGGCGCTCTATCTGTATCTCGAACAGGAATACCCCGAAAAGCATCGCGCGGGCGGCAAGCGGTTCGATCATGCCGAGCGGGTCCAGGTGATGAACCGGCAATGGCGGAGTGAAGCGTATTCCAGTCATTACCGTGGCCCGCTGGGCCCAACGCCGAAACTGGATGAAGCCATGCAGGAGCGCATCAAGGAGAGAATCCTGCTCCTGTATCCAAACGCGCCCCGCGACGACGTCATCATCGAGCAATTCAGCCGCCGCGACCTGGGGCATGCGCACCGGCACGAAGAGAGTGATGACGATGATGCCGCGAAGGAGGTGCTGGACACCCTGACGGTGACCTTCAATGGCGCCGAAGTCCATTATCCGAAGGTCGAACATGGGGAGGAGGTTTCCCATGACGACCTGGCTGCACTCTCGATCCGGTTTTCACGGGAACCGGCCACCGGGGCGCTGAGCGTATTCAGTGATGATCGTGAGATTCGGCGCGACCTGGCCGCGATCTTTCGCGCTGTCGTGCTCGCGGCCGACGGCGCGATCGAGGACATGCCGATGCTGGAATTCGATCTCTCGGCCTTCGTCTCGCCGACCGTTCTGGCCAAGCTCGTCAGCGAGCGCATCGAGAGTATCGAACGAATCGATATTAAGCACCTCAAGGTTGCCTGCCCTTCACTTCACAAGACCCACGATGAGGCGGGGGATCGAGAGATCGTCCAGGAACTGAAAAGCACGATGACCATTCAGCCCGACCGTCGCGATGATCGAAACATCTACGAGGTAGCTCGCCAGGACTATCGGAACCCTGATCTGTCCGTCTATGTGCCGGCGCAGGTCAAGCTGCTGATGCGCATGGCCAAGCAGCGCCATCGCAAGGCGCACAACGTGGCCGTCCAAGTCACGGCCCCCAACGGTTTCAATGATCGCAGCAAGACCGAGGATGACCGCAAGCTGGTCATGGCCCAGTTGGAGAAACTCGGCATGGTGGTCAAGTTCTGATGCCCGGCGCGGGTGCCGCCCACCTCGCATTTCTGGCCGCACTGGAGCAAGCCGGCGACCTGACGAAGCCCGTCTGCGCCTTCCGGATGGGAAGGTGCGCAGGTGATTTCGTGCAGCGTCGCTGGCTACGCCCGGCACATACCTACCTCACGCGCCAGATGGTTTCGTTTCTGGACGGTGAGATCGAGGTCGACGTCGAGATCGACGAGGATGCCGGGGTGTACCGCTATCGCAGTCCCCAGTGGCATTCGCGCATCCTGGCGAGGCCGCTGGCGGAAATCGCGCTGCATGACTTTTGCGTCGATGCCTGGTTGCACGATCTCGCTGAGTGGATCGGCCTGGAAAATGCGGCCGTAAAGGCACAAGCGCGCATCCCCCACCACCTCTGGCTCCTTGGTAATTTTCGTGTCGGCAAGACCACCGAGCCCGCGCCGGTGTTCGTTGCCAGACGCTTGGCAAGCGCCTCGCCCGAAGCTCTCTCGTCGGTTCTCGCGGACTCGGCTTGGGCACGTCCGGGCATCGTTCTGATGCGCGATCGACCATTCCTTCTGCTGCCTGGCATCCATGAGGTGCGGGCGTTTTCAGAGTTCATCGGGCCACAGGAAGAGGGCGCCCAATTTAATTCCGCAGCGTTCGTCAGGGTACTACGCAGCCTGGCACCTCCGAGTGCATCCGATCAGCGGACGCAATACCTTGATGGCCAAGACCTTCTGCTTCCCCATTTCGAGACATCTGTTCGCTTGTCACCCGCGCGGGCAAGGATCGTCAAAGCATCTTGGGGGACGGACGGCTATCCCCCACCGATCGTGACCTGGGCAGAGATCAAGATCGCCGCCCACTCCTCGTATCAATCCTTCGACGATGCGTTCCGTGACGGAAAACTGAGGCGAGAGGACGTTTTCGATCTGATCGAGCACGGGAAATACCGCCTGCGGCGAACCCCATAAATCTCCCATAGACGTCCCCGCACACTCCCCATAAATCCGTGCGGAAACTGCGATGTGCCCTTTTTGAACAGGAGGCACATCGAAATGCAAACGCAACACCCTTCAGCAGCAACCGGGCGGATGGGCCGCTCGGACCCCACGGCCGGCGTGAAACGTCTGGCGCTCAACGAGTACGAGCTCGCGGAGCGCTGGAGAGTCTCGGTCAAGACCCTGCGTCGTTGGCGTCAAGAAGCGCTGGGATGCCCATTCATGAAACTCGGGGCGAGGGTCTCCTATGCCCTGGCGGATATCCAAGCCTTCGAACGGCGCGTTTCGCGTTATTCGACTTCGGTTCGGGCGTATCAGTAAGGGGATGGCCATGAGCGATCTGACCATCTTCCCCACCGACATCGCCGAGATGTCCATCAGCCAACTCGCCGCACTGCCGGCAGTGCAGAAGCACGAGATCGACAAGAACCTCGATGCCGCCATCGACTGGCTCAAGAAGGCCCGCACCAAGTTCGATGCCGCACTGGATCAGTGCTACGGCGAGCAGGCTCGCGCCGCACTGCGTGAATCCGGACGCGACTTCGGCACCGCCCAGATCAGCGACGGCCCGCTGCACATCAAGTTCGAACTGCCGAAGAAAGTCAGCTGGAACCAGAAGCAGTTGGGTGAGATTGCCGAGCGCATCGTTGCCTCCGGCGAGAAGGTTGAGGGCTACCTCGACATCAAGTTTTCTGTCTCTGAGTCCCGCTACACGAACTGGCCGCCGGCCCTGCAACGGCAGTTCGCTGCCGCTCGCACCGTGGATGCCGGCAAGCCGTCTTTCACCCTTTCCATCGATGCGGAGGAATGACCATGGGCGCGATCATTCCTTTTCAGTTCGATGGCCATGCCGTTCGCACAGTAGTCGATGACAACGGTGAGGTGTGGTTCGTCGGCAAAGATGTCGCCGCCGTACTCGGCTACGCCGATACGGTCAATGCGCTGAAACAGCATTGCCGTGGGGTGGTGAAACGCCACCCCATCGTCGACAGCCTGGGGCGCCAACAGGAAACCCGCATCATTTCCGAGCCCGACCTGTTCCGGCTGATTGTGAACAGCAAACTTCCGGCTGCCGAGCGGTTCGAGCGCTGGGTATTCGAGGATGTCCTACCTTCGATCCGGAAGACGGGTGGTTACACCATCCCCAACGCGGCGGCCGTCTTACCTGCACCCACGCAAGATCGGGTAAGCGCCATCCTGCTGATCGGCGAAGCCATCGCCAAGGTGCCAGGCGTCAAGACCGGCATCGCGATGGCCGCGACGCTGACCTGTATCCAGGAAAACACCGGCCTCACCGTCGAGACCTTGCGGCTCACGCTGCCTGCTGCCGTCGATCCGATCTGCTCGCTCAACGCCACCCAACTCGGCAAGTTGCTGGGCCGTTCCGCCAAGGGCACCAACCGGCTCTTGGCAGACCACGGTCTGCAGTTTCGCAACGATCGTGATGAGTGGGAGCTGACCGAGGCCGGCGAAGCCTGGGCCGAGGCCCTGCCGTACTCGCGCAACGGTCATTCCGGCTACCAGATCCTCTGGAATCCGGCGGTCGTGGAACACCTGCAAGAGGTGGCGTGATGACAACCCGTCACCCTCTGACTTCTTTTTTCTTGGCAAGCAAATGGCCGGGCTGTGCTCGGCGCGCTGTGGCATGGCATGGCGGGGCAGGACTCGGCAAGGCCCAAGCGAACTGTGACGGGGCTCGGCGAGCAACGGCATGGCAGGCAATGGCGGGGCTTGATATGGCTGGGTAGTCCATGACGAGGCAAGGATTGGCTCGGCTAGCACTGGTACGCAACGGCCAGGTTTGGCTTGGCGCGATATGGCAAGGATTTTTTCAACTTCTGGAGATTTGATGATGAAAACCCTTTTGAGAAATGAGGATGCGCTCGGCAATGGTGCCGAGTCGGCGGTCCTGGTGGGAGCGCCTTACAGCGTCCGTGTGGTTATCGAAGGTGTGGCGGACTTGCTGTTCCACCGCTGGAACTGCGAGGCAGTCGACGCCAAGGCCAAGGCTGCCAAGAACAGCGCCGCCAAAAAAACCGATGACATCGAGAGCTACGTCTACCGCGACGCCCAGGGCCAGTTGTGCCTGCCCGGGGAGTATCTGCGACAGGCGCTGATCGGCGCGGCCAAGTTCAAGCAGGACCCCAGGAGTCCGCGCAAATCGGCGCAGGACATCACCAAGGCCGGTGTGGTTTCACTCACCCACCTGGCCAGCCTGGGGACCGACCGCTGGGATTACGAAGATCGTCGGCGAGTCGTGGTGCAGCGTGCGGGCGTCAATCGGGTACGGCCCGCGATGCGTGCGGGCTGGCGCGCCGAGTTCGATTTGATGGTGGTGCTGCCTGAGTATCTCGACCGTGCTTGGATCAAGGACAGCCTGGATATGGCAGGCCGACTGATCGGCGTGGGCGACTTCCGTCCCACCTTCGGCCGTTTCACGGTCGTCTCATTCGAGTGAGGAGTCGGCCATGCCTTTGCCTATCGTGACGGCCAACGAAAGACTCGCCGAAAAACGCTGCGCCAAGGTCGCCCTCGTCGGCGCGCCCGGGGTGGGCAAGACCTCCCAGATCCGCACGCTCGATGCCGAGCGCACTTTGCTGGTGGACACCGAAGCCGGCGATCTGTCCATCCTCGACTGGGTCGGCGACACCCTGCGCCCACGTACCTGGCCCGAGTTCAAGGACCTGGTGGTGTTCCTCGCTGGGCCGAGCCCGAGCGCTTCACCTGAGCAGGCCTTCTCGCAGGCGCACTTCGATCACGTCTGCCAAAAGTACGGCGATCCGGCGCAACTGGCCAAGTACGACACCTACTTCGTCGATTCCTTGACCGTGCTCTCGCGGATGTGCCTGGCCTGGTGCAAGACCCAGCCGGCGGCCTTCTCCGAGAAGACCGGCAAGCCCGACACCCGGGGCGCTTACGGGTTGCTCGGCACCGAGATGATCAGCGCGCTCACGCACCTGCAGCACGTGCGCGACAAGCACGTCATCTACGTCTGCATCTTGGAAGAGAAGCTGGACGACTTCAACCGGCGCATCTACCAGCTTCAACTCGAAGGTGCCAAGACCTCGGCCGAGCTGCCGGGCGTGCTCGATGAAGTCATCACGCTGGCCATCCTGAAGGCCGATGACGGCACCCCGTATCGCGCTTTTGTTACCGGCGCCGACAACCCCTGGGGCTTCCCGAGCAAGGACCGCTCGGGCCGGCTCGACCCCATCGAAGAACCCCACCTCGGAAAGCTCATCGCCAAGTGCCTCGGCCGTACTGCCGCAGCACACGCCACTGCTTTCTCTCATTCAACCGACTTCAACGCATTCAAGGAGTAACCCGCCATGTCCCACTGGACCGATTTCAATGACGCCGAACAACAGCAGGGCTTCGATCTCATTCCCAAGGGCACCCCCGTCAAGGTGCGCATGACCATCAAGCCGGGCGGCTATGACGATCCGGCGCAGGGCTGGAGCGGAGGCTATGCCACCCAGAGCTTCGACACCGGCAGCGTCTATCTTGCCTGCGAGTTCGTCGTACTGGAAGGGCCTTATGCCCGCCGCAAGATGTGGTCGAACATCGGCCTCCACTCGCCGAAGGGCCCGGCCTGGGGAAACATGGGGCGCAGCATGATCCGGGGCATCCTCAATTCCGCCCGCAACGTCCATCCCCAGGACAACTCGCCCCAGGCTGCGTCTGCCCGCCGCATCCAGGGTTTCCACGAACTTGACGGTATCGAGTTCCTGGCCCGCGTCGATGTCGAGAAGGATGCCAAGGGCGAGGACCGCAACGTGGTGAAGCTCGTCGTCGAGCCCGACCACAAGGACTACGCGGCTCTGATGGGCACAGCCACGAAGGCGCCGGCCGGCGGCGGCAATTCCGGAGCACCCACGACGGCGGCACCTCAACAGGCGACCACGCAGCGTCCGCCCGTTCGCGGCAAGCCCGCCTGGGCGCAGTGAGGAGGCCAGTCATGACAGGAAAACGCTGCGGCAATTGCCGCCATCTCGACCGGTCGAGCGCCAGCGACATCGGCGGCCTGCGCATCGCCCGCTGTCGCCATCCGATGGGTGTGCGCATCGGGACGACCGCCATTCGCAACAACTATGTGGAACTCGACGCCAGCTGTACCGAGCACGCCGCCCGTGCCCGGCAGCGCGCGCAGGCGGGAGGCTGCCATGCATGAGCGGCAAATGCTGGGTATGCAAACGGCAGGCGCGAGGGTTCGGCCATTCCGACGGCCGCTTCAAGATCGCCGACCCCCGGCGCTATCCCCTCGACTGGGTGTTCTGCAGCCGTCGCTGCCAGGACATCTTCCACACGCTCTACGGTCGGCGACTGGCGGCCGAGGAGCGCGGGGAGGCGCCCATGGTTGATGCGAGCGATATCGAAATCGCGGCGATGCGCGATTGCCTCAAGGCCTTCGGAGCGGCGGCCGGGCACATCGGCTTCGACAAACCGCTCGGGGCGTATTCGGAAGCAGAGGCGATGACGGTGATCGACGCCATCGTCACGCGCTACACCGAGGCGCTGACCGAGCATCACGAACGGGCAAGCACGCCGCCGCTGCGCGGCGTGCCGCAAGCCGAGATCGTCCGCGATCCGTTCGCCGACTTGAAGGATGACCTGCCGTGGGAAGAGCCGCAGGGAGGGAAGCCATGATGGACTTCAACTCCTCTTCAAGCATCTCCGGGCAGATCATCGCCCTGGTCGATGCCGGAATGCAGCAGGCGCGTGCCCGCCAGTCTGAGCGCCAGTACCTTGGTGCCTCGCGACTCGGGGTGGCCTGCGAGCGTGCGCTGCAGTTCGAGTACGCCAAGGCGCCGGTCGACCACGGGCGTGAGATCCCCGGGCGTGGCTTGCGCATCTTCGAGCGCGGCCACGTCATGGAGGACTGCATGGTCGCGTGGCTGCGGGATGCAGGATTTGACCTGCGCACCCGCAAGGCCGATGGCGAGCAGTTCGGTTTCTCGGCGGCCGGCGGACGACTCCAGGGCCATATCGACGGCGTCATCGTCGGTGGCCCGGAGGGCTTCGCCTATCCGGCACTCTGGGAATGCAAATGCATGGGAAACAAGTCCTGGCGCGAGCTGGAGAAAAGCGGCCTGTCCGTCGCCAAGCCCGTTTATGCCGCGCAAGTGGCTATCTATCAAGCCTATCTCGAACTCACCGAGCACCCGGCGATCTTCACGGCGCTCAACGCCGACACGATGGAGATCCATACCGAGCTCGTGCCTTTTGACGCGGCCCTGGCCCAGCGCATGTCGGATCGGGCAGTGAAGGTCATCACGGCGACCGCGGCGGGAGAACTTCTGCCGCGTGCCTTCAATGACTCAACCCACTTCGAATGCCGGATGTGCGCATGGCAAGACCGCTGCTGGAGCAACACATGAACAACCACACCCAATCTCAAGAAACGCTGGCTGAAGACGAGTCGATGATCGATGCCCGACAGGCCAGCTTCGCGCTGCGGCTGCCCTACTACTGGTTTGCTGATCCGCAGATGCGGGCGGTAAAGCGCATCCCTCACTACCTGTTGTCGCGCATGGTTCGCTTCCGACTCTCGGAACTGGAGGTCTGGTATCGACAGAACGGAAGGGTATGCCACGACGACAAGTCCGGTACGGAGGGCGGCGATGACTGACTACCGCGTTCAGATCAAGGTCAGAAACGCTCGCCTGTTGCGCGCCATCGAGAAGGCAGGCCACCACCCCGGCCAGATTTTTGCGCGCGAGGTCGGCATCAGTTACACAGGCCATCTCTTGCCCTACCTCAACCTCAAGCGCACACCGTTTGACGAGAACGGCGATCTCAGACCATGCGCAGAGAAGCTCTGTGTATTTCTCAACTGCTTGCCGGACGAGTTGTGGTCGGAGGAGCAGCATTACCCGCTGGTCACGAACGCTGCCGAAATCGAGCTTTCAGCAGCCAGCGTTCACGAGTTGCTCGTCAGTCCTTCGGACTGCGCCGACCCGCTCAGCCTGCTGGAGAAGAAACAGGCGGCCCAGGCGGTCGACAGCCTGCTCGATACGCTCACACCACGTGAGGCTGAGGTGCTGAGGTTGCGCCATGGCATCGATGGCGAGTCGATGAACCTCGAGGAAATGGCGAAAGCCATGGGATGTTCCCGTGAGCGTATCCGGCAAATCGAAGTCAAGGCGCTACGCAAGCTGCGTGCTCCTGCCCGCCATTCCGTAGCTGTGGCGGCACTGATGGGTATTGTCGTGGAGGCGTCATGATCGACTTCAACGATACCCCAATTGCGGAGTCCGGCTGCCGCGAAGTGGAGCGCGAATCCATCCGTGCCGACTTGATTGCCCGGCTCGAATCGGTGCTGTTCACCCTGTTCCCTGCCGGAAAAAAGCGCAAGGGCAAATTCCTGATCGGCGACGCACTGGGCAGTCCGGGCGACAGCCTCGAGGTGGTACTCGATGGCGAGAAGGCCGGGCTGTGGACGGATCGCGCCACCGGGGAGGGCGGCGACATCTTCGCGCTGATCGCGGCGCATCACGGCATCGATGTGCATGGGAATTTCCCGCGTGTGCTCGATGTGGCAACCGACCTGCTCGGGCGTACGCCCATGGCGACCAAGCGCAGGGCTCGCAAGAAAGAAGCATCTCTCGACGATCTCGGCCCCGCCACGGCCAAGTGGGACTACCTGGACGCCAGTGGGCACCTGATCGCGGTGGTCTACCGCTACGACCCGCCCGGGCGCAAGAAGGAATTCCGGCCGTGGGATGCTAAGCGGCGCAAGATGGCCCCGCCCGATCCGCGCCCGCTCTACAACCAACCGGGAATGAAGGATGCCGCGCAGGTCGTGCTGGTCGAGGGCGAGAAGTGCGCACAGGCCTTGTGTGACGTCGGCATCGTGGCGACCACCGCGATGCACGGCGCAAATGCTCCGGTGGAGAAGACCGACTGGTCGCCATTGGCCGGCAAATCCGTGCTGATCTGGCCCGACCGCGACAAGCCGGGCTGGGAATACGCGACGCAGGCGGCACAAGCCATTCTCGCTGCGGGCGCGAAATCCTGCCACATCCTGTACCCGCCCGAGGAAGCGGCGGACGGATGGGATGCGGCCGATGCCATTGTCGAGGGTTTTGATGTGGCGGCCTTCCTTGCCCATGGCCCTCGTCTGCAGATGCACGACGTGGCCGATGAGGCAGAGCCGGTGGTCAGCAATGACGAATCGGTGTGGGGCACCGAGGATGCGCTGGCCCTGGCCTTCACCCGGCGCTACCACCGTGACTGGCGCTACGTGGCGGCTTGGGGGAAGTGGCTGGTCTGGGACGGGCAACGCTGGCGCACCGAGGACACGCTGGCGGCCACGGACTTGATCCGCAGCGTCTGCCGCCAGACGGCTGTGCGCGCCGACAACCCCAAGGTCGCCGCCAAATTGGCCAGCGCAGGAACGGTCGGCGGTGTGGAACGGCTGGCCCGGGCGGATCGCCGGCATGCCGCGACCACCGAGGAGTGGGATGCCGATCCGTGGCTGCTCAATACCCCGGGCGGCGTGGTCGATCTGAAAACCGGACGCAAGCGCCCACACGAACGCGCCGATCGGATGACCAAGATCACCACGGCCACACCGGGAGGGGATTGCCCGACCTGGCGACGCTTCCTCGATGAAGTCACGGGCGGTGACGTGGAGTTGCAGGCTTACTTGCAGCGGATGGTGGGCTATGCGCTCACGGGCTCGACACAGGAGCACGCCCTGTTCTTCCTGTACGGCACGGGCGCAAACGGAAAGTCGGTGTTTGTGAACACACTGGCCACCATCCTCGGCGACTACGCGACCAACGCGCCCATGGACACCTTCATGGAAACGCGCACCGACCGGCACCCGACCGATATGGCGGGACTGCGCGGCGCGCGCTTCGTTGCGGCGATTGAGACCGAGCAGGGACGTCGCTGGGCGGAATCCAAGCTCAAGAACCTGACTGGCGGCGACAAGATCTCCGCGCGATTCATGCGCCAGGACTTCTTCGAGTTCTTCCCGCAGTTCAAATTGTTCGTGGCGGGCAATCACAAGCCGGCAATTCGCAACATCGATGAGGCGATGAAACGGCGACTGCACCTGATCCCGTTCACGATCACCGTGCCACCCGAGCGCCGCGACAAGCATCTGCAGCAGAAGTTGCTGGCCGAGCGTGACGGCATCCTGGCCTGGGCGGTGCAGGGCTGTCTCGATTGGCAGCGCCATGGACGACTCGATCCGCCCCGGCGTGTGGTGGAAGCCACCGAGGAGTATTTCGAAGCCGAGGACGCATTGGGCCGTTGGCTCGACGAGCGCTGCGTGCGCGAAGCCAATGCCAAGTCGCTGACCGCCGAGCTCTTCAACGACTGGAGGCAGTGGGCCGACAGTGCCGGTGAGTTCGTCGGCTCGCAGAAGCGCTTTGCCGATCTGCTGCTCACCCGAGGGCTGGAGAAGTGGCGCAACAGCATGGGGGTGCGCGGCTTCCGGGGCGTTGGCCTCAAGCACCCGACGACGCCAGCCTCCGCACCTTATGCCGATGACTGATGACCTCGCAATCGACCCGTGTCTGACGGATCTGACGGACTACATCGTAACTCTCTATACGCGCGTGCGCGTGCGCGCGTCACGGGAAGTTACGACATGACCCGTCAGATGTGTCAGACCGGAAGCAAGAAAGGACGAAATACATGAACACGACACTCCTCGCCCTGGACTTGGGCACCACCACCGGCTGGGCGCTGCGCGGCAGTGACGGCCACATCACGAGCGGCTCCGAGAGCTTCCGCCCACAACGCTTCGAGGGTGGCGGCATGCGCTTTCTGCGCTTCCGGCGTTGGCTAACCGAGTTGAAGGGCCACGCCGACGGGATCGACACGCTGGTCTTCGAGGAAGTGCGCCGCCACGCCGGTGTCGATGCCGCCCACGCCTACGGCGGGTTTCTGGCCACGCTCACGGCGTGGTGCGAGCACCACGGCATTCCCTATCAGGGGGTGCCGGTGGGCACGATCAAGAAGCACGCGACTGGCAAGGGGAACGCATCCAAGGACGAGATGGTGGCATCCATCCGGGCGCGTGGCCACCAACCTGACGACGACAACGAAGCCGATGCCCTGGCGCTGCTGCACTGGGCTATCGAGACACAGGAGGTGTGAGATGAAGATTCCGGCACAGCACTACCGCTGCCCGCTCGGGCGTGGCACGTCGCGCGAGGATCCGGAAGCGATCAAGCGGGAGGGCTGGCGTGACCAGCGCATTCTCGTGGTGTCCGAAGAGGACAAGCGGCTCGATTTCGTCGAGCGCGAGTTCGTGCGCCGGATCGGGGAACGTCTGTATGGAGGGAAACGCCATGACTGAATGGACGATGGACGATGTGGCGGCACGGTTCGCCGATGCAGCCGAGACCGCGCGGAGATTGCCGCGCGTCGGGGTGCAGGGTTACTTCAACGTGTGGCCGGAGTTCAAGCGCGAGCCCTGGGAGGTGATCGGCTCGTCCGACGACGGCTACCGGCCGTTGCCGCCCAGCCCGAAGGACGTCGAGCAGATGCTGGAGACGATGCGCTGGATGCAGTGGCTGGAGGTGGAGCAGCGGCATCTGGTGTGGATGCGCGCCAAGCATTACGAGTGGAAGTTCATCTGCCGCCGCCTCGGGCGCGACCGCACGACTGTCTGGCGGCGGTGGCAGAAGGCATTGCAGATCGTGGCCGATCATCTGAACGGTCGCCAGGCCGCAACCGCCGGTCACTCTTCCAAACTGGAGAGGCAAGTAGAGCAATACATGCCGTGAATGTCTTTGGTTTAAGGCTTCTGGGCATTCTTGGATGAACATGGCATGCAACACAAAGGCCGGATTTTGATAGGATGACGGCTATGATCTGGCGAGCGGTGTGGGTGTGACGTCCGCATCGCTTCCGCTCAGAAAATTCGACGGGTCCTTCCTGTCCAAAGTCCCATGCGGGGGGCGCGAGCGCGACGCTTTTCTAGCGTCAGAGTGCAAACCGGGGTTTGCACGGTTTGCGGTTTGCAGGCCCCATCCCTGGGGCCTGCCGCTTCGCGGCCAGCCTGCGGCTGTCCAAA
>NZ_JBLJDO010000034.1:0-7521 GCF_059410345.1 Sulfurivermis sp. | reverse complement strand
TGCCCACGGCACGCAGGTCGCCGTAAAGACGATGCTCCCGCCACATGCGCCAAGTGACCCGACCCCCGCCCATGAGTACCAGCAACAGAATTGGATAGAGCACCAGCACCGAGCGGGGCACGACCGGGCCGCTCATACGGTCAAACGCCACAAGAACGACCAGCGCCAACGTAGACAGCGCGACCGCTTTCAATACACGCTTCAGGTCAGGCAGGCTGGCGAAGACCCACATGCCACGGTACAGCCCGGCATGCCAGCAGGCCATGCCATGTGTCAGCGCCAAAAGCGCCAACCCCAAACCAATTTTCGGGAAATATTCCGAAGGGATCAAAAAGTTGAAGCGCAGCATGTAAGCGCCGACCACAGCGACCGCCATCGCAAGCATATCGAACACGACGACAGCAAACGATCGGGCTGAAATTGGCAGCGACAACAGCTTATTGGGCATTGAGGAACTGACAGCGAACGTGAATCCAAGCCGTGATCATAACTTGTCCCTGGGCTTAACCGCCGCATCACCTCCACCTTTACCTAATACCGTCTGTACAAGGTAACGCAGGTAATGGCGTAGGCTCATGGTGCGAATCATTTGTGCGTCGGTCTGCGCGAGTCGTTCAGGGGTCGACATATCGATACCACTCACCTGGGCTAGACCAGTAATCCCCGGGCGCACCGCAAACACGGCAAGCTGCTCACGGGCCTCGATTAGCTTAGTCTGGGTCGGCAGGCAGGGGCGGGGGCCCACCAGACTCATCTCACCCTTGAGCACATTCCACAGTTGGGGCAACTCATCGAGCTTGGTGCGTCGTAAGAAACGTCCCAAGGGGGTTATCGCGCTCGCATCGGCCAAGTGCGAAGCCACATGCGCAGTATCTGGCCGCATGGTACGAAACTTTACCAGAACAAAAGGCTTCTGGTAGCGACCCACGCGCTGCTGCAAAAGCAACGGCGAGCGGGTGTCCAGCCACCCCAGCAATGTAATCAACAATAGCACCGGGGCACCCAGCACCAGGCCGAACACCGACAGCACCACATCCAGCGATCGCGTCATACGTACCTTATTCGTCAGCGGCGATTGACCTCGGGCGTTTTAGCCACCACCTTAGGCGTCAAGGCCAGATACCAAGTCTATCAATCGGCATGGCATCTTGCGTCACGGAGCATTATCCAGGCGCGCCATCTCGCACAACTGCTGGCCCATCGACACCGGGGGTGTCCAACCCAGAAGGTCGCGGGCATGGGATGCGTCCACCTGCAAATATCCGAATAAACGGTCGGCTACGGCGGTTTTGCCCAGTAGGCGGGCGGCACCGCGCATCAGACCCGCCGGCACCGGTAGCAAGCGTGCCGGCACATCGTAGGCATGGGCCACCCGGCGCAGCAGCTCGGTGGTGGACACGTCGTCCCAGTCCGATACCAGGAACGTCTGGTTGGCGGCCTGCGGCGAGCGCGCGGGGCTGGCGCATAAGGCGATCAAGTCCACCAGGTTGTCGAGCGCCACCAGTGATCGGCGGTTGCGCACTGCGCCCAGCGGCAACGGCATCCCTTTGCGCACCCACTGCACCATGCGCGCAAAATTGCCCTTGACGCCGGGGCCGTACACCAGCGGCGGACGGATGACTACCACCTCCATGCCTGTGTCGCGGGCCACCTGCCACAGCGCCTGCTCGGCCTCGTGCTTGGACAAGCCGTAGTCGTCCTGCGGCGCGGGCGCATCGGCTGGGGTAAATGGCTTCCCCGGCTGGGTAACCTCGCCATTGACCTTGACGGAACTGATGAACACGAACCGCCTGACCCCTGCCTGCGCGGCCTGCCGGGCCAGGTTTTCGGTGCCCTGCACATTGACCCGGCGGTACTCGGCCAAGGGGTTGGACAAGCGCTCGTGCATCACATGGGCTCGGGCGGCGAGATGGACCACCACGCTTGCCCCATCAAGGCCTGGCCATGGCATGGCGGCTTCGGCCAAGTCGCCCACCACCACCGGCGTCACACCTGCGGGTAAACCGCTTGGCGGCACAGCTCGCACCGCTGCCCATACCTGCGTATCGGCTTGTTGCAGCATGCGCGTGCAGAGCGCTTGGCCTATAAAGCCGGAGGCACCAGTGATGAACACCTTCAAACAGCACCACCTTTGGGCAACCGCCCCCAGTGCTTCCAAAAGTACCGCGCCATACTGGCGGCGTGCCACTTCATGAACTGCATGTTCTTGCGGCTGGCCCTTTGCGCATCGTGAAACACCTGCACCTGTGGGCAGACCATGACTGGGCGGCCCGCCTTCCACAGGCGGGTGCAAATGTCCACATCTTCGTAGTAGAGGAAGAACTTTTCGTCAAAGCCGCCGATGGCTTTAAAGTCCTCGGCACGGAAGAGCATGAACATGCCGGCCACCCAGTCCACAGGCGTTGGCCCTTGGGTGGGCTGCAGCGCATAACGCCCATCGTGGCCACCTATCAGCTTGGTAGCCAACTGCCTAAGCGTTGGGAAACGTCGGGCGCTGTCCTCCGGGCTGCCCGCACTGTTCACCACGGCAGGGGCGAGCACAGACGCACCGCTGGCGTTTAGAGCAGCCAGCAAAGCTGGGAAGGGGTTGACAGGCAACTCAATGTCGGGGTTGAGCACACAAAAATATGGCGCAGTTGAATGTGCAAAAGCGGCGTTGTGGTTAGCACCAAAGCCTTTGGGGGTTGCGTTATGAATAAGCAAAACCCTATCTGTCGCATCCACTCCATCAGTGTCAGCGATATTGCGCGTCAAGATGGTTCGACTAACCTCCGGAAAAGATTGAAGCACAGCCACAAGCTTGCCCACCATTTTGCCATGCCCGTGACTTACTAGAGAAATATCAATTACTGGAAGCATGCATGAACAGTCCATGGAAAAATCCCATTAATCGTGGCTTTCCTGGGCTTGCAGCCGATAGGATGTAAGCCAAGGGGAAGGCGACACATTAGGGTGGCGTTGATGGTTGAGCCATTGTCGCCATGCAGCACAGTATGAGCGAGCGCTAGTTCAGGCCAGGGAGGCCCGCAGGCGCCGCGCCCAGCGGCGCACCCAGCGGCTAACCAACCCGGCGATCGACACCTGGCGCGCGCGCCGCAGGGCCTGGGCCAGCAGGTCGGGCCGGTGCACATGTGGCGACGGTGGCAGCTCGCCGGCCTGGTCGTCGCCCATCAGCGCCGCGTGCATGGCCGCCGGTGTGTGGAAGCGCTCGTAGTGCGCCAACGCCTGGCGGCCGCGCGCCTGCAGGTCGCTGCGGCTGGCCGCCTGCACGAAGGCGACCAGCTCCTGTGGCTGAGACCACACGCAGCTTCCTGGGGGCAGCATGTCCATGGCGCTCAGGAAACGCGAGCCGTTGTGGTCATGCGTCGCCGTGGGGATGCCCGCGGACATCACCTCGACCAGCGTGCGCGCCCCCGCATAAGGGAACGACGACAGGTACAGGTCCACCCCCAGCTCGCGCACCGCGCCGCTGATGCTGGGCACGAACGGGATGTAGCGCAGTCGCGTCCGGCCCACGCCGTGGCGGGCCAGCGCACGCTGCATGCGCCAGCGGTAGGCCCGGCTGAGCAGGCCAATGTGCACGTGGGTGCCCCCGGTGGCGGCCAGCAGCTGCGCCACCACGTCGGCGTAGGCCGGCCAGTAGGCATGCTCGATCTTGTTGGCGCCGGCAGCGGTACAGGTCACCAGAGGGCCAGTACGGTCGGCAGTCAGCGCCGTATCGGGTGCGGGTGGCACCGCCATCGGCAGGTAGCGGTTGTCAGACAAGTGCAATACCTCGCGGCAGTTGTGAAACCCCATCGCGTGCGGGTCATAGTGCTCGCCGAAGGTCAGCATCACACCCAGGCACAGATGGTGGTCGCCATGGTGCAGGTACTTAAGCACATACCCCTGGTCTGGCTGCACAGCGGCCACGGCCACGCTGTCGGCATGGTGATTCACCAGCCAGACGGTCGAAGGCGCCAGCGACCGTAACCGGCTCTGCAGCCAGGTGAGCTTGACGAAACGGTTCCCACGCGGCGCCTTCTCGAAGCGCAGGGGCTCGATACCACTGAACAGGTGGGCGAGCGCGTCAAGATGAGTGGGCCCCACCACGCCGGTCAGCAGCACCGTGGCACCCTGCCCCGTGTGCCGCGCGATGTCGGCCAGTACGGCCGTGTGGCCACCCGAGCGCTGCAGCATACTGGCGATGAACACTGGTGGCCCGCCCGGCGTTACCGCCGGCGCCGGACCCAGCCGGGCCAGCGAGGCGGCCCCGATCGCCTGGCAGGCGGCATCGAGATCCGCGTCCGCAAAGATCTCGGCTGTGTTCAGCGGCTCGCAGAAAACGTCGTCGACAACACACTCTATGGTCGCGAGGGCTCCTGCAAGGTC
Source organism: Sulfurivermis sp. (assembly GCF_059410345.1). Lineage (NCBI taxonomy): Bacteria > Pseudomonadati > Pseudomonadota > Gammaproteobacteria > Thiohalomonadales > Thiohalomonadaceae > Sulfurivermis > Sulfurivermis sp. The sequence goes on along the minus strand of NZ_JBLJDO010000034.1, from coordinate 3,150 downwards.
ACCGGAATCAATTAACCGGCGGATCGTCTCGCGGGGATCCGTGGCTACTGTCGGATCAGGCCGCATCGTACTCACGCGTCAGCCGACCTTCTTCGCCATAACCCGGCCCACGGTCGGATCATCGTCACCGTGCTTGGCCAGCCCGCTGCGCTCAAGGCGAAAATCGATCGAAAATCCATAGGTCTCCAAGCGATCACAGAATTCGTCGAAGTTAATGAAACGGCGGTAATGATTGGTGAAGCGCTCGTTGGATCCGACGATCTCGCCTTTCTGCATCAGAGGGTCCTTGTCGGTCCTGAACTCTAGAAAAATCCGGCCGCCCGGAGCCAGTAGTCTTGCGGCGCACTTTAGCGCGCGCACCTCATCCTCGATAGGCATCGCGTGCATCACAAAACGACCATAGACGACGTCGACCGAATCCGGAAGCCCTGGGATGTCGTCACCGAAGTTTCCCTCAAGGAAGTCTAGGCTGAGGATGCCCTCGTCGCTGGTCCGCTGCCGGTTCGCCTGGATCACCACCGCCGACTGGTCGATGGCGGTAACCTTATGCTTTTTGGAGAAATAGAACGAGTCACGTCCGTTGCCACAGCCAAACTCAAGCACCCGTGAATGGTTGTCAAAGAAGTTCTCATGGCAGAAGATCGCGAATGACGATGGGTTGATCGGAGCCCGTCGCTTCTCGTAGTAGGCGTTCCAGTAGCCGGCCCGGCCTTGTCCATCCGCGGGGGCAGGCGCCGGCGCCGCCTGGGACTCCTGACCCTGGAGGTACTTCTGCAGGATCGCGGCGGCGGCTGCCTCGGGGGTCACGTTGCCGAAATTCTTGATGACGATGTCGGGGTGCTGTGGCTCCTCGAGCCCCGCCGTGAGGTGCACCGCGTCACCGGGCTTGGTGGCGGCCCGGTAGATGCCCTTGGGATCGCGCTCGGCCCGCACCTCGTGGGGCACGTCCAGGTAGACCTCGAAGTAGCGGCGGTTGGCTGCGCGGTTCTCCGCGCGCACCGACTCGAACATGGCGATCGTGGCGATCACCACGGTGACGCCGTCGCCGCAGATCTTCCTGCACAGGCGCGAGTACACGTAGGCCAGCTTCTTGCGAGCTTCCAGGTCGTGGCCGAAGGCTTCTCCCAGGATGCTCCGCAGGTCGTCGCCGTCCAGCAACACGACGGGCAGCCCCGAAGCGCGCAGCCGCTCGGCGATGATCTTGGCGACAGTCGTCTTGCCAGCACCGGAGTAGCCGGTTACCCAAATCAGCCCGGGTTCCTGTTGAGTCTTCTCTGTCATGCGCTGGGCCTTCCTTGGGTCATCACGTCGTCGATGCGTTGCAGGTAGTCGGCGAGCCTGGCGGAACCGCCGCCTCGCTGGCCACCGAAATAGGTACCAAACAGTTCGTCCACACACTGTCGGTTACGGTCCAAAAACTCGTCTGAGGCGAGCAGGTCGGGAAGCGTTGCGAGATCATGCGCGCCCAGCACCGGCAAGCGCTTCTTCAGATCGAGCACCGTCGAGTCGGCGTTCATTGGCATCTCGTCGCCTCCCGGGACATCGAGAAAGATCAGACTCTTGCCCACGAAGATCGCGGAGAACGGGGTCCCCCCGTAGTCGGCGAACACCACATCGGCGACGCGGTACAACTCGTTCATGTTCCGCGTGGCATTACGGTCAATCCGGAAACCTAAGCGCTCAAGCTGCGCGATGAAGTCAGGCTCCTGAATGAAGGACAGGGGATGCGGCCGGACGATGACGTTGAAGCGATCGAATAGCGCAGCGAAAGGCTGCGCGAATATGGGAATCGAGGAGCCGCTGCCGCCTAGGGTGGGCATCCACAGCAGGGTCTTGCGTCCCTCGACGAGTCCAAAATCCTTTCTGACCTGCGACACGTCGAGCCCCGGCTCGAAGAACGCGTCGTAGCGGGGGTAGCCCATGATGAAGGTCTTGCCGTGGAACCGCTGTGAGACGATCCGTTCGTCATTGACGCCGTGACATAGGAACAGGTCATAGATCTCGTTCCAGGGCTGCAAGCTCCATGCGTCGCTCAAATCAGCACCATACATGTAGCGAATCTGCTTGTCGCCGATCTGCAGTGGCAGGTAGGTGTCTATCGCCACCTCGAATCGCCAGGCAATCGGTCCACCAAGTGCTAATTGCAAACGGTTGCGGCGCTTCTTATCGATGTCCTCGGACGTGATCGGTTGACGCTTGGGCGTGTATCCCGAGATGACGTGGTTAGTCACGACATAGGGAAACTGGATGCCTAGGCTCACGATGTCCCGCACGTGGTGCAGTTCGTAGCCCTCGCGCCGTACATGCGTCATGAAGGAACCGACACCATGCTTCTCTGCCCCTGCCTCGTCGAGGTAGAAGTGCTCAGTCAGCACGATGGCGAACCGCTCTCTGCCCAGCGCCTTCCATACGCCCGCGTAGTGGTCGAGCATCGCCGGCTCGTGCACCAAGAATGCGAACTGCTTGACGGATCTGAACTTGTCCAGAAGGGCTACGACGGGTACCTCCAGGTACTTTGCAAGGTGCCTCATATCAATGCGGTCCGGCAAAGAACTCCCGCACAGCCCCAACCACCTGGTCCACCTCGGCATCGGTCATATCGGGCGACATCGGCAGGCTCAGCACCTCGCCGGCCAGGCGAGTCGCCAGCGGTAGGTCGCGGCTGGCGAATTCAGGATAGCAGGGCTGAAGGTGCGGCGGCTTGGGATAGTGGATGACGGTGCCAATGCCGCGCTGCTCCAGGTGGGCGCGCAGCGCCTCGCGCTGGGGCGTGGCGACCACGTAAAGGTGCCACACCGGCAGTGCCCACGACGCGACGGTGGGCAGGCGCAGGCCGTCGAGGCCCTGCAGGCCCTGGTCATACAGACCGGCCAGGTGCCGGCGCTGCTCGTTCCAGCCCTCGAGCACGCGCAGCTTCTCGCGCAGGAAGGCGGCCTGCAGCTCGTCGAGCCGCGAGTTGACGCCGGCCTGCTCGTGCTCATACTTCACCCGCGAGCCGTAGTTGCGCAGCATGCGCACGCGGTCGGCTACTGCGTCATCGTTGGTCAGCACCGCACCGGCATCGCCCAGTGCGCCCAGGTTCTTGCCCGGGTAAAAGCTGGTACCGGCTGAGTGACCCAGGCCGCCTGCTAGCCGCCCCTTGTAGCGGGC
>NZ_JBLJDO010000005.1:125000-191157 GCF_059410345.1 Sulfurivermis sp. | reverse complement strand
ATGATGGCCTGGAATACGCAGTCCGCCGCCAGCGGTTCGGCCTGTTCCGGCAGGAAACCGCGGCCCTGGAAAAAGGCGCGCGTCTGGTCCGGCAGGCGCTGATTAAAGGTGAAGGACGCGCCATACCCCTGCCATTGCCAGCCGGGCAGGCCGCTGCCTTCCTCGGCAGTCTGTTGGACGGCAGCGAGTGCCGGCGTGGCACTCAACAGCAGGATACCCAGCAACGGATGCATCAGCGGGCCTCGATGAAGGCCACGGCTGCGTCGGCCAGCTCTTCGGCGTAGAGGTCGAGGAAGAAGTGGTCGGCGCCGTCGAGGGTGATGAGTTGGGCGTGCGGGCCGGGCTGGGCGGCCGCCATCTTCTGCGGCAGGTCCCGCACGGTTTCGTCTTCTGAACCGGCGACTACCAGCACGGGCTTGCGGATGTCGCGCACCACGCTCGGCGTGTCCATGCGCGGGTCGGGCTGGTGGTAGGAGAGGAAAGCGCGGGCCGTGGCCGCGGTCTGCTGGCAGTAGAGGAAATCCACCGGCTGCATGAGGGTGTCGCCCTGTCCCTCGGCCACCAGCGCCTCGGCCTTGTTCAGCTCGGCGGCGAGTGGCTTGTTGTAGCGGGACTGGTAGTTCTTTTGGTCGTAGCCGGCGCTCCAGGTCTGCGGCGCAGCCAGCACCACGCTGTGGATCTGGGGGCTGTCGTGGGCGGCGGCGTAGCGGGCAACCTGGTTGCCGCCGCGCGAGTGGCCGAACAGCACCACCGACCTCACCTCCTGGCCCTGGAGCCAGTCCACCCACAGGCCGATCTCGTCCACCGCATCGGTGTGGCGGTGACGGTGCGGCGTGGCGCAGTCGTACATGCCGCTGCGATTGCTCTGGCCCAGGCTGAGGTTGATGGCCAGGGAGCTGTAGCCGCGTTCCAGAAAGAGTTGTTGCAGGGTACGGATGATCTCCATGCGGTGATGGGCCAGGGTACCGTGCAGCAGCAGGATCACCGGCCGCGCCTGCCAGTTATCGCCGGCGCGCTCCAGTTCGGCGCTTACTTGCAGACCTTGGTGGGTCAGGGTGACGGGTTCGGCCTGGGCATTGCCGAGGCTGGCGAGCAGGAGCAGGATGGACAGCGGCAGGTATTTCAAGATGGAGTCCTCCAGTACGATGTTATAATTCAACTTGTTTATTGAATATTTGAAGGGGGCGCCCCGACGATGTCAAGCCAAGGCTTCAAACAGCAACTCTTCGAGCAGTTCGCCCGTGTGGCGAAGGCGATGGCCAACGGCAATCGGTTGGAGCTGCTCGAATTCCTCGCCCAGGGTGAGCGTACGGTGGAGGCGCTGTCCAAGGTCTCCGGTCTCACCGTGGCCAATACCTCCCAGCACCTTCAGCACCTGCGCCAGGCGGGGCTGGTGACCGCGCGCAAAGAGGGGCAGCACGTGCACTACCGCCTCTCCGGCGACGACGTGATCGCCGCGCTGGAGTGCCTGCGCCGGGTGGCGGAGACCCACCTCGCCGACGTGTCGCGTCTGGTGGATACCTACCTGACGGTCAAGGACAGTCTGGAGCCCCTGCCCGCCACCGAGCTTTTGAGTCGCGCCCGCGACGGTCTGGTCACGGTGCTCGACGTGCGCCCCCCCGAGGAGTACGCCGCCGGCCATCTGCCTGGCGCCATCAACATCCCGCTGGCGGAACTGGAACAGCACTTGGCCGAGCTGCCCAGGGAAAACGAAGTGGTAGCCTATTGCCGCGGGCCTTACTGCGTGCTGGCCTTCGAGGCGGTGCGACGCTTGCGTGCCCAAGGGTTCCAGGCACGACGATTGGAAAACGGTTACCCGGAATGGAAGCAGGCTGGTTTGCCGGTGGAATGATTTTCGGCCACGTCTGCCTCACTCCCAGCGCGCCTGGGCGTAGCGTACCTGGGCGCCGCGTTCGTCCTTGTGTACCCAGGCCAGGTGCAGGCGGTCGCCGTGCCACAGCAGCACCGGGTTGTCCTGGTGGCCGGGGCCGGAGGCACCGGGGAGGGTGAAGTCGTCGCTCCAGTCCTTCTCGCCCTGACGGGTGGAGAGCCAGATGTCGGGGCTGTCGTCGCGCGGGTCGTCCCAGGCGGCGACCACGCCGTGGGGCGTGACGGCGACCGCTGGATGCCACTGCGGCTTTTCCGCGGCGAAGGCGTCCTGGGCCTTTTCGTTGGGGCCGAAGCTGTGGCCGTGGTCAGTGCTCACTCCGGCGTAGATGTCGTAGCCGGAGAGAAAGTCGCGCTTGTCCATCCATACCGCCGCCACCACGGCGGCGCCGTCGCCGGCCATGCTGACGCGGGTGACGCCGGGGCCGCGGCCGAGGCCCAGTTCGGCGGCGCTGCCGCCGCGCGGGATTTCGTTGAGCGGGCGCGGCGCGCTCCATTTTTCGCCGTCGCCGCTCACGGCGGTCATCAGCCGGGTATGGCCGGCGCGGCGGTCCTCCCAAGCGATGGCGTAGCCCTGGCCGGTCGCCACGAGGGAGGCGTAGAGCTGCTCATCCTGGGCGGGGCTTACGTCCACGGCGCGGGCAGTGCCGGCGCTGACCTTCAGGCCGCCCACCATGAGCGGGGCACTGACCAGGCGCAGGAAGCGGCCGTCGCGCCGGCCCCAGGCGGCGTGGACACGGCCCTTGCCGGCAGCCAGAGTGATTTGGGCCGATGCGGCGGCATCCAGCAGCGTGAGCGCGCCCTGTTCGGTGGCCGAGAACACCCGCGCCACCACCTTGCCGTCCTGCTCGAAGGCGGCAAGGAAGCGGCCCTTGCCCAGGCCGACCACTACCGGTTCGTAGGCCTCCTTGCCCGCGCTCAGGCGCAGCGGCGCGGCAAAGCCGGGGCGGTCGAGGGCGCGCAGGGCGGCATACACCTGCGGGCTGCCGCTGCGGTTGTCTTCCCACACCACGGCCAGGTGCCCGTCGCTGGCGGTGAGGTTGCCGCGCCCCGCGGACTCCAGGTGGGGAAACAGCTTTTCCTGCGCCGCGCCCGAAACGGCCTCGAAGTCGGCGAATGCCCACTCCGCTTGCAGGGACTGGGCCAGCGTCAGGGCCAGCAGTCCGGCCGCCAGCCCCCTCACGACGGATTCTCCGCCAGGAATTCCAGCAGCTTCATCTTTTTGTAGTGGCCGCCGCGCACATAGCGGTCGAAGTCGCGAAAGTCCTGCACGGTCTTGAAGCCCGGCGCCTGCAGGATGCGGCTGCCGTCCGGTTCCAGATAGAGGAACACCGGGGTGGCGAAGACGTTGAGGCGCGCACCCAGTTCCATTTCGGTGATGCGCTCGCCGGAGGGCAGGGTGAGGCGGGTGCCGCTCTCGGCGTCCACATAGATCAGCACGTAGTGGTCGCTATAGAGCTGCTGAAGGCCGGCGTCGGAGAAGCTCTCCTTGTTGGTCTTATCGCACCAGGCGCAGCCGTAGCGGCCGAAGTAGAGGAAGATCTTCTTGCCGCTGGTCTGGGCCTGGCGCAGGCCCTCGTCGTAGGGGACGAAGGGATAGCCAGCCGGCGGGTCGGCGTGGACGGCGCCGGCCAGCAGCAGGGCGGCGAGGGCGAGCAGACGGGGGAGTACTTTCATCGGGGGGCTCCGCGGGGTGGTTGGGCTACGTCTCTAATGTAGTGGCGCGCGGCGGCGGCTTTATTCCGCCGTCGGCTTGTTAATAGTCATTAACTATCATTTCGATATAAATAATCCATTTCACCTATTTATCGGCGCCGCTATCCTTTAGGCCATGCAGCCACAGTCAACGAGGAGCGCCGCCATGACCAAGACCGTCACCTTCGCCATCATGCACTTTTCCATCGCCTTCGGCGTGGTGTACGCGCTGACCGGCGACGTGATGATCGGCAGCGCCGTGGCCCTGGTGGAGCCGGCGGTGAACACCGTGGGTTACTACTTCCACGAAAAGGCCTGGGGATTGTTCGGCCGCCGCGCGCCGCACGCGGCGGAGCGGACCATGGAGGCGGTGCGGGCATGAAGCTGCCGGGCGATCCGCACCTGCTCTACAGTCTCATCAATATGAGGCTGCGCAACGACTACGCCGACCTGGACGACCTGGCGCGCAGCCTGGGGGTGGTGCGTGCGGAACTGGAACGACGTCTGGCCCAGGCTGGTTATCGCTATGATGCCAGCCTGACCCAGTTCCGCCGTGTCAAATGATATTGGTCTCCGCCAGATAGGGCGCAAACAGCGGCTTCAGATCTTGCAGCGTTTCCCCCAGCGCGTGCGGCATGCCCTTGACGAACATATCGAGCAGGACGATGGCGTTGATGGTGCCGTCCTCGCGCTTGATGGAGCGGATACGCTCGGCCATGCCCTTGTTCACCTTGGCCACCTTCTCGTAGAAACGCACCAGTCCCTTCATGTCCATGTCGGCGGACAGGTTGTCCTGCCAGCGGTAGTACTGCGCCAGCATGTACATGGAGGCGGCGCGGTAGAAGGTTTCCTCGGCGCTGGCGAAGGGCAGATGGAAGCGCGCCATGGGTTTGAAGAACTCGGTGACCGGGCAGCCGCTGGTGGCAATGACCACGCCCATCAGCGAGCTGATGCCTTCCTGGGCGGTGGCGCTGCGGGTGAGGGTGCGGTCGTCCAGCAGTACAGTGACCTGGACCTGGTCGATGGAGGTGACGTCGCTCAGTTGTTCCACCACCGGCGACAGATGGGCCGCCAGCGGGCAGTGGCTGTAGGAGCCGTAGGGCAGCTGGCAGCCCTCGCACTGCTTGAACTCCAGCCTCGTCCAGTCCGGCAGCACCGGCGGCAGCGGTTCGCGCGGCGTCAGGGTGGCGCCATCGAGATGGATATGGAACTGCTCCTGACGTCCGTTGGGAAAGCTGAAGCGGTATTCGTAGCTGACCGTATCCATAGCCATCGCCGGGTGGAGGAAGATGGGCTGGGAGTGTAGCGGCAAGCGGTCATCGCCGGCTAGGGGGACTCTGCTGCTATGCTTTCCCTGCCGTTCGACGCGGAGGATAGGCGCATGCGATGGTTGGTATGGCTGGTGTTTTGGGCAGCACCGTCGCTGGCGGCCGCCGACCTGCCGCGCGGTGATTGTGTGGCGCCGGCGCCGCACACCGATCTCAGCCATTGTGACTTTACCGGCCGTTCTCTCGCCGGTTATGCCCTGGAGGGTGCCCGCTTCGCCGGCATGCAGCTGGAGAGCATGAACTTTCGCGGTGCGGCCCTGGCTGGTGCCGATTTTCGCGGCGCCAATCTGAAGTGGGCCTATTTCAATGACGCCGACCTGCGCGCGGCGGATTTCTCCCAGGCCGATCTGTTTCATACCACTTTCAATGGTGCGCGTATGGATCAGGCCCGTCTCAATGATGCCTTCATGTTCGGCACCAACCTGCTCAATATCCAGGCGCCGGAGGCCGACTTCACCGGCGCCTATCTCAAGGATGTGCTGTTCGACGAATCGGATCTGAGCCGGAGCCGTTGCCTCGGCTGTTTCATGCGCAGTGGCGGCATGGCCGGGGCGCGTCTGCATGGCGCAGATTTCAGCGGCTCGGACATGACCGGCCTGGATGCCGAGGCCACCGACTTCACCGACGCGCGTCTGGTGGGTGTGGTGTTCAGCGGCGCCATCCTGCGCTATGCCCGTTTTCGCGGCGCCGATCTGGCGCAGGCCAATTTCATCCATGCCGATTTGACCAACACCGAATTTGGCGGTGCACGCAACCTGCCGCCGTCGGTGGGCGAGGTGATGATGCGTTACTTCGGTGCCGAGGAACGGCGCTAGCCCGGCGCGGAAGGGAACGCGTTGCGTGTTGCCGCGCATGCCAGGGGATCCGGGCGGTGACCAAGGCCGAAGCGGGAATTGCCGCTGGCGTTGCCTGTTGTTAGTCTGTGCAGCACAGCGGCCTGCCTCGCAGCGGACCGAAAACAATAACGAGGCCATCTCATGACAGAAAAGCAAACGCCCGGGGAGCAGCACGGCGAGGAGGATCTGCTGGCAGATTTTCGCGATGTGCTGGGTGACGATGACGGCGGGGACAAGCGGCAGATTGACGATACCTCCACCGACCTGGATGCGCTGGATGCGTTTCTCAATGAGTTCGGCCAGGGACAGACCGCGGTTGAGGTCACGGAGGCCTCACCGCAGGACGAGGTGGCGGCCGGGGCGGACGATGAGCCGCCTGTCGGGGCGGAGCTGAATCTCGATGAGTTGGAGGATGTGCCCGAGCTGAGTGTGGCTTCGGAAGTGGCGCCCGACGATCTCGACCTGGCTGTGGTGGAGGACATGGCCGCCCCCGAGCCGCCGCAGCGGAGCGCAGGGCGCGGCTATAGCGGCGATCTGTTCAACGCGGCGCCGGTTTCATCGGCCGCCCCGGTGTCGATCATGGCGGCGGATGATGAGTCCACGACGGATGGCAAGGCGCTGGATGTGTCGACCATCGGCGTGGCCTTGTTCTCGCTGGTGATCGCCGCCGTCGCTGGTTGGTTTGCCGTCAGCCTGCATGGCCAGATGAACGATCTGCGCGCCGAACTGGCGCAGTTGCGTCAGCAGCCGGCAGGAGTTGTTGCCGGCCCGGATCGCCAGACCCAGGAAAATCTGGCGCTGCTCACCCAACGCGTGAATGAAATGGCCGTGCTGCTGGATGGCCCGATGAGCCACATGAGTGACTCCGGTGCGCAGTTGAACGCTGTGACGGCCCGGCTGGATGAGCTGGAGCAGCGCATCGATGCGCTGCGTACGGAGCTGGCGGCTGCCGCACGCCCGGCACAGCCGGTGGCCAAGGCGCCGGAACCGCCCAAGGCGGCTGCACCGGCGTCGCAACCGGCCCCCAAGCCGGTCACCACTGCCAGCAAGCCCGCCGCCAGCGGCGGCTGGGTGGTGAACGTGGCCTCCCTCACCGATGCCAAGGCCGCGGCAGCGGAGCAGCAGCGGCTGAAGCAGGCGGGATTCAACGTCGAGGTACAGACGGCCCAGATGGAGGGGCGCATCTGGTATCGCGTGCGCGCCAGCGGTTTCAGTTCGCGCGAAGAGGCCCAGGTCTACAGCGACATGATCCGTCACAAGATGGGCGTGACGCCGTGGGTGGGGTTGGACAAATAGTTTCGAGTTGGGAGTTTGGGGTTTCGAAAGGCAGGCTTTGGAAATTCAAAACTCAGATTAATAGCATCAACCCGATCACCCCGAGCAGGGCGAAGGCGAAGCGGCGCATCGCCAAATCGGGCAGTGGTGGTGGATAACGGCGGCCCAGCAGGGTGGCGAGAAACACCACCGGCAGGCACAGCACGCTGAGTCGCACCATCTCCAGGCTGATATCTCCCGCCAATCCGACGTACACCAGCCGTGCCACCGTGGCCACCGCAAAGGTGGCGAGCAGCGTGGCGCGCACCACCGCCAGTGGTAGCGGCTGGCGGTAGAAGTGGAACACCAGCGGCGGGCCGCCGATGGAGAACATCCCCGCCAGCACACCGCCGGCAACCCCCACGCCGGTGTCCACCCAGCCCGGTGCGCGCCGCGCATGCGGGTGTGGCCGCAGGGCCAGCAGTACGCCGCCGGTGAGGATCACCGCGCCGAGGAACATGCGCAGGGTGTCCACCGAGGTGTTGTGCAGTGCCTCCAGCAACAGCACGCCGAGCCATACCGCCGGCAGCATACCAAGCAGGGTGTAGCTCACGCCGCGGCGATCGATGTGGTGCACCGCACGGTGCAGGGCGAGAAAGTTGTTGATCAGGGCGGTGAAGCCGACTACCACCGCGGTGAATGCCACCGGGGCGAGGTCGAACAGGGTGATGCCGCCCATGACGATGAGGCCGAGGGCAAAGCCGGTGACGGTCTGCACATAGGCGCCGAGGGCGACGACGAACAGAAAGGCGGCGAGGGTGAGCGGGTCCATGGTGGGGGCGGATTATGCCCCGCCGCCGTGCTTATTCCCAGTTGCGGGTGCAGTCCAGATGGCGCCAGATGCGGTCCATGCCCACCAGCCCCTCATCCAGCATCACGGTGAGCGGCTGACCGCGGAAGTAGCGGTTGCGGGTGGTGAGCCAGAAGCCGGGCATCTTGGGGTTGAGGGGGAACACCACGTGCAGCGCCTGATGGATGCCGATGAGGTGCACGGCGCGGGCGAGCAGATCCTCGTCGTCGGGCAGTGCCTTGCCGCGGCTGAACTTGGTCAGTTCGCGCGTGGCGGTATCCTCCGGCAGGCCGAGCAGGCTGATCTGGTATTCTTCGCGAATATTCCACTCCTCCAGCACGCTCATGACGAGGGTGGCGAGCTGTTCGCGCTCCTGTTGGCTGTAGTGGGACAAAAGTTGATTCTCCTGCATGGTCTTTTGTCATTATCACGGACCCGTCGCCCCACGTCAAAAACTGCCATGCCGACCACACTTGCAACCATCGCCCAATTCACCGCCTTTGTGCAGCAGAACCCTGCCGCCGCCGTGTACTTCAGCGGCCCGGACTGCGGCGTGTGCCAGGTGCTCAAGCCGCGCATCATGGACTTGTTGCAACGCGATTACCCCCGTATCGCCGTGGCGCTGGTGGACTGTGCCGCGGCGGCGGCGCTGGCGGCGCAGCAGTCGGTGTTCGCCGTGCCGACGCTCATGGTGTATTTCGATGGCCAGGAGTTGCTGCGGCTGGCACGCAACTTCTCTCCGGCCCAACTGGGGGAGGCGCTGGAGCGGCCGTATGCGCTGTTCTTCGGTTAGTGCGCTGCTGGCTTTGTTGCTGTGCGCGCTGCCGCTGCGCGCGGCGCCGCTGCACTGGCCCATCGCCGACACGGTGGTGGAACAGGCTGCCGATCTGATCCGCTACGTGGTGGCCATCAACGGCGCGGAACGGGTGGATGGCACGCCGCTGGCAGTGCCGGATCAGGTGAGCCGTTACTATTGGCAACGGGATTTCCGCCCCGCCTGGTTCAACCGCGACGGTATCCTCATCGAGGCCAGCGAATTGCTGCACATGCTGCGTCGTGCGGAAAGTGAAGGCCTGCCGCTGAGTGACTATCCACTGGCGGCCATCGAGCAGCGCCTGTTCGGCGTCATCGACGACCCCCTGCAACTGGCCCAGCTGGACCTGCTACTCACCGACAGCTTTTTCCATTACAGCCTCAATGTGCACAGCGGACGCTTCGATCCGCGCCGTGCCGGTGGCGACTGGTTCATTCCTTACACGCCCCTCGACGCGGCGGCGCTGCTGACGCCGGCGCTGGAACAGCAGAACCTGCTGGCGCTGCTGACCGGTTTGCCGCCACCCCACGCGGGCTATCGCCGCCTGCGCGCGGCCTTGCTGCATTACCGTGCCATCGCCGCCCAAGGGGGGTGGCCAGCGGTGGAGGGTGGCGAGATCCTGCGTCCCGGTGCACGCGAGCCGCGCGTGGCACAGCTGCGCCGGCGCCTGTGGTTGTCCGGGGATTTGCCGTCGGCTCAGGTCGCCGAGCCGGAGCGGTTCGATGGCGCGTTGCGCCGGGCGGTGCGGCAGTTTCAGCAGCGTCACGGGCTGCAGGCGGACGGTAGCGTGGGCGCGGCTACCCTGGCGGTGCTGAACGTGCCGGTGGAGGCGCGTATCCGTCAGATCGAGGCCAACATGGAGCGTTGGCGCTGGCTGCCGCGGCAACTGGAGCCGCGCCACATCCGGGTCAACATGGCAGGCTACGAATTGCAGGTCATCGAGGGTGAGCAGACCGTGTTGCACATGCGTGTCATCGTCGGCCGCGACTATCGCCAGACGCCGGTGTTCACCAGCGCCATGACCTCGCTGGTGCTCAACCCCCACTGGTATGTGCCACGCAGCATCTTCCGCGACGACATCCTGCCGCGCCTGCGCCGCGATCCGGAGTATCTCGGACGCCTGGGCATGCGCCTGTTCAGCAGCCTGAACGGCAACGGCAGCGAGGTGGATGCCGCCAGCGTGGATTGGGCGACGGTGGACGGTGACAGCTTTCCCTATATCCTGCGCCAGGGACCGGGGCCGCAGAATGCCCTGGGCCGGATCAAGTTCCTGCTGCCCAACCGCTACGGCATCTTCCTGCACGACACGCCGGAGCGGGCCCTGTTCAGCCAGCCGGCGCGCGCCTTCAGTTCCGGCTGCATCCGTCTGGAAGACCCCATCGAACTGGCGCGCTATGTGCTGGCCGACGAAGAGCGCTGGAGCCGCGCCAGCCTGGAGGCGGCCATCGCCCAGGGCCGGCCGCTGGGGCTGACGCTGCCGAAGCCGATCCCGGTGTACCTGGTCTACTGGACCGCCTGGGTGGACGAGGCCGGCGTGCTGCAACTGCGTGACGATATCTATGGCCGCGACCGGCGCCTGCTGGAGCTGTGGCAGGAAAATGCGACCGGGATCGTCGCCGCCGAGCCGGCAAATCCGTAGAATCCCCCGCCATGAAAACCCAAGCTGTTTCCATCGCTCGACGCCGCCTGCTCACCTTCGGGGCCGGTGCGGCACTGGCCCTGGTGGCCGGTCCCGTCCTGGCCGCCCGCGGCGAGCGCCGCCTGGCCTTCACCCATCTGCACACCGGCGAATCCCTGCGCGTCCTGTATTGGCAGGACGGCCGCTATCGGACCGATGAGATCGCCGCCATCAACCACCTGCTGCGCGATCACCGCAGTGGCGAGGCGGGGACAATGGAGCCGCAGCTGCTCGATCTCCTGTTCCGTCTGCAACAGCGCCTGGGGCTGCAACGCCCCTACGAGGTGATCTCCGCCTACCGCTCGCCGCAGACCAATGCCCTGTTGAGCCAGACCAGTACGGGGGTGGCGAAGAAGAGTCTGCACATGGCGGGGCGGGCCATCGACGTGCGTTTGCCCGGGCGGGAGCTGGAGTCCTTGCTGCGGGTGGCCCATGAGCTGCGCGGCGGCGGGGTGGGCTACTATCCGCGCTCCGGTTTCATCCATCTCGACACCGGGCCGTTCCGCACCTGGCGTGGTTAAACCCGGAAACTCCGGCCTCAGATATTGACGAACTCGCGCCGCGCCTCCAGCACCTTGACCAGATAGCGGCGGGTCTCGTCACGCGGGTGTTCGTCGCGCAGGCGGCGGTACACCTCCGCAGGCGGCAGTGAGTTGATCACGTCCGGCGCCTTGGCGCGATCCTTGGAGAACATATTGAACACGTTGCCGGCGCCGCCGTTGTAGGCGGCGATGGTGCAGTACTCGCGTGTCAGCGGATGTTCGATGCGTGCCAGGTAGCGTTGTTCGAGGATGTTGAGATAGGCGGTGCCCAGTTCGATGTTGTTGTCCGGATCGAACAGGTATTCCTTGCTCGGGGTATGGGCGTAGCCCTTCACCATCTGATAGGCATCGCGGCCGCCGGTTTCCGGCACCAGCTGCATCAGGCCGTAGGCCGGGGCGCTGCTCACGGCAAATGGATTGAAACTGCTCTCGGTCTTCATCACCGCGTAGATCAGGCTCTTGCTCACGCCGTATTGCTTGGCGTGCTTGTCGACGCTGGCGGCGTAGCGCTGTGCCTGGCGATTCTCATAATCGCGCACCATGGTGATCTGCACGTAGTGCACACGCTTGCTGCCTTGCTCGGTATCCACCATGCGCGTCTGCCGCGCCGTGCGCAACAGATGGTCGGCGTAGCCCTCCGCCAGCGCCGGCGTGTCGATGGCGCGGCCCTGCTGATCCACCACCAGGCCAAGCAGATAGGGGCGGCCGGAGAGGGCCACACTCTTGTCCGAGTACAGGTCCACCGCGCGTGGGTCTTCCGGCGTCAGCAGGGTGGTGACGATGGCATTCTTCAGGCTCTGCTCCGGCCGCGCCGGGTCCAGCGTCTCCACCGTCACCAGACCGCGATCGAATTGCACGATGGCGCGGCTCATGTAGTTCTGGGTGTATTTGACGTAACGCTTGTTGCTGGGCGTCACTACTTCCCGGTTGCCCCACTGCGCCCCCGCCTTGCCGGAGAGAAAGTCCACCAGCTTCTGGTAATTGCGCTGCGCCTGTTGCAGGTCTTGCACCAGGCGCAGGGGATTCTGTTGATAGCTCTGCGCCCGTGCCGCCGCGAGGCTGGAGGCGGCGGCGGAGGGATTGCCGCTGGTGGCCACACGCACCACATCGCTGGTGGAGCAGGCGCCGAGGCCGAAGATTCCGGTGAGAATTACCAGCGAGGTGCGTACGCGTGTCATGGGCACCAAGGATACCTGACTGAGCGTTTCAGGCAAGGCCGCGTGGATATTTCCTGGCCGGCATCTTCCCTCGGCTTCGTCGCGGGTTCATCATAACCAAAACGCTTGCCAGTACGCCGTCGCACTCATCTCGGGAGCCGGTGATGCCACGCCTGATGTTGTTCGTGTTGTTGTTGCTTGGTGTACAGGTTCTGCCGCAGCCTGCGGCAGCGGCGCCTTTGGATGGCACCATCAAGAGGCTGACGGCGCGTAAGCAGGGGCTGCACCGCGATGTGACACAGTGCAACCGGCACTTGGAGCGGGCAGAGCAGACCTGGCGCGAGGCGGAAAAGGCGCTGCGTCTGTCCGTGGCGCGCAAGGATCAGGCGGCCGAGGCGACCGCACGGGATGCGGTGGCGATCAGCCGCGATAACTACAACGGTTATCGCGAAATCTGTGCCGACATGGCCGCTGATCTGCAACGGGCACACAAGAACCTGGTGTTGGTGCGTCGTCTGCAAGAACGCGGCCTGGGTACATCTACCGATGCGGCGGTGATTGAACAGCGCGGGCAGGTGGAGCAGCGCAGTGCCACGGGTAACTGGACGCCACTGTCCGGCGCGAGCGCCGAGCCCCTGCAGTCGGGGGATGGCCTGCGCACCGGCCCCAATAGCGGCGCCGAGTTCATGCTGCAGGACGGCGCCACTGCGGCGCAGATCGCCGCTGATACCGAGCTGCAACTGACACTGGACGATGTGGGTAATGCCGTGATCGATCTGAGCCGTGGTGCTTTTTTCGCTGCGGTGCAACAGCTGCGCAACCACAAGAAACACATGCAAGTGCGTACGGGTAGCGGTACGTGTTCTGTGCGCGGCACCCGCTTCGCGGTGCGGCAGGCGCCGGACGGCAGCACCGAACTGCTGGTGCTGGAGGGTGTGGTGGAGGCCATGCCGGCGGATGGCGGCAGCGCGGTGATGGTCGAGGCCGGGCAGCGCCTGGTCATGCGCCAAGGCGGGCCGTTCAGTGCAGTGGCCGCCATCGACTGGAACACGACGCGGCGCTGGTGGCGTGAGGAGCCGGAAGAGTGAGGGCCATGCGTCATGCCAGCGCCGGCCTGTTGCTGTTCTTCTCCTGCTACGCGCAGGCCGACTGGTGGATCGCCTATTCGCCGGTGATCGTCAAACACACCGGCCAGTCCACCTATTGCTGTTTTCCTACCAAGGAGGCCTGTGAGGCGGCGCGCCGGGAGAAGCTGCAGCCGGCGGATTCCATCGGTTGTTTCGGCTACGACAGCCCCAGCGTCAAGCAGTCGCAGGGCGGTGGCCAGAGCAAGGAGGCCCAGGCCAAGGCCGCCGCCCAGGCCCAGGCGCAGAAGGAGGCGCAGCTCAAGCTGCAGGAGCAGAAGTTTCGCGAGGCGATGCAGGGCACGCTGCACGAATTCAAGGGACTGGACGATGGCGGTGGTACCCGCGGCCTGAGCCTGAAGCCGGTGCCGCCGGCCGGCGGTATCGCGGTGGAGCAGCTCAAGGGCAGCGCCGCCTGGAGCGATGCGGCGACGCGGGCCGAGACCGGCGAGGAGGCGCGTGCCAAGGCTGAATTGGGGGCGCAGGGCGCCGGTGGTCTCAAGTTGCCGGCTGACGCCGCCAAGGTGCCGGAACCGCCGGCGCCGACGCCGGTGGAGGTGCAGCAGACGTTTGTCACGCTGCTGTCCGAGCGCAAGCAGATGAACCGGCAACAGACTCAGCAGGCCGAACGGAATATCCATGCACTGGAGCAGCAGCTGCAGGCGAGCGAGCAGGAGGCGGCGCGCCAGGAGCGCGCATTGGCCAATCTGAAGTTGCAGGACGTGCCTGCCGGCAGGGCAGAGGAAAGCGATGCGCAGCGCCAGGCGCGCGAGGCGCTGGCGCGGGCGCAGGCAGAGCAGCAGAAGCTGAGACAGGAACTGGAGCGGCGCCGGCGCGAGCGCGAACAGCTGGCGCAGGACGAGCAGCGCCTGCAGCAACTGGAAACGCAGTATCAGGCCGACCCGCAGCAGGCCGGTGCATTGATGGAGCAATTGGAACGCTAGGGGGAATGATGAAGGCGAGTTCGCTATGGCAGATGGTTTTGTTGCTGGTGTTGTCGGCGGCAGTGCTGGCGCAGGACGTGCCGGAGGAGGCGCGCCGGCACCTGCTGCGCGGTCAGGCGGCGCTGGAGATGGCCAAGTCGCCGCAGGATCTGCAGCTGGCGATCCGTGAGCTGGAACAGGCCGCCCGTTTCGCCCCCGAATGGCCCGACATTCATTTCAATCTCGGCATGGTGCGCGCCAAGGCCGGCGATCTGGCCGGCGCCATCGCCAGCTATAACCGCTACCTGCAACTGGCTCCGGGCGCAGCGGATGCGCAGAAGGTGCGCGACGAAGTCATCAAGCTGGAGTTCCGCCAGGAACAGGCCACCGTGCGCCAGGCCATGTCCGGTGTATGGGTCGGCAGTGGCGGCAGCTATGCCGTGCAGATGGCGGAGGGCAAGCTGACCGTGTCGAGCAACGCAAAATCGCTCGATAGTACCGATGCCGAGGAAATATTTGTACCGCTGGTCGGCCGCATGACCATGCCGGTCACGGCTCGGGCGACCTTCAGCATGCGCGGCGAGGTCAGCGGCAGCCTGATGCGCGGCGACTGGCGCCGTGGGGAATACAAGCTGGGCGACTGCGTGATTCCGGCCGACAGCGGCAGTTTCGAGGGCGAAATCAGTCTCGACGGCACGCGGATGACCGCGCAGTTCACCAAGCGCCGTTATCATGTCGTGTATGGCGTGAGTGTCATGGGCTATCCCTGCCATGAGGTCACCGAACTGGAGCCGGTGCAAGAGACGTTGGTGCTCTACGGGCCGCTGGGGGAAGGGAAGATCGGTGTCAATGTTCATTACCCGGACGATACCGATTTTTCCCCTGGCGCCAGCAAGAACCATACGTTGTATCCAGTGAAAAACGGCCCGGCCGCCCAGGCCGGTATGGTGGAGGGGACTCTCCTCCTGATGATTGATGGGGTCAATGTCCCGACACTGGAACCGGGCGAGGTGCAGTACCGTCTGACCGGGCCGGCCGGGTCTATCGTCCGGCTGACGGTGTTGCCGCCCAAGGGCACAGCACCGGTGGAGCTTGCCGTCACCCGCGTTGCGCCGGTGAAAGGTGCGCAGGGGGCCTCGGCGATGTCGTCCGGTTGCTTCATCGCCACTGCGGCCTACGGCTCACCGTTCGAGGAGCACGTCGCCACCTTGCGCGAGTTCCGCGACCGTCATCTGCTCACCAATGCCCCCGGGCGCTGGTTCGTCGAGCAGTACTACGAGCACTCGCCGCCCGTCGCCGATTACATCCGCGAGCGTGAGGGCTTGCGTGTGATGGTGCGCGGCGTGCTGACGCCGGTGGTGTATGTCCTGCGCCATCCGGCCTGGGCCATGCTGGCAATGTTTGCGTTGCTGGCGGCGCTGATCGGATGGCGCCGCCGCCGCGCCTTGCTCTGTCAAGCGGGGTGAGGCGTGGAATATCTGCCGTTCATACTCATAGGCGTGATGGCCGTGTTCATGGCCATGCCGCTGTTCATCTGGCTGGGCGGCAAGCGCATGCAGGGTCGAGCCGCACCCGACTATGCCGCCTTGCTCACACCGGAACAGCAGGGGCGCGACAAGCTGCTGTTCTACTTCTACAGCGAGCATTGCGGTCCTTGCCGTGCCCTGGGGCCGCTCATCGACACCATGGCGGCGCGCTACGGCAACGTAGTGAAAGTGGACGTGATGCAGCAGCCGGCGGCGGCGCGGCAGTTCGGTATCCGCGCCACGCCGACCCTGGTGCTGGTGGAGGGGGGCACGGTGGTGAAGGTGTGGCTGGGGGCGGTGGGCGAGAAACAGCTGGACGTCGTGCTGCGCTGAAAAGACATAAACCCTGCGGGGTTGAAATAGTGTACTGAAATACTATGTTAATGCCATGCCCCGCTGGGGTACGACTTCTTTGGCCAATTGACAGGTATTTCAGGAGGCAACATGAACACCACTTACTTCAAGGCAATGGACACCATGGAAAAGGCCGGCGTGGATCGGCAATACATCGACGGCTGGGCCTGTGGTTTCCTGCACAACCCGCGCCGCGGCGAGCAGCACATCACCGCGGCCTATGAGGCCGGCTACGACGACGGCTACAACCAGGTGATGGACGGCTGGCAGGCCTGGACGGGCAAGAAGGCCGCCTGAGCCTGGTCCTGCACCGACACAAAAGCCCCGCCACAGCGGGGCTTTTGCTTTGCGGGCCGAGGGCGCTATGCTGCGTCGAATCCAAGACTGATGGCGCGGCCCATGAACCTCCTGCGTAACATCGCTCTCCTGCTGTTGTTGCTCATCCTGGCCGTGCCAGCCTGGGGTTCCGGCGTCTATCGCTGGACCGATGCCGCGGGCAATGTGCATTTCGGTGACGCGCCGCCGCCGGAGCGCAAGGCGGCGGGTGTCGAACTGCGCTACAACCAGATGGGGTCGACACCGGTGCCGGAGGACATGTTCGGCAAGCGCGAGCCGGTGGTGATGTACAGCGCGACCTGGTGCGGCGTGTGCCGCCAGGCCAAGAGTTTTTTGCAGTCGCGCGGCGTCGCCTTCAGCGAGTACGACATCGAAACCACGCGCAAGGGCCGCGAAGACTATCGCCGTCTGCGCGGCACCGGCGTTCCCATCATCCTGGTGGGCGAGCAGCGCATGAACGGCTTCCATGCGGCGACGCTCACCGGCTGGTTGGAGCAGGCCGGGCATTTGCGTGCCACACCTTGACGCCTGCGGCGCCGGCAGCGTAGCTTAGTCCCCATGGCACACCTGAATGCACGACCGATGCTCAAGGTACGCCGCGCCGTAGGGCGCGATGCGTTGCGTCTGCGTGCCGCAGGAATGAAACCGGTTTAAGCCTCAGTTCAGGCATCGTTTCAGCAAAGGCCGCAGACGTAGAGTCTGCGGCCTTTGCATTTTCGGGAAGGAAAAATGTCGGTACCTGCCGCCTATGTAGGCATCATCCTGATCTGGTCCACCACGCCGCTCGCCATCAAATGGAGTAGCGAGGGCGCGGGCTTTCTGTTTGCCGCCACGGCGCGCATGGCGCTGGGCACCGTGTTGAGCCTGTTGCTGCTGTGGCTGCTGCGCATCGGCCTGCCCTGGCATCGCGAGGCGCGCCGTGCCTATGTCGCCGCGGCCCTGGGCATCTACGCCGCCATGCTGTGCACCTATTGGGGTGCGCAGTACATTCCCTCCGGCCTGATCTCGGTGTTGTACGGTTTGACGCCGTTGTTCACCGGCGTGATGGCGGCGTGGTGGTTGAACGAACGCAGTCTGTCGTCGCTGCGCATCGTCGGTGTGTTGCTCGGCATCGCGGGCCTGGCGCTGATCTTCCTGGCCGGGCGGGCGCTGGAACATATCGCCTGGCAGGGTATCGTTGCCGTGCTGGCGGGTGTGCTGTTGCAGGCGGCCAGTGCGGTGTGGGTGAAGCGTACCGGAGCTTCGGTGCATCCGATGGCCCTCAACGGCGGCGCGTTGCTGCTGGCGCTCACCGCCTACCTGCTGACCTGGGGCATCTCCGATGGGGCGTGGCCGGTGGCGCTGGACCAGCGCAGCCTGTGGGCCATCATCTATCTCGGTGTGATGGGAACCGTGGTCGGTTTCAACCTGTATTTCTTCGTGCTGAAGCGGCTGTCGGCCGGCGCCATTTCGGTGATTACCCTGATGACGCCGGTGCTGGCGCTGCTGCTCGGCAACTGGGTGAATGACGAGACCGTGGAGCTGCGCGTGTGGCAGGGAACCGCCTGCATCCTCATCGGCCTCCTTATCTACCAGTGGGGCGGCCATCTGCTGCGGCGCCTGCGCGCACGGGGCTGAACGGCGGAGCGAACAGGCGGCGGACAGCTACTCCGCCATCAGTTCGTCCAGTTCGCCTTCCATGTGCATCTCGGTCAATTCATTGAAGCCGCCGATCCAGCGCTCGTCGATGGTGATCTGCGGCACGGTGCGCGCGCCGTTGGTGACGCGGGAGAATTCCTGCAACAGGCTGCGGTCCAGATCGATGCGTGCCTCTTCATAGTCGATGCCCCACTTGTTGAGCAGGGTCTTGGTCTTGTCGCATATGGGGCAGGTGCCGGTGCTGTAAATTTTGACGCGAGGCATGGGGACTCCGGTGGTTGCTGGTGGTCAGGTCTGGCGCGGTTCGCGCAGGTCGTGCTGCGCCTCACGCATTTCATGTTGCAGGAAAAAATTGAGTGCGGTACGGATCACGGCGATGGCGCCCAGTTTGCCGATCTGATCCCAACTGGGGGCGATGGCGGTCGACAGGATGTCGGCGCCGAGCTGAAACTCCAGAGCCAGGCTGAGATAGCGCGCGAAGGTCAGCCGCACGGCGGTGAAGTCGGATGGGCGCTTGGACAGCAGCGCCTTGACGAAGCCATGGATGGCGAAGGCTATGCCGAGGGCAATGACCAGGGCGCCCGTGGTTTCGACGATGAGGCGCAACCACTCCACACCGTTCACGATGCTCGCCTCCAGCATGCCGGGGTGGGGTCCGGGCAGCCAGGCTGGTGCCGTCTGTAGTTCGCTCATTGCTGTCGTGCTCCGTCGGGAATGTGCCTATCCTAGCAGCCGGCGACTAGGATATAACAGAGTCGAACCAGGTCTGGGGGAGAGAACATGTCGGTTGTGGAATGGGACTGGGGCGTAGCCGCGCACTATGCCGGGCATCAGGGCCTCGGCTGGTTGTTGCCGATGGTGGCGCTGATGGCGCTGGTGTTGCTGCGTGCCGTACCCGAGGCACGGCGTCCCCTGTTCAATACCCTGTTGCTGTTCGCCGTCAGCCTGGCCGGCCTGCTGTTGAGCGCCCTGCTGTATGCCGGCGGCTACACGGCGGCGGCCTCGACCCTGCGTGAACTGTTCCTGTTGATCGAAGGCATGGCGGTGATTCGCCTGGCCGGCCTACTGTTGTTCCGCTGGCTGTTGCCGGTGTTGCGGCTGGTGCCGCCGCGCATTCTGGAAGATATGGCGGTGATCGCCGCCTATCTGGTATGGGCCATGGTGCGCCTGCGCTATGCC
This sequence comes from Sulfurivermis sp., assembly GCF_059410345.1. NCBI lineage: Bacteria > Pseudomonadati > Pseudomonadota > Gammaproteobacteria > Thiohalomonadales > Thiohalomonadaceae > Sulfurivermis > Sulfurivermis sp. The sequence goes on along the minus strand of NZ_JBLJDO010000005.1, from coordinate 172,036 downwards.
GGGCTGGACCTGTCCAGCATCGTCGCCACCTCCGCAGTGATTACGGCGGTGCTCGCGTTTTCCATGCAGGACACCCTGGGCAATATCCTTGGCGGCATCGCTCTGCAACTGGATGATTCGCTGCAGGTGGGCGACTGGATCAAGGTCGATGATGTCACCGGGCGCGTGGTGGACATCCGCTGGCGCTCCACCTCGGTGGAGACGCGCAATTGGGAAACGGTGGTGATACCGAACAGCCAGTTGATGAAGGGAAAGTTCGTGGTGCTGGGGCGCCGCCAGGGGCAGCCGGAACAGTGGCGGCGCTGGGTCTGGTTCAATATTTCCTTCGGCGTACCGCCGGCGCGGGTGATCGACGTCGTGGAGCGGGCTCTGAACAAGACGGATATTCCCCATGTGGCGCGCAAGCCAGCGCCCAACTGCGTGATGATGGATTTCGGCGACAGTTCGGCGCGCTATGCGGTGCGCTACTGGCTGACCGATCTGGCGGTGGACGACCCGACCGATTCGGTCGTGCGCCAGCACATCTACGCGGCATTGCAACGGGCGGGGATTGTGCCCTGTATACCGGAGCAGTACGTCCATATCGAGAAGGAGGGCGTCAAGCACGATGAGCAGCGCCATGCGCAGGAGATACAGCGGCGCCTCGCTTTCCTGCACCAGGTCGAGCTGTTCCGCACCCTCACCGAGGACGAACTGCGCCTGGTGGCGGAGCGGCTCAAGTACACCCCCTTTGTGCGCGGTGATGTGATGACGCAGCAGGGCGCGGTGGCGCACTGGTTGTATATCGTCACCGAGGGTGAGGCGGAGGTGGTGCTGGAGTCGGCCGGCGGTCGCCGCCCGTTGGGTGTCATCGACGCGGCGCAGGGGCCGGGGTTTTTCGGCGAGATGGGACTGATGACCGGCGAGCCGCGCAGCGCCACGGTGGTCGCCCGCAGCGACGTCGAGTGTTACCGGCTGGACAAGGCTTCGTTTGAAAGCATCATTCAGTCACGTCCAGCATTGGCCGAGGAGATTTCTCACGTCATGGCCGGGCGCCGCGGCGGTCTGGACAGCGCACGGCAGGCGCTGGATGCGCAGGCACATACGGCGCAGAACGCGCAGCATGAGTCTGAGGTACTGCGCAAAATACGGCGTTTCTTCCATCTCGATGCGGTATAGCCGCACCGCGGGCGGTACACTGAACGCAATTCCGGAGCTGCCATGAAGATTCGCAATCTGTTGGGCAATATCCCTGCGGCCTTGCCGGACGAGGTGTTTGAGACACTGGTTCAGGCGCCGTCTTCCCGGTTGGAGCGCATCGTCTCCAACGGCCAGGCCTCGCCGCCCGGTTTTTGGTTTGAGCAGCCCGAGCATGAGTGGGTGCTGCTGTTGAGCGGCAGTGCCGGGCTGTCATTCGACGGGGAAAATGAAACGGTGGTGTTGCGTCCGGGCGACTATCTCAATATCCCGGCCGGCACCCGTCACCGGGTCGAATGGACCACCACACAGCAGCCCACGGTATGGCTGGCGCTGCACTACCAGGACTGAGGAGAACAGGATGGCCACCATCGGCACCACCCAGAGCATGGCCCTGTTTTGTGATTTTGAGAATGTCGCCCTCGGCGTGCGCGATGCAAAATACGACAAGTTCGATATTGCCCGCGTGTTGGAAAAGTTGCTGCTCAAGGGCAGCATCGTAGTGAAAAAGGCCTATTGCGACTGGGATCGTTACAAGGAATTCAAGGCCCCCATGCACGAGGCTTCTTTCGAACTGATTGAGATCCCTCATGTGCGCCAGTCGGGCAAGAACTCGGCCGATATCCGCATGGTCGTGGATGCCCTCGACCTGTGTTACACCAAGTCCCACGTCGATACCTTCGTCATCATCTCCGGCGACTCGGATTTTTCGCCGCTGGTATCCAAGCTGCGGGAGAATAACAAGGTGGTGATCGGCGTCGGCGTGAAGAAGTCCACTTCCGATCTGCTCATCGCCAACTGCGATGAATTCATCTTCTACGATGACCTGGTGCGCGAACAGGAAAAGAAAAAGACCCGCAGTCGCAAGAAGGCCGCCAAGAAGACGGCAGAGAGCAAGGAGGCGCCGCGCGAGGAGGAGGACAAGACACAGGAGGCCTTCGACCTGGTGACGGAAACGGTGGAGGCCCTGTATGCCGAACGGGGGGAGGAGGAGACCATTTGGGGTTCAATGGTCAAACAGGCGCTGAAGCGGCGCAAGCCCGGCTTCAACGAGTCTTATTATGGTTTTCGCTCTTTCGGTAAGTTGCTGGCAGAGATGGCGGCGCGCCAGCTGCTGCGGGTCGACCGCGATGACAAATCGGGCAATATCCTTGTCCGCAGTGTGGAGCACGAGGAGTAGTTCCCGCGCCTTGCCAGGCTCTTGCCATCGTCGCGCCAATGCGTTAAGAGCGGTCGGGCCAGAAAAATTTCAGGATGGACTCATACGACGGCACCGCTACAATAGGCGCCGCCGACGGTACGGGACGACCATGCGGCGTATCCATGCGACAGGGATGGGCGTACCGACTCTTGTGGTGTCTGCTATGGCAATGATGGTGCTTAAAACTCACGACGGCAATGAGGTCGAGGCCTATGTCACCGGTCCCGATACGGCATGCCATGCCGTGCTGATCATTCATGACTGGTGGGGTGTGCTCAAGTACAACCAGCAGTGGGCGGACAAGATTGCCGCGTTGGGCTACAAGGCGATGGTCGTCGACCTGTATGACGGCGAGAAGGCCAGCAATGCGGAGCAGGCCGGTGAGCTGATGCGCAACCTGGACCAGGACCTGGCGGACAACAAACTGCTGGCGGCGCTGGAATACCTCAAGCAGGGCGGCCGCACCGTCACCACCCTGGGCTGGTCGCTGGGCGGCCGGCAGGCCATGCTGGCGGCGCTGCTCGATCCGGAGACAGTCAAGTCCGCCGTTCTGTTCTATTGCCGCATGGTCACCGACGTGGCGGCCCTGCGCGAACTGAGCGGGCCGGTGCTGGCTATCTATGCCCAGCAGGAGCGTACCTGGCCGGACAAGATGGAGAGCTTCAACAAGGCCATGGCCGCCGCCGGCAAGACGGTGGAGACCCATACCTTCGACGCCGGCCACGGCTTCGTCAATCCCGGCAGTGAGCGTTACAGCGAGACCTACGCCAACCGGTCCTGGGAGCTGGTGAAGGAATTTTTGCAGCGCGTTGCGCCGCTGTGAGATAGTGCCCGCCTTCGATGTCACCGCGGCCCGTCGGCCGCAATCTATGAATTGTTGGAGCCATGCAGGAACGACGCGCCAGTCCCCGTGTAAAGATTCGCCTCAAGGTGGGCGTCCTGCTGTCCAGCGGCGAGACACATTACGTCTGGACCTATGACATCTCCCTGGGCGGTATGCAGCTGCTCAGCGAGTACAACGCCGATATGGGCGATGTCCTGCGCGTATTCTTCAGCGTCATCGACAGCGGGACGGATGAATATGTGCGGGTCTACTCCCGTGTCCGGGTGGTGCGGGCGGTCTATGATGGCAGCGAGCGCTGCTTCCGTATCGGCGTCGAATTCGTCGACTTCGAGGGCGACGGCCGTACTTTCTATAATCGTTACCTCGATTCCCTCCTGTATACCCGCTACGGCCAGCGCCTCGGTACCGGCTGAGCACCTATCCCGGCAGCACGAAGTGGCGCCGCAGGATGGCGGCGGTGAAGGTCGCGCGCAGGTAGTAGCCGCGTGGGTTGGTCAGTACGCGCTCGCCATCGGCGCCGACGGCGTGGCGCAGGACGCGGCTGTCGGCGGCCTTGGGGCGGATCTGCAGCACCTCGCCGTGGCGCGCGCTGATCTGTTCCAGTTCCCCCTGCAGGATGCGCTCGGTCAATTCCTCCCAGTCGCGGCGCAGGAGCGCCTCTTCTTCCGGCGCCGGACTCCACAACAGGGCGCTGCCGATGCGTCGCTGCGGCAGCCCTACGTCCTTTTCCGCCTGCACCGGCAGCCACAGCACGCGCGCCAGCTTGCGCCGCAGCCAGCTATGCTCCCAGTCCTCGCCCGCCGCCTCCAGCGGCACGGTGCAGACGTAGGTGGATTCCCGCGGCAGGCCGCGCCCATCCACCGGCAGGGTCTTGAGTTCCACGCCGATGGCCTCAAAGTCAGGGGCAGCCAGCGAACCGGCGGAGGCGCCGAGGGCCTGCTCGATGAGCTGACCCACCCAGCCCTTGTGGCGGCGCAGATCCGTCGGTACGGCCACGCCGAGTTCGCCGGCCAGCTCGCCCAGCGTACGGCCGGCGAGGCGGCGCACCCGGGCCAGCAGTTCGGTTTCGTCGCGGGGAGGTGTAATGTGTGGCATGCGTGCGAGTATGCGCATGCCGCGCCGTTCGTGTCGAGCAGGCGCCGGCACACGGGCAATACTGGTTAACCATATAGGAAACGATAATGAACGAGCCCTTGAACGATACCGCCCTGGACACCCTGTTCCGCGCGGCGCGCAGCTTCAGCCATTGGCAGGACCGTCCGGTCAGCCCGGAGCAGTTGCAGCAACTCTATGACCTGATGAAGTGGGGACCGACCGCCGCCAACAGCTGCCCGGCGCGCATCGTGTTCGTACACAGCGCCGCGGCCAAGGCGCGCCTCAAGCCCTGCCTGGCGGAGGGCAACGTGGACAAGTCCATGTCGGCGCCGGTGGTGGCGATCATCGGCATGGACCTGGAGTTCTACGACAAGTTGCCGCGTCTGTTCCCGCACACCGACGCCCGTTCCTGGTATGCCGGCAAGCCGGAGAAGATCGCCGCCAGCGCCACGCTCAATACGGCGTTGCAGGGTGGCTATTTCATTCTCGCCGCGCGCAGCCTTGGCCTTGATTGCGGCCCCATGTCCGGTTTCGACAATGCCAAGCTGGATGCAGCGTTCTTCCCCGACGGCAAGGTGAAGTCACTGTTCATCTGCGCCCTGGGCTACGGCGTGCGCGAGAAGCTGTATCCGCGCGGCCCGCGTCTGGCCTTCGACGAGGCGTGCCGGATTGAGTGAGGGCTAGGGAAGCTCTGAATAAGTTCAGCGCTTCCGCGGCACAGGGATGTGCCACCATGTTCCAGCGACGATAAGTCGTTGGAACATGAAGCCAATCGAACATCACTCTTTTCGATTCGCGTGGGCTGAGAAGTCCAGGATGGACTTATTCAGACTTTCCCTAGTCCCGTTTGTCATAGGGCATCGGCCGCAGCGGAAACGTAGCGGTCTCCGGTTGCAGCGTGACATGGTCGATGTCGTAGCGCGCGTGCAGCAGCTGTTCCAGCCGCGTCAGCACCTGTTCCCAGTGATCCAGCCGGTCGAGCACGATGTGGGCGGAGAGGGCGATGCGGCCCGAGCCCAGGGTCCAGATGTGCAGGTCGTGGACGGCCTTGATCGGTGCGACAGCGGCCATGGCCTGGCCCACCTCGCGCAGGTCCAGGTGCAACGGCACGCCCTCCATCATCACATGCAGGGCCTCGCGCAGGATGTTCAGCGTGGAATAGAGGATCAGGCCGCAGATCAGCAGGGCCAGCAGCGGGTCGATGGGCGTCCAGCCGGTGAGCCAGATCACGGCGCCCGCGGCCAGCGCCGCCACCGAACCGAGCAGGTCGCCCATCACGTGCAGCAGGGCGGCGCGCACGTTGAGGCTGCCGTCTCCATGCAGCAGCAACCAAGCCACCACACCATTGATGAGCAGGCCGATGGCCGCGGTGATCATCACCGCCAGGCCCTGTACCGGCGCCGGCGTCTGCAACCGTGCCACCGCCTCCCAGGCGATGAGCGCGATCACGCCCAGCATGAACAGCGCATTGAGCAACGCCGCTACCACCTCGATGCGCCCCAGGCCATAGGAATGACGCGGTGAGGGCGGTTGTAGTGCCAGCCGCGCGGCGAGGGCGGCGATGCCCAGCGCCGTGGCGTCGGTGAGCATGTGGCCGGCATCACCCAGCAGCGCCAGCGAGCCGGACCACAGGCCGACCACGGCCTCCACCCCCGCATAGCCCAGGGTCAGCAACAGGGCGATGATCAGGACATGGCGGCGCGGCGGTTGATGGTGGGTGTGAGCGTGCATGCGGCCAGTGTAGCTGTTATGCCAAAGGCCGAGTAGGCGTGGCGCGGTCCCAGGGTGGCTCTGAGCTTAGGAAGTTCTGAATAAGTTCAGAGCTTCTGCGGCACAGGGATGTGCCGCCATGTTCCAACGACCATAACTCGTTGGAACATGAAGCGAATCGAAAATCACACTTTTCGATTCGCGTGGGCTGAGAAGTCCAGGATGGACTTATTCAGACCCTCCCATATTCAGAGCTTCCCTAGCCGATCACCTGCCCGCGATAGATGCGGCGCACGTCGGCCGGTTTTGATTCCGTGGCTGGCGCGGTTGCCTGCACCGGCGCTCCGCGGTAGCGCAGCGGCGCCGCTTGCTCTGCCGTGCTGTCCGGTTCCGCCGTGGTCAGCACCTCCAGTTCTCGTCCCATCTGCCGCAGCAGGGTGTTGCGGGCGCGTGCGGCGAAGGCCAGCAGCTCTTCCGTGGCCTCCGTTTCACTCAACAGCACCGTGACGCCGAATTCCTCACGCACCATGCGCCGCATCATCAGCATCAGGCGGATGCGCTCGCGGGATAGTTCATTGGTGGTCGTATGCATCGTGCAATCTCCATCAGGGGCGATGCAATGGACAGAGCAAAAGCCGGGCCAGCATGCGCGCACGCAGTATTGCGTACGGACGCGTGCCGGCATGGACGATAACGGGGCGCCGACCCCGCAGCGCGCCCCGGCCTGGTGCATCAGGCGCAGAGTTTGGCGGCAATGGTGGCGACGTGGCGGCCCTGGAAACGGGCGCCAGCCAGCTCGTTGGCGCTCGGCATGCGTTCACCCTGACCGCCGGCGATGGTGGAGGCGCCGTAGGGCGAACAGCCGGTGATTTCAGTTATGCCCATTTGCCCCTGAAAACTGTAGGGCAGGCCGACGATCACCATGCCGTGATGCAGCAGGGTGGTGTGAAAGCTGAGGAGGGTGGATTCCTGCCCGCCGTGCTGGGTGGCGCTGCTGGTGAATACGCTGCCGGCCTTGCCGATGAGTGCGCCGCTGACCCACAGTTGTCCGGTGGCATCGAGAAACTGCCGCATCTGGCCGCACATGTTGCCGAAGCGCGTCGGTGTGCCGAAGATGACGGCGTCCGCCTGGCCCAGTTCCTCCACCGTGCAGAGCGGGATGTTTGCCTGCGCCTGTTGCGCCGCGGTGGCGCCCATCTTCGCCAGTACCTCCGCCGGCAGGGTCTCCGGTACGCGGCGCAACACGGCCTCGGCACCGGCCACCTCGCGCACGCCTTCCGCTACCGCCTCGGCCAGGCGCTGGATATGGCCGTACATGGAGTAGTAGACGATAAGGATTTTCATGACACACCTCCCGTGGTGCGCGGCCCGCAGCGGGCCGGATACGGAAGGGTTTAGTACAGGGGTAGCCCGCTGGCTAGGGTTTGGGCTTGAGCATCACCAGGTAGATGCCCAGCCCCGCCACCGCCGTCCATAGCACAAAGGCGAGGGGGCCAAAGGTTTCCCACATCGTGCCCATGAACAGCAGCATGAAGAGGGCGAGGGCGAGGACGGCGTTGCCGAGCCAGAAGGTGGGGCCGAATTCTTGATCGTTCATGGGGGATTGCTCAGCTAGAGGTTTCTTCGCGGCGCCAGTGACCGGACTTGCCGCCCTTCTTTTCCAGTAGGCGCACCTGGTCGATGGTCATGCCGCGGTCCACCGCCTTGCACATGTCGTAGACAGTGAGCAGGGCGACCTGCACCGCGGTGAGCGCCTCCATTTCGACCCCGGTCTGACCGGCGGTCTCGCAGGTGGCGCGGCAGTGCACGGCATTGTTGGCTTCATCCAGTTCGAATTCGATGTCGACGTGGGTGAGGGCGATGGGGTGGCACAGCGGGATCAGTTCGGCGGTCTTCTTGGCGCCCATGATGCCGGCGATGCGCGCCACCCCGAGCACATCGCCTTTCTTGGCGTTGCCCTGCGCCACCCGTGCCAGGGTGGCCGGCAGCATGGTGATGCGTCCGGCGGCGACGGCGCTGCGGGCGGTGACGGCCTTGGCGCCGACGTCCACCATGTGGGCCGCGCCGGCAGTGTTGAAATGGGTCAATTCGCTCATGGGCGGTGTCTCGTGCGGGCAATTGGTTCGTCGAGGGCAACCATGATAGGCTCTCGATGGATAGCGGCGCAAATGAACGGGGACAAAGAACATGACTGTCGCAGTGAAATTCTTTGCCAGCCTGAAAGAACAGTTGGGGTGCGACGGCGCCACCGTGGAGATCGGCGAGGTGGCGACGGCGGCCGATGTCTGGCTGCAGGCCTCCGGCGGCAAGGCCATGCCGGGCAATGTGCTGGTGGCCATCAACATGGAATACTCCGATCAGAATGCCACCGTACAGGACGGTGACGAGGTGGCCTTCTTTCCGCCGGTGACCGGAGGCTGAAGTGAAGATCGAGGTACGCGCCGCACCGCTCGAACCCTGGCGCGAGGTGGCGGAATACGAACTCTCGCAGACTGCGCTGCACGGTGCGGCCGGGGCGGCCGCCGTTTTCGTCGGCACCATGCGCGACATCAATGAAGGCGATGCGGTCCATGCCATGACCCTGGAGCACTACCCGGGGATGACCGAGAAGCATCTGGAAAAGATTTGCCGCGCCGCCAGCGAGCGCTGGGAACTGCTCGATACCCTGATCGTTCATCGCGTCGGTGAACTGCATCCGGCCGATCCCATCGTGCTGGTGGCGGTGTGGTCGGCCCACCGCAAGGATGCCTTTGAGGCCTGCCGCCACATCATGGAAGACCTCAAGTCCAACGCCCCATTCTGGAAGAAGGAACGGCTGCCCACGGGCGATCACCGCTGGGTGGACAAGAACACCGCCGGATATTGAGTCGGAATGTTGTTGGCGGACCGAAGACCGCCCTGCAGGTTCGACCTACAAGGAAATACCATGACGCGTTTGAGCGACGATCAACTGAACACCCTCAAGCATCTGCTGAACGCTGAGCGCACGCGCCTGCGCGGCGAGATCCGCGATCATCTGCTGGTAACGGATCGGGAGCAGTACGGTGATCTGGCCGGTCAGGTGCATGATGCCGGCGAAGAGTCGGTGGCCGATCTGCTCACCGACGTCAATGTCGCGGTGATGGGGCGCCTGATCATCGAGCTGCGCGAGGCGGAGGCGGCGCTGGAACGCATCAGTGCCGGCGGCTACGGTCTGTGCGAGGACTGCGGTATCGACATCCCCTATGCCCGCCTACAGGCCTACCCGGCGGCGCGGCGCTGCATCGAACATCAGGAACAGCATGAAAAGCAGTACGCCGAAGAGGGTCGGCCCTCGTTGTAGAAGACAGGCACTAGGGACAAGATACAAGGTGTAGCGGCATAGTCGATTTGGCCATCTGATGACGTCTCTTGTCTTGTTTCCAGCGCTCAATGTCTGGCTGTGATTTCAGCCCCTCCCGTGCATGAAAACCTCGTAACTCTCCGCGCCTCTGCGTCTCTGCGGCGGGTTGTTATTTCTTACCCCCGGGCACGTCGCGGATTTCGAACGCCATGGTTTCCAGATCGCCGAAGATGTAGCTGGCACGCGGGCCGACGCCGGCCACGGTGCCGGGATTGAGCAGCAGGGTGCTGCCGCCCTTGACGTTGTCGATGGTCTTGATGACGGGGCGGTGGTCATGGCCGCAGCAGACGATATCGTAATCGCCGGTGAGGGCCAGGGCATGGGCGTAGTGCGGATAGTGCACCAGGAAGATGCGCTTGCCGCCCTGCTCGAGGCCGGCGTCCTGGCCGTGATAGAAGACCACGCTGCCCGGTTCCTGCGCCAGCATGAACATGGCGTAGGTGTCGCCCATGTTGTTGCCGTGGATGACGTGCACCGGCAGGCCGAACTGCTGCAACGGCCGCAGCGCCGTGGGCGCCACCACGTCGCCGCAGTGCCAGACCACCTGGGCGCCCAACTCCTTGGCCTCGGCCACGGCGGCAGTTAGCAGGGAGCGGTTGTCGTGGCTATCGGAAACAAGACAGATTTTCATGCTGCGCATGGTGCCACGCCCGCCGGACCCGGCCAAGGGGCGGGGCTAAAGTTTTCCCGCCGCCGGACGCTGTTCCATTAACCGTCCGCCGGAGAGTGCAAGTATGGATGTAGCTGCCCTGAGTGCCGTCGCCAGTGCGATGCGGGCCCAGCAGGTGGGTGATGCCGTCGCTGTCAGCGTGTTGCGCAAGGCCCTCGATGTGCAGGTGGCCGGCGCCGTGGCGCTGTTGCAGGCCCTGCCGCAGCCGGCGCCGGCATTACCCGCCAATCTCGGTACTCACCTCAACGTCACGGCCTGAGTTCATGGCTTCGGGCCGCGTCGGTGGCCCTGGCTGAGCCGCTCCAGCCACAACTCCACCCATCCCCAGAAGCGCTCCTGCACGCGCCGGTGCCAGGAGCGCTGGCGCCACTCGCTGGCGAGAAACTCCCGGCTGTGGGTGAAGTCGGCTTCGAGCAGCGCGGCTACCTGCTCGGCCAGGCCGTGATCTTCCACCTCCTGATTGGCCTCGAGATTCCAGCTGAAATTCCAGCGGTCGATGTTGCTGGAGCCGATGGACACCCAGGTGTCGCACAGCAGAATCTTGGCATGCAGAAAACGCGGCTGATATTCGAAGATACGCACGCCGGCGGCGAGCAGCTTGCTGTAGTAGCGCCGGCCGGCATGGCGCACGCCGGGGTGATCGGTGTGCGGGCCGGGCAGCAGCAGGCGCACGTCGCAGCCCTGGCGCGCCGCCTGATACAGGGCGCGGCGGATCTTCCACGATGGAATGAAATAGGCGCTGGCGATCCAGATGCGGCGTTCGGCGCCGCGCAGGCGCTTGAGCAGCGAGCGTTTGATCTCCATGCGCAGCGGCTCGTTGAGGGTGACGCGGCCGGCGCTGTGGCCAGGGGCGGTGCCGTCGTTGTCCGGCGCCAAGGGCAGGTCTGGCATATCGCTGCGGTTGTTGTGGACCAGATGCCACACCTGGGCGAAGGCGGCGTGCCAGTCGGCCACGCAGGGGCCGCGTATGGCGAGCATCACGTCATGCCAGTGCATGGGTACAACCGGGGCGAATTCATCGGTGATACCGGCGCCGCCGGTAAATGCCACGGTGCCGTCCACCAGCAGCAGCTTGCGATGGTCACGCCACAGATTGCGGCGTAGTTTGCCGTAGCGCAGCGGATTGTAGAAGGCGAGATGTACGCCGGCATTGATCAGGTGCTGGCGATCGCCTTGGTTCAACTCGCGGGCGCCGAAGTCATCTAGCAACACGTAGACGCGCACGCCGCGCGCGGCGGCGGTCGCCAGTGCATCAATGAATTCGCTGGCGATGGTGCCCGACTCGAACAGGTACATCTCCAGCAGCACATACTGCTGCGCTGCCTTGATGGCGGTGAGCATGGTGGGAAAGAAACGCCCGCCGTCGACCAGCAGTTCGAAGCGGTTGCTGCTGCGCCAGGGGAAACGTTTGCGGTTGAGGGTGGCCTGCATGGCGTCTAACTGAAGTTTTCAGTCTCCCAGGACAAGGGGTGGCGCCCTGTTCCTCAACAGGTCGCAGCGTTTGTATTTTCCACCACTTCGAGCCGGTTCTGCCGCACATGCAGGAACAATTCCCCGCGCAGCAGCCGTTCCAGATCGTGGCCCACCAGTTGCGCACGCCAGCCGTGGCGCAGTGCGGCCTCGGGATCGTTACTCAGCAGACGCTCCACCTCGCGCCGCGGCGCCAGTGTGGGGACGCTCACCTGATGCTGTTGGGCGCGCAGCCGCACCAGCGCCATCATGGCGTCGACCAGTGCCTCCTGTTCCGGCGCGAGGCGTACCGTCGTCTCCAGTTGCGGCCAGTCTTCCTTCGGCATCTTGCGGCCTAGCTGGATCAGTTCCAGCAGGCGTTTGCCGTTGCGCTCCACGGTGCCCTTTTCCAGGCCGCGGATGCGGCCGAGCTTGTCCAGGCTGTCCGGCATCAGTTTGGCCATGTCGAACATCACCTCGTCTTTCAACACCCAGCGCCGCGGCCGATCGGAGTCCTGCGCCACCTGTTCGCGCCAGGCGGCGACCTGCTGTAGCACAGCCAACTGCGCGCCCTTGAGGAAATTGACGCCCTTGATGCGGCGCCAGGCCTCCTGCGGCGGATTTTCGTAGGTGCGCGGATCGGACAGGGCGGCGAAGTCCTCCGCCAGCCAGGGCAGGCGGCCGTTCTGCTCCAGGGCGGCGCGCTGCTTCTGATACACCTGCACCAGGTAGCGCACGTCGTCGGCGGCATACTCCAGCTGTTCCGGAGTGAGTGGGCGCAGGCTCCAGTCGGCCCGGCTGTGGGCTTTTTCCAGCTCCACGCCCAGGGTCTCCTTCACCAGTGCGCCGTAGCCGATCTGATCGCCGTGACCGAGCAGGGTGGCGGCGAGCTGGGTGTCGAACACCGGCGCCGGCGGCGTGCCGCGCATGACATGGAAGATTTCCAGATCCTGCCGCGCGGCATGAAACACCTTGAGGATGGCCGGGTCGTACAGCAGTTCCAGCAACGGGCCGAGGTCGTCGATGCCGAAGGGATCGATGCAGGCGGCGCCGTCGGGGGTGGCGATCTGGATCAGGCACAGCTGCGGGTAGTAGCTCTTCTCGCGCATGAACTCGGTGTCGAGGGCAAACCAGTCGTGCTGGCGCAGTTCGTTGCAGTAGGCGGCGAGGTCGGCGGGATTATCGATATACGGTACGGACATGGGCGGCTCGTGGTTCGCGGAAAGTGCGCCAAGTATACGGTGAGCGGCGGTGCATTGCTGCCGCAGCGAGGCGAAAGGTATCATGGGCCGCCGCCGCTACGGCGCTGGAACCCTGCACGATGGAACAATTGCTCAAGGTATTCATGGATATCTGCCGGCTCCGCGCCGGACCACAGCACCTGCCTGCATCACGCTTTCTACTCCTGCTCACGCTGCTGACGCATGCGCTGCTGGGGCTGGTGTTTGCCCTGTTCACCCTGCCGCTGGCGCAATCCCTGCTGGCGGCGGTGCTTGGCACCGTGCTGCTGCTGGGCGTGGTGCAGGGCTTGCTGTTGGTGCACCGCAAGCCGCAGCGGCTGCAGCAGACGGCCACCGCACTGGCCGGCTGCGAGATCGTGCTGGGCCTGCTGGCCCTGCCGCTCACGGCCTGGTTCTATGCGGCGGAGGGCGACAGCGCGCGCGCCGTGCCTTCGCTGCTGTCGCTGGTGGTGATCGTGTGGAGCGTGGTGGTGACGGTACATATCCTGCGTCACGCCCTGGAGGTCAATCAGGGGGTCGCCCTGCTGTTTGCCCTCGGTTACACCTTTCTCGCCTACAGCGTGATGGGCCTGGTGGTCTGACGGCAGAGAATCCAACGTAAAGGCATCCCATGCACATACACATCCTCGGCATCTGCGGCACCTTCATGGGCGGCATTGCGCTGCTGGCGCGTGCCGCCGGCCATACGGTATCGGGCCAGGATGCCGGCGTGTATCCGCCCATGAGCGAGCAGCTTGCCGCTGCCGGCATCGACCTCACCGAGGGCTATGCGCCGCAAGGCATCCCGGCGCACACCGACAGGGTGGTGATCGGCAATGCCCTGTCGCGCGGCAACGCGGCGGTGGAGCATGTGCTGAACCGCAACATCCCCTACACCTCCGGGCCGCAGTGGCTGGCCGAACATGTGCTGCGCGACAAGTGGGTGCTCGCCGTCGCCGGCACCCACGGCAAGACCACCACCGCCTCCATGCTGGCCTGGATCCTGGACTATGCCGGCATGGCGCCGGGTTTTCTCATCGGCGGCGTGCCGCACAATTTCGGCCTCTCCGCCCGTGGCGGCGACACGCCGTTCTTCGTGGTGGAGGCGGACGAGTACGACACCGCCTTCTTCGACAAGCGTTCCAAATTTGTGCATTACCGGCCGCGTACGGCGATCCTCAACAACCTGGAATACGACCACGCCGACATCTTCCCTGACCTCACCGCCATCGAACGGCAGTTCCACCATCTGGTGCGCACGGTGCCGGGCGAGGGGCTGATCCTGGCGCCGGCAGCGGATGCGGCGCTGGCGCGGGTATTGAAGATGGGCTGCTGGACGCCGGTGGAGCGGTTTGGCGCTACCGACGGCTGGAGTGCGCAGCTGCTGGCCGGGGATGGCAGCCGGTTTGAGGTTTTCTGGAACGGCGTGAAGCAGGGCGCGGTACAGTGGGAGCTGCTCGGCGGGCACAACGTCAGCAATGCCCTCGCCGCCATCGGCGCGGCGCGCCATGCCGGTGTGCCGGCGGCGCAGGCCTGCGCGGCGCTGGGTGAGTTCAAGAGCGTGCGGCGCCGGCTGGAACTGCGCGGCGTGGCGGGGGATGTGGCGGTGTACGACGACTTCGCCCACCATCCCACCGCCATCGAGACCACCCTGGCCGGCCTGCGCAAGCGGGTCGGCAGCGCCCGCATCCTGGCGGTGCTGGAGCCGCGTTCCAACACCATGCGTCTCGGCGTGCACCGCGATACCCTGGGGCCGTCCCTGGCCGCCGCCGATCTGGTGTTCCTCTACCACCCGTCCGACCTGGGTTGGGATCTGGGCGCCGCAGCCGCATCTCTCGGAGAGCGGGGCATCGTCTACGCTGATATCGATGCCATCGTCGCCGCCGTACGCGCCGCGGCCCGCCCCGGCGACCACGTGCTGGTGATGAGCAACGGCGGCTTCGGCGGTATCCACGCCAAGCTGCTGGACGCCCTGAAACACTGAACATCTGCCGCAGAGACGCGGAGGCGCGGAGAATGTTAATGAAGTCCGAGCATTACCCCATCGCCCGCCCGGTCGGCTCGCCGCTGTGCAAGACAGCGGATTTTTACGAACAGGCTGTCTCTGTATCTCTGCGTCTCTGCGACAAAGGGGTTTGCTCACGATGAGCCGCGACGCCATCGCCCTGGCCATGACCGGTGCCTCCGGCGCGCCCTATGGCCTGCGTCTGTTGCAGTGTCTGATCGAGGCCGGGCAGCCGGTGTATCTGATGGTGTCGGCGCCGGCGCAGGTGGTGTTGGCGACGGAAACCGATTTGAAGGTGCCGGGGCGGCCGGAGGAGATGCAGGCCTTTTTCAGCGGCATGTACGCGGCCGCACCGGGCCAGTTGCAGGTGTTTGGCAAGGACCAGTGGCTGGCGCCGGTGGCCAGCGGCTCCAGCGCGCCGCGGGCAATGGTGGTGTGTCCCTGTTCCACCGGCACCCTGTCGGCCATCGCCACCGGCGCCAGCAACAATCTCATGGAGCGTGCCGCCGACGTGATGCTGAAGGAGCGGCGCCAGTTGATCATCGTGCCGCGCGAGATGCCGCTGTCGGCGATTCATCTGGAACACATGCTCACCCTGGCCCGTCTCGGCGTCACCGTGATGCCGGCGGCGCCCGGCTTCTATCACCAGCCGCAGCAGGTGTCCGATCTGGTGGACTTTGTGGTGGCGCGCATCCTTGATCATCTCGGCCTGGAACAGAGGCTTGCCCCACGCTGGGGCGACTAGGTTTGCATCATGCGCAGGCTGAACATACCGCTGTTTCCCCTGCATACCGTCCTGTTTCCCGGCGGCGTCCTGCCGCTACGTATCTTTGAGCCGCGCTATCTCGACATGGTGAGCGACTGCCTGCGGCAGGACAGCGGCTTCGGTATCTGTCTGATCCGTGAGGGCAAGGAGATCGGTGTCGCGGCGAGTACCTACGAGGTCGGCACGCTGGCGCGCATCAGCTGGTTCGATCGCCGCGACGATGGCCTGCTCGGCATCAACGTCAGCGGCGAGCAGCGCTTCCGCATCCTCACCAGCGAGGTGCAGCCCAACCAGTTGGTCCGCGCCGAGGTGGAATTGCTGGCGGCGGAGCCGCCCTGCGTTGTGCCGGAGGACTATCGGCACCTGGCCCAACTGCTACAGGGCATCCTGGATCAGCTCGACTTTCCCTACGCCAAGCTGCCGCGCCATTATGATGATGCGGCCTGGCTTGGTGCCCGCCTCACCGAACTGCTGCCGCTCAAGCTGGAGCTGAAGCAATACCTGTTGCAACTGGACGATGCACTGGCGCGGCTGGAGCGTTTGCGCGCCGTGATGGAAAACGGGGATTTTGTCTAGGCAGGTGAGCGTCCAGACCATGGCTTCACCGCTGCACCAGCACCGCCTCGCGGCCATCTTCCCGCCGTACCACGTTTATCCTCCAGCCCGCCGCGTGCAGATCCTCCCGCAGTGGTGGCAGCGGTGTGGCGAAATCCTCCACCGTGCGTGGTACGGCAAAGCTGCCCAGTACGCGCGCGCTCTCCAGCCAGGTGCAGTTGCCGATCCACAAAGGGGTATCGCCCGGTTGCAGTCGCACTCCGCTGGGCCACAACCGCAAAGCCTGCACACGGTGGCCGTCCGGCGCAGGGCGGATCAGCAGCAGGTGCTGGTGGTGGCCGGCATGGACCTGGGGCAACACCGGCAATTGCGCCGGCGCGGCAGAGAGGTTGAGCCATTGCAGCCAGCTCAGGGCGTCGAGGGCGACGGGGCGCCGCCAGCCCTGTGCCTCCAACACCAGTTGCAGTGCCGTCAGCTCGCCGGCGTATTGCACCGTGAGCGGATGGCTGTGGCGGTGGCGCACGTCATCGCGCTCGCCAGGCAGGCTCGCCCAGCCCTGTTGCCACCAGTGGGTAACGTCCATCGGGTGGTCGGGTGCGCGGACGGCATAGTGCGCCAGATCGGTCGCAAATTGGTGCGTCCGATACCATGCGCCCGCCATGAGTACCGTCAGCAGCACCACTGCCAGCAGCGGGCGCGCGGCGGGCCGGCCTGCCGGGTGGCGTAGCCAGGCGACACCCAGCAGAGTCGCCCACAGCAGTCCGAGCGACAGGCCGATCAACACCGCCGACAGCGGCTGACTGTCCAGATACAGGTGGGCAAAGCCGATCAGGGCCAGCAGCAGGGACGTGGCGCTATAGGTCAGCCAGTGCCAGCGTTCGCCGCAGCCGCGGCTGAGCAACACGGCGAGAAAGCCATAGAGGGCGGCGGCAGCCACCACCGCCTTGGCCGGCGCGATCCCCGCAGGGGTGAGCCCCTGCAGCAGGGCGAACAGGAGCGCGAACAGCGCTGCCGCGAGCCAGTGACTGGCGGCCTGCCACTGGCGGCGGAGCAGGAGCCAGAGCAGCACTGTGCCGAACAGCGGCAGCAGGGTGAGCGGCGCGCCCAGGGCCGCGAGGGGCAGCAGCAGCCGATCCGCCCACGGTGTGCGCAGCGCCTCCAGGGCGTGGCGCAGCGCCTCGTCCAGATCCGGCAGCGGTCCGCCCCCCAGTGCCTGCACCGTCCACAGCAGCGTAGCGCCGGCCAGAAGCAACAGCAGGCCGAGCAGGCTGAGGCCACGTGCCTCGGGATGGGCTGGGTCGAGCAGGGCGGCGGGTAGATGGCCGAGGCGCGGGTGGCGCTCGGCCCAGAACAGGCCGCGCCGCAACAGGTGATAGGCCTGGCGGTGCCACCACTCGAACAGCCGGCGTGTCAGCCACAACACCAGGAACAGCAGCAACAACAGCGTGCCGAGCAACAGCGCCAGCCGCGTGGCCACCTCGGCGGCGAGGCCCAGCGAGGCGGCGAACACCATGCCGGGCAGCACATACACCGGCGCCCACAACAGGCCGGAGATCACATTCACCAGCACGAAGCGGCGCACCGGCATCTCCAGCATGCCCGCCACCACCGGGATCACCGGTCGGATCGGCCCGATGAAGCGGCCGAGCAGCACGCTCTTGCCGCCGTGGCGGTGGAAGAAGTCGACGGAGCGGGAGATGAGTTCCGGATGGCTGCGCAGCGGCCACATGACGCGGATGCGCTGGTGGAAGTGACGTCCCAGCCAGAAGCTGATGCCATCGCCGGCGATGGCTCCCGCCGCCGCCCAGGCCAGGGTGGGCCACAGCGGCAACACCCCGGCGCCCACCAGGGCGCCGACGCCGAACATCAACACCGCGCCGGGCAGGAACAGCCCCACCAGCGCCAGCGACTCGCCGAACGCGATGAGCAGCACCGCCACGCCGGCCCAGGCCGGGTTGGCGCGCAGCCAGTCGAGCATGATATCCAGCAGGCCGAAGTCCATGGGGTGATTCTAAAACCAATTTCGTCGCAGAGGCGCAGAGACCGCAGAGTTGACCATGAGGAGGATTCGTACTCCTGAGCGTGCGATGATGTTGGCGTAACGGCTTGGCTATTGGACAGTCCGCGCCACATCCGTAACATACGAAAAGCTTTCTCCGCGCCTCCGCGTCTCTGCGGCGGGTCTGGAACAAAAAAAGAGGAGTCACGTCGTGAAACTGGAAACCATCGCCATCCATGGCGGCTATGCCCCCGACCCCACCACCAAGGCGGTGGCGGTGCCCATCTACCAGACCACCTCCTACGCCTTCGACGACACGCAGCACGGCGCCGATCTGTTCGACCTGAAGGTGCCGGGCAATATCTACACCCGCATCATGAACCCCACCAATGCCGTGCTGGAGCAGCGCGTGGCGCAGATGGAGGGCGGCGTGGCGGCGCTGGCGGTGGCCTCGGGCATGGCGGCGATCACCTACACGGTGCAGACCCTGTGCGAGGTCGGCGACAACATCGTCACCACCGCACGCCTGTACGGCGGCACCTACAACCTGTTCGCCCACACCCTGCCACGCATGGGCATCCAGGTGCGCTTCGCGGCGCACGATGATATCGACGCCCTGGCCGCGCTCATCGACGACAAGACCAAGCTGGTGTTCTGCGAGTCCATCGGTAATCCGTCGGCCAACGTGGTGGACTTCGGCCGCCTTGCTGCCGCGGCGCACGCCAAGGGGGTGCCGCTGGTGGTGGACAACACCGTGCCCTCGCCTTATCTGTGCCGCCCCATCGAGCACGGCGCCGATATCGTGGTGCACGCCCTGACCAAATACATGGGTGGCCACGGCAACTCCATCGCCGGCATCATCATCGATTCCGGCAAGTTCGACTGGAAGGCCCATGCGAAGCGCTTCCCCATGCTCAACACACCGGACCCGTCCTATCACGGTGTGGTGTACACCGAGGCCTTCGGCCCGGCGGCCTTCATCGGCCGCGCCCGCGTGGTGCCGCTGCGCAACATGGGCGCGGCGCTGTCGCCGTTCAATGCCTTCCTGGTCCTGCAAGGCATCGAGACCCTGGCCCTGCGCATGGAGCGTCACGGCGCCAACGCCCTCCAGGTCGCGCAGATGTTGCAGAAGCATCCGCAGGTGCGCTGGGTCAATTATCCCGGCCTGCCCGATTCGCCTGATTATGCATTGGTGCAGAAGTACATGCGCGACGGCAACGGCTCCGGCATCCTGTCCTTCGGCATCGAGGGTGGACGCGAGGCGGGGGCGAAGTTCATCGACGCGCTCAAGCTCATCGTGCGTCTGGTGAATATCGGCGATGCCAAGTCGCTGGCCTGCCATCCAGCCACCACCACCCACCGCCAGCTCAACGACGCCGAGCTGAAGGCTGCCGGGGTGACCGCGGACATGGTGCGTCTGTCCATCGGCATCGAGCACATCGACGACATTATCGCCGATATCACCCAGGCCCTCGCCGCTGCCGGATAATGGGTGCCGCCGAAAGCAAAACGCCGCTGGTAACAGCGGCGTTTTGCTTTCGGGGGATGGGCAGGCCTACTTGGTCAGCCTCCCCAGCATCACGTCGATCTCGCGCTCGGCGGCACACCAGTCCTCCATCTCGGCACCGCCGCCAAAGCCGCGGTGCTGGGCACGATAGTAGGCGGCCTCGCGGATCATGTGCAGGCGCATCTCCTCACTGACGCTGGTCGCGGCCGCCTTCTTCGCACGCGGTGCGCTGGTCTTGGGGGCCGCGGTCTTCTTTGGGGCGGTTGCCTTGCTCGCGGCAGTTTTGGGGCTGGCCTTGGGCTTTGCTTCCGTGCCGGTGGTGGATTTCTTGCTGGTGGTGGTCGATTTCTTCTCTGCCATGATGCGCTCCCTGACCTGATATGCTGCGTGATGAATGTCATTTAAAATAGCTCAGTTCTTCTATTGTGCTACGAAACCTTGAAAGTTCAATGACAAATTTGCCCAGCAGGCCATAATGCGTCAGCCCGCATGGGAGCGACCGCACAACATTTGTGCGTCGCGCCGTGCATAGTTGGGACAGGGGGCCGGCGGAATAAAACCCTCCGCCCCGGACTCCATAGCAACAGAGGACGGCGGAACGGCAGGCTAAGGCCAGGCTGTTCCTGACAACAATAACCAAAGCAGGGGTTGCCACCGAACATCCGGTGGCAGAGCTGGGAGGAAAATCATGAAGATCATCAATTGTCACCGGGACGGCTACGCCTGGTTGTTGCTGACGGCATTGCTGCTGGCCGCCGCGCCGGCCTGGGCCAGCGACGAAATGCCGGGCCGTTCGCGTTACCCCACTGTCAAATGGGTGGAGCTGGCGCAGTTGCAGGCCATGCGCCCCAATGTGATCATTGTCGATACCCGCTCGCGTTACGAGTTCGATACGCTGCACATCAAGGATGCAGTGAATGTGGTGCTGGGCGAGAAGGGGTTTGTCGAGGCCATCAAGGCACTGCGCGCCGAGTCGACCCACCCCATCGTGTTCTATTGCAACGGCCGTACCTGCATGAAGTCCTATCAGGCGGCCCTGGAGGCGCAAAACAACGGTGTCGGCAATGTGTTTGCCTATGACGCCGGCATCTTCGACTGGGTCAAGGCCTATCCGGATGACTCCGTGCTGCTGGGGCGTTCTCCGGTCGATGCGGCCAGTCTCATCGGCAAGGCGAAGCTGGATGCCCATACCCTGAGCCCGGCCGATTTCGAGAAGCGCATCGGCGACAATGCCCTGATCCTCGATGTGCGCGACAAGTTCCAGCAGGAGGCCATCACCCTGTTCCCCATGCGCCAGCGCTCGGTGCCGCTGGATAACGCGGCGCTGAAGAAGTATGTCGAGCAGGCGCGACAGGAGGGCAAGACCCTGTTGATCTATGACGAAGCGGGGCAGCAGGTGCGCTGGCTGCAGTATTACCTGGAGTCCGAAAAGGTGGCCTCCTATTACTTCATGGCCGGCGGCGCCAAGGGTTATTTCGATCTGATGATGGGCGACATCGTCGGCCGCAGCGCCAAAGCAGAGTAATCGCCAGCCTAGGCCAGTTCGTGCCCGGGACCGTGGGCCTGGGTCGTGTCGAGATACTGCCGCAACAGTTCCAGCAGATGGACCTTGCCGAGTGGTTTGGGGGTAAAAGTGGTGCAGCCGGCGGCCAGGGCGGCGCGGCGATCCTCTTCCATGGCGCTGGCGCTGAGGGCCACGATGGGTATGGCGGCGCGGCCACGCTCTGCCTCGTAGGCACGGATGCGCCGGGTGGCGCTCAGGCCGTCCAGTTGCGGCATCTGGATGTCCATCAGCACCAGGTCGAAGTGGTGTCGCATGAACAGCTCCACCGTCTCCACGCCGTTGTCGGCAAAGGTGATACGGCAGGGGCTATGGCTCAGAAACTCCCTGATCACCAGGCGATTCATCGCCGAATCGTCCGCCACCAGCAGGTGTGCCGGCGGCAGCGGGGCGGTGTTGTCCGTTGAGCTGATCGCCGTAGTGCGGGCAGTCGCACCCTGAGGCAGGCGCGCGGTGAAGCTGAAGCGGCTGCCTCGGCCGACCTCGCTCTCCACAGCGATTCTTCCCCCCATGGCATCGATCAGGCGGCGGCAGATGGACAGGCCGAGGCCGGTGCCACCCTGTTGCCGCGTGTGCCCGGCGTCGAGCTGGCTGAACGGCGCGAACAGGCTGGCGAGTTGATCCGCTGCGATGCCGATACCGGTATCGGTGACGGTAAAGCGCAGCATGTCGGCGGAATCTTCCTCTGCGGTAACGCGCAACGCCACCGCACCCTGCGGGGTGAATTTGATGGCGTTGCCCACCAGGTTGACGATCACCTGGCGCAGGCGCTGGGCATCGCCGTGGCGCCATGGTGCCAGCGCTGGGTCGACCTCGATGCGCAGCTGCAAACCCTTGGCCTGGGCCTGCGGTCCGAGCAGTCCATTCACCTCGTCCAGCAGATGGCACAGGTGGAAGGTATGCTCAGCCAGTTGCAGGCCGCCAGCCTCGATGCGTGAAAAATCCAGGATGTCGTCGATGAGGTTGAGCAGGTGGCGGCCGGCGGTCTGGAAGGTGCGCACATAGCTCTGCTGTGCCTCGTTCAGCGTACTTTGCTGCAACAGCTCCGCCATGCCGAGGATGGCATGCATGGGGGTGCGGATTTCATGACTCATGGTGGCGAGGAACTGGCTTTTGATGCGGCTGGCCTTTTCCGCCGTGTCCCGGGCCTGGCGCAGCTCATCCTCCATGGCGCGCTGGGCGGTGATGTCGCGGGCGTTGACCACCAGGGCCGCCGGTTCGTTGTCGCCGATACGGCGTGCCACGCATTGCAACAGATGCCACTGGCCGTCGGCGCCACGCCAGCGGGTTTCGGCGCTGCCGCTATCACTGTTGCCGCTCAGCAGTTGCCGCATCTTGTCGCGTACCAACGCATGGTCGTCCGCATGGATCAGATCGAACACCGAGCGCCCGACGAGCTGTTCGGCATCATGGCCGAGCATGCGCTCCATGGACGGGCTGTGAAACAGCAACCGGCCGTCGGCACTGACCGCCATCAGCATGTCCGGCGCGTTTTCCACCAGGGAGCGGAAGTGCTGTTCCCGTTCCCGCAGGTGATGCAGCAGCTGGTCGTTTTCAAACCGCAGGCGGACGGCATCGAGCAGGGTGCGGTGATTGATCTCGCCGACGGTGAGGATATACACCAGATAAAACGTCAGCAGGCCGGCGGTGACCATATGGATGGGTTCGCCGATGGCGAGTATGGCGGCCGCGGGTGGCAGGATTGCCGTGATCGCAAACAGTACCACCGCCGGCCACACCGAGGCCTGCGAGGCGGCGACGCCGGCGGCGATGCCGCAGATGAGCAACAGGATCACGGCGCTGTGCAACGGATAGGTCGGGCTGTAGAGCAGGATGCCACCGGCGCCCCACATCAGGCCGTTGGCCAGGGTGCCGCGGATGAAGGAGTGCCGCCAGTGCGCGGGAGTCATGACGCCCTTGCGCAGGGCGGCCTCGTAACGGTGGTGGCGCAGGATATTGGCCAGCGCCACCAGGGTCATGGCGCCGAACCACAGTAGCAGCGGTAGCGGCTCGAGGTATTCCCACCACAGCAGGACCAGCAGGCCGGCAAACAGGATGTTCAGGGCGATGATGGACGCAGGCGCGCGGCGGTGGAACATGTCCACCAGGGCGGCCTCCACGGTGGCCGGTTGTGGGGTATGGCGGGGCGAGGCGGAGGCGTTCATTCCATTGTCGCTGGCAGGGGCCGCAGCATCCTTGAAGAAAGGCCCTATTCTACGTCAGGTATGGACCACTGTCAGTCGGCCACGAAGGGATTGCTCAGGCGCTCACGGCCCAGGGTGGAGAGGGGGCCGTGGCCGGGCACGAAGGTCACCGCGTCCCCCAGGGGAAACAGCTTGTCGCGGATCGAGCGGATCAGGGTGTCGTGGTCGCCGCGCGGAAAGTCGGTGCGGCCGATGGAGCCGCGGAACAGCACGTCGCCGACGAAGGCCAGCTGCGATGGCGCGTGGTGGAACACCACATGGCCCGGCGTGTGGCCGGGGCAGTGAATGACATCCAGCGTCAGGGCGCCCACCTGCACCGTATCGCCGTCATGGAGCCAGCGCTCGGGCAGAAAGGCGGCGGTGTCGGGAAAGCCGAACATCATGGCCTGATCCGGCAGCTTCGCCAGCCAGAAGGCATCTTCTTCCTGCGGTCCCTCCACCGGGATGCCCAGCCGATCGGCCAGCCTGCCCGCCGCGCCGACGTGGTCCAGATGGCCGTGGGTGAGCAGCAGCTTGGTGAGGGTCACACCGGCCTGCTGCACGGCGGCGAGCAGTTTCTCCTCATCGCCGCCCGGGTCGATGAGCGCGCCCTGCAGGGTCTGCTCATCCCAGAGGAGGGAGCAGTTCTGCTGAAACGGCGTGACGGGGATGATTTGATAACGCATGGAGATTAAAAGAATCAGTCCGCGAATGAACGCCAATAAACGCAAATGTTGCGCATTTATTCGCGTCCCTTTGCGTTCATGGGTGGATTGATTTGACTGCTACAACGTCCGCAGCACTTTGCCTGCCGCCGCGATGGTGGCGTCGAGATCGGCCATGGTGTGCGCCGCCGAGACGAAGCCGGCCTCGAAGGCCGACGGCGCCAGATACACGCCCTCGGTGAGCATGCCGTGGAAGAACAGCTTGAAGCGGTCGACGTTGCACTTCTGTACCGCCTGGCCGTAGCTGGTGATCTTTTCCTCCTCGGTGAAGAAGATGCCGAACATGCCGCCGACGTGGTTCTCGCTCATGGGGATGCCGGCCTTCTTCGCCTCGGCCATGAAGCCATTGACCAGGTATTCGGTCTTCTTGGTCAGGTCTTCGTAGAAGCCGGGCTGGGTGATGAGGTCGAGGTTGGCGAGGCCCGCAGCCATGGCCACCGGATTGCCCGACAGGGTGCCGGCCTGGTACACCGGGCCGAGCGGGGCGATCTTCTCCATGATCTCGCGCTTGCCGCCGAAGGCGCCCACCGGCATGCCGCCGCCGACGACCTTGCCCAAGGTGGTGAGGTCGGGCTTGATCTTGTAGTGGCCCTGGGCGCCGCCGAGGGAGACGCGGAAGCCGGTCATCACCTCGTCGAAGATCAGCACCGCGCCGTACTCGTCGCATACCGCGCGCAGGGTTTCCAGGAAGCCCGGTACCGGCGGAATGCAGTTCATGTTGCCGGCCACCGGCTCGACGATGATGCAGGCGATGTGGAAGCCGTCGGTCTTGAAGGCGGCCTTCACCGCTTCGGCGTCGTTATAGGGCAGGGTGATGGTGTGTTCGGCGAGCGAGGCCGGTACGCCGGGGCTGCTCGGCACGCCCAGGGTGAGCATGCCCGAGCCGGCCTTCACCAAGAGCGAGTCGGAGTGGCCGTGGTAACAGCCCTCGAACTTGACGATCTTGTCGCGATTGGTGAATCCGCGCGCCAGGCGGATGGCCGACATGGTGGCCTCGGTGCCGCTCGATACCATGCGCACCATATCCATCGAGGGCACCAGTTCGCACAGGCGATCGGCCATCACGGTCTCGGTCACGGTGGGCGCGCCGAAGGACAGGCCGTTCAGCGCCGCCTTTTGTACCGCCTCGATGACCTTGGGATGGGCGTGGCCGACGATGGCCGGGCCCCAGGAGGCCACGTAGTCGATGTACTGCTTGTCGCTCTCCGACCACAGGTAGGCGCCATTGCCGCGTTTGAAGAAGATCGGCTCGCCGCCCACGCCCTTGAAGGCGCGCACCGGCGAGTTGACGCCGCCGGGGATGTGTTTCTGGGCGGCGGCGAAGAGTTCGTGCGAGTGAGGCATGGTGATGGCTTTCCTATTGATAAAAACAGTTCAACGCAAATACGCAAAGAGCGCCAAGGGCGTACAGAGTTTATCCGGCCACTGCGGCCAGGCGATCATCCAGGGTGACCAGCTCGGCGTTCAACAGGCGGGCCAGCCACAGATAGCTCGCATCATACCCGGTCAGACCGGTTTCGAGGGCCAGCTGCAGCGCTGCATGGTGATCGACGGCGACGGTGTCGATGGCCAGTGACGCCAGCAGGCGGTGCGCGGTGAGTAGTTTTTCGTGTAGTTCCGGATGGCGGCGCGCCTTCTTCCAGCAGATGTTGGCGACCTCGAAACCAAGCAAGGCGGGCGCCACTAACCGTGCCGACTCCAGCCGCAGCGCCACCGTCTCCGCCGCCGGCTCGCCGAATAATATGGCCGCAGCTGCCGAGGCGTCGACGACCTTAACGGTCATTCCGATCCTCGCGCTGCATCGCCACCGCCTCGGCCGGTGAGGTCAGACCGAGCTGACGGACCTGTGCCAGCACTTGTGTTGGCGTCAGCGGTTCGGTCGTACGCACCGCTGCCTCCAGGATCGCCATCATCTCGCCCTGCAGGGAGCGGTGATGGCGCTCGGCGCGGGCCTTCAATTGCTGCACCAGGTCGTCCGGGGCGTTTTTGATGGACAGATTGACACTCATGGTGTGCCTCCAAAATGGAGCCGTAATGGATGCCGATTGTAGGGGGCAAGGTGACGGTGGGCAAGTTGTCACCGCCAATCGGCTGCCGGGGCAGGCGCCCCGGCAGCATTCGCAAGGCCCGGCGTCAGACCAGGTCGAAGCGATCCAGGTTCATCACCTTGGTCCAGGCGGCGATGAAGTCCTGCACGAACTTATGCTGTGCATCGGCGCTGCCGTAGACCTCGGCCAGGGCCCGCAACTGGGAGTTGGAGCCGAACACCAGATCGACGCGGGTGGCGGTCCAGCGCACCTCGCCGGTGTTGCGGTCGCGCCCCTGGAACAGGTCCTTGTCCGCCGACACCGCCTGCCACTCGGTGCTCATGTCGAGCAGGTGGACGAAGAAGTCATTGCTGAGTGTCTCCGGCCGCCGGGTGAAGACGCCGTGGGTGCTGTGGTCGAAGTTGGTGTTCAGCACGCGCAGGCCGCCGATGAGCACCGTCATCTCCGGCGCGGTGAGGGTCAGCAGTTGCGCCTTGTCCACCAGCAGGTGTTCGGCCGGGACGGCGGACTTGCCCTTGAGGTAATTGCGGAAGCCGTCGGCGTAGGGTTCCAGTACGGCGAAGGACTCCACGTCGGTCTGTTCCTGCGTGGCGTCCATGCGCCCCGGCGTGAAGGGGACGGTCACGGCGTGACCCGCCTTCTGTGCCGCCTGCTCGATGCCAGCGCCACCGGCCAGCACGATCAGGTCGGCCAGCGATACCCGCTTGCCGCCGCTGGCCGCCGCGTTGAACTCACCCTGAATGCCCTCCAGGGTCTTCAACACCCGTGCCAGCTCCGCCCGCTGGTTGACCGCCCAGTCCTTCTGCGGGGCGAGGCGAATGCGCGCGCCGTTGGCGCCGCCGCGCTTGTCGGAGCCGCGGAAGGTGGCGGCGGAGGCCCAGGCAGTGGACACCAGTTGCGCCACCGACAGCCCCGAGGCCAGCACCCTGGCCTTGAGGGCGGCAATATCCTTGGCGTCGATGAGCGGGTGATCGACCGGCGGGATCGGGTCTTGCCAGATGAGCGCCTCGGCCGGAACCTCCGGGCCGAGATAGCGTGCACGCGGCCCCATGTCGCGGTGGGTCAGCTTGAACCAGGCGCGGGCGAAGGCATCGGCGAATTCGTCCGGGTGTTCCATGAAGCGGCGCGAAATCTTTTCATAGACCGGGTCGAAGCGCAGGGACAGGTCGGTGGTCAGCATGGTGGGCACATGATGCTTCGACGGGTCGTGGGCGTCGGGGATCGTCGCCCCGGCACCCTTGGCCACCCACTGGTGTGCGCCTGCCGGGCTCTTGGTCAGCTCCCATTCGTAGCCGAACAGGTTCCAGAAAAAGTTGTTGCTCCACTGGGTCGGCGTGGTGGTCCAGGTGACTTCCAGGCCGCTGGAGATGGTGTCGCCGCCCTTGCCGCTGCGGTAGCTGCTCTTCCAGCCCAGGCCCTGTTGCTCGATGTCGGCCGCCTCGGGCTCGGGTCCCACCGCGGTCGCCGGGCCGGCGCCGTGGGTCTTGCCAAAGGTGTGGCCACCGGCGATGAGGGCCACCGTCTCCTCGTCATTCATGGCCATGCGGCGGAAGGTCTCGCGGATGTCCTTGGCTGCCGCAACCGGGTCCG
Organism: Sulfurivermis sp.; assembly: GCF_059410345.1. NCBI lineage: Bacteria > Pseudomonadati > Pseudomonadota > Gammaproteobacteria > Thiohalomonadales > Thiohalomonadaceae > Sulfurivermis > Sulfurivermis sp. The sequence continues at coordinate 144,350 of NZ_JBLJDO010000005.1, read as the reverse complement.
GGTTGCCGTTGGGGCCTTCCGGGTTCACGTAGATCAGGCCCATCTGCACCGCGGCGAGGGGATTTTCCAGGTCGCGCTGGCCGGAGTAGCGCTGGTCATCGAGCCATTTGCCCTCGGGCCCCCAGTAGACCGACTCGTCCGGTTCCCACACGTCGGCGCGCCCGCCGGCGAAACCGAAGGTCTTGAAACCCATGGACTCCAGGGCGACGTTGCCGGTGAGGATCAGGAGATCGGCCCAGGATATCTGCTTGCCGTACTTCTGCTTGATCGGCCACAGCAGGCGGCGCGCCTTGTCGAGGTTGACGTTGTCGGGCCAACTGTTGAGGGGGGCGAAGCGCTGCTGGCCGGCGCCCGCGCCGCCGCGGCCGTCGCTGATGCGGTAGGTGCCGGCGCTGTGCCAGGCCATGCGCACGAACAGCGGGCCGTAATGGCCGAAGTCCGCCGGCCACCAGTCCTGCGAGTCGGTCATCAGTGCCCGCAGGTCCTGCTTCAGCGCAGCGAGATCGAGCTTGTTGAATTCCTCGGCGTAATTGAAGCCATCGCCCATGGGGTCGGACAGGGGCGAGGGCTGGTGCAGGATCTTGAGGTTCAGCTGATTCGGCCACCAGTCGCGCAGCGACGGGCCGGCGCCGGCGCTGTGGTGGAACGGGCACTTGGATTCGGTCGTCATGGCACTCTCCTTTGTGATTGGCCGCCAGTGCCTTCAAAGGTAGAGAGCGGGAGCCGATCCAGCCAATTCTTTGTTTGAATCGCCGCGATTGGTCATGCCTATTGTGCGCGGCGTATCCCCCACGGTCACAACGCCTTATCGGGCCTGCGGTTACTATGTACCCGAGGGTGGCGCGAACAGGTCGGCAATACGCCGCGCCGCGGCGCGGATGTCCTGCTGGCCGAACACGTCGGAGATCACCGCCAGCAGGTCGGCGCCGGCCGCGATGAGGGGCGCGGCGTTGGCGGCGGTGATGCCGCCGATGGCGGTGATGGGGAGGTGCAGTTGCTGTTTGGCCTGTTGCAGCAGGGCCGGCGTGGCGCGTACTGCATCGGGTTTCACCCGCGAGGGATAGAAGCTGCCGAAGGCCACGTAGTCGGCGCCGGCGGCCGCCGCGGCCGCCGCGAGCACCAGGTCGTCGTAGCAGGAGACACCGATGATGGCACCGGGGCCGAGGGTGGCGCGGGCGGCGGCGATGTCGCCGTCGTCGCGGCCCAGATGCACGCCGGCGGCGCCCACCGCCGCGGCCAGCGCCACGTCATCGTTGATGATCAGCGGCACGCCCAGCGGCCGGCACAGATTGACCAGATCCTGCGCCTCCCACCTCCGCTTGCCCATGTCATCGCTCTTGTCGCGGTACTGCACCATCACCGCACCGCCGGCGATGGCGGCGGCCACGGCCGGGACGAGTTTTTCGTCGGGGATCAGGGCGCTGTCGGTGAGGACGTAGAGGCCGCGGGGCAGGGAGGTCATGGTGTTTTGGTCGCAACGGTTTACTGGGATGAGGAAGACGCTTACTTGGCGTGGCGCCAGGGACCGTTAGAATAGCCGTTTCCTGGTCCCCTCGCCGAGGGGCGATGTTCCGAGCAGTAGCGGGAGTACTTTCATGGCTTTTTCCGTACAGGTAGAAAACATCAAATGTGGCGGCTGCGCCAACACCATCCGCAAGCGCGTCACCGAGATCGAAGGCGTGAGCGGCGCCGAGGTGGTGGTGGAAGAAGGCTTGGTGAAGGTGGAGGCCGATGAGTCGCTGCGCCCGGCGGTGGTGGCGGCACTGGCCAAATCCGGTTACCCGGAGACCGGTTCGGTGCAGGGTGTGGCCTCACTCAAGGCCAAGGCGGCGTCTTTTGTTTCGTGCGCCATCGGGCGCATGGACGGCTCCGACTAGGCCCATCCCGCATTTTTATTCCTCTTCTGCCCGCGCCCAGAACAGCCGGTTGGGCAGGTGCTGGCCCATGCCGATGCGGTAGCCATTTTTCAGCGCCTCCCAGGTGTATTCCTGCGCCTCGTGGATGGCGGTGAAGGGCTCCAGGCCCTGGCCGAGCAGGCCGGCGATGCTGGAGGCGAGGGTGCAGCCGGAGCCGTGGTAGCTGTAGGGCAGGCGTTCCCAGGAGAAGGTTTCCAGCTTGCGCATGTTGCCGTAGAGCACGTTGTCCACGGTGGCGGTGTTTTCGTGGGTGCCGGTGATCAGCACCAGTTCGCAGCCGGCCGCCAACAGTTCCTGGCCGCAGGCATCCAGGGTGTCGGCCTCGGGGGCGAGGCGGCGCGCCTCCTGGCTGTTGGGGGTGAGCACGGTGGTCTGCGGCAGCAGCAGTTCGGTCATCGCATCGATGAGTTCCGCATCGGCCAGTTCGCTGCCGCCGCCGGCGCGCAGGATCGGGTCGAGCACGACCGGGATCTCCGGGTAGTCGTTCAGAATGGTGTGGATCGCCTCGATATTTTCCACGCTGCCCAGCATGCCCAGCTTGAAGCAGGCGATGGGCATGTCTTCCAGCACCGCGCGCGCCTGCTCGATCACCAGCAGCGACGACACCGGCTCGAAGCGGATCACGTTGCGCGTGTCCTGCACGGTGAGCGCGGTGATTACCGGCGCCGCCTGGCAGCCCATGGAGGCGATGGCCTCGATGTCGGCCTGGATGCCGGCGCCGCCGGTGGGGTCGTTGCCGGCGAAGGTCATCACCGCCGGGATGTCGTGCTGGGTCATTATTTATTCCTTCATGAACATCTGCCGCAGAGACGCGGAGACGCAGAGTATTTATACGCGGAAATCCTGCCCGGAATTGTCTCCGCCCGTCTGTTGATTTCCCACGACCAAGACATCTCTGCGCCTCTGCGTCTCTGCGGCAGGTGTTGACTTAGACGTTCAGCGTCCCCGCCTGGCGCGCGATGAAGGCGGTTCTGGCGGAGAGTTCCAGCGAGCAGGTCCATTTGTAGGCCAGGTTCAGCGTCTGGGCACAGGCGTAGACGCCGTGGCCGCGCACCACGGTGATCGGATATTCCGCCAGCACCTCAGCCACCTTGTGCGGCGCCTCGGCGACGTAGTGGCTGTAGGGGATGGTGAGCACCGGCACGCGCGGGAAGTAGAGCTGGCCCTCGAAGTCGGGCGGCAGGTAGTCCTGCCCGTTCATGGTCAGCGCCACCGTGTGGGCGCCGTGGCTGTGCAGCACGGCGCGGGCCGTGGGATTGCGCTGGTAGACCTGGATATGCAGCGGCGCGTCCAGGGAGGCGCCTGTACCGCAGCTGCCGTCGATGTGGCAGCGTACCAGGTGGTCCGGCTCCAGCAGGTCGGCGCAGCAGCCGGTGGGGGTGACCCACACGGTGTCGCCGTCGCGTACCGAGGCGTTGCCGCTGTGGGAGTCGTTGATGCCGTACTGGCGCAGCCAGCGGTAGTGGCGGACCAGGTCTGCTTTGAGGTTTTCCATCGCGCTATTCCATCACAAGGCGTCCGCCTTGACGACACCACCACATATCGCGCCGCCAATAATCTAATTGACAATCGTTCTCATCCGCATTTAGTATCCAGTCCCATGGAACGCAGGGGCATGCCGTCGTGACATTGGTGGGTGTATCGCGCTGGCGCGGTCTGCAGCTTTCTGCAGCGGCGGTGAGCTTCGGCCTGCACGGCTTGGCGGTGGTTCTGGCCGTGTGGGTAGCGGCGCCCGGTCTGACACCGCCGGCTTCCCGGCCCCAGGTGGTGACCATATCCCTGCTGCCGAGCCGCCCGGCACCACCGGTCGAGGTGGTGCCGCCTGCCCCGCCGCCGCCGTCGAGGCCTGTGCCGCGGCCGGCTCCGCCAAAGGTGACGGCGCCGCCGGAAGCGCAGGCGGTCGTTCAGCCGCAACCGGAGGTCCCGGCCACTGCGACGGCGGAAGTGGGTGAAGTGGCCGATGAAGAGATGCCCTTGGTGGAGCCGAACTTCCAGGCCGACTACTTGCGCAATCCGGCGCCGGCCTATCCGCGTATCTCCAAGCGGCTGGGCGAGCAGGGCGAGGTCATCCTGCGCGTGTTGGTGGACCCGCACGGCAAGCCGCGGCGGGTGGAGCTGAATGCCTCCAGCGGTTTCGAGCGCCTGGATCGGGCAGCACTGGATGTGGTGCAGCGGTGGAGTTTCGTTCCCGCGCGGCGTGGCAGCCGCGCGGTGGAGGCCTGGGTCATCGTGCCTATCGTGTTCAGTCTGGGGTGAAAAGTGAACCTAAAAATGACTAAGTCCGCCAATAAACGCGAATGGACGCAAATTTGGTGGCCCATCAGAGCCGCCGATGTACCGCCTCACCTGCGGGTGAGCAGTTCATCCCTTTGTAACAACATGAATATTTGCGTCCATTTGCGGACTGACTGAGATTTTTAGAATGAATCTGGTTTTGGTGTTCGAACAGGGCGACTGGGTATTGATTGGGGTGTTTCTCACCCTGCTGCTGATGTCGTCGCTGACCTGGTATCTGATTCTCGTGAAGGCCATCTGGCTGCGCCGGGTGCGCGGCGCCAACAACCGATTCGTCCAATCGTTCTGGGATGCGGCCGACATGCGGGCGGCGGCCGGTGTGGCTTCGGCCGATGCTGTGTCGCCCCTGGCGCGGTTGGCGCGAAACGGCATCGCCGGCCTGGAGCATTTCACCTGCCGCTCGCGCGCCCACATCGGCGATGTCTGCGGTGTCGACGAGTTTTTGGTGCGCACCCTGCGCAATGCCATGAACCGCGAGGCTGCCCATTCCTCCTCCGGCATGACCCTGCTGGCCTCGGTGGGCAGCACGGCGCCCTTCGTCGGCCTGTTCGGCACCGTGTGGGGGATCTATCACGCCCTGGTGGAAATCTCCCGCACCGGCAGCGCCAGCATGGAGATGGTGGCGGGGCCGCTGGGCGAGGCGCTGGTGGCCACCGCCGCCGGCCTCGCCGCCGCCATCCCCGCGGTGCTGGCCTACAACGCCTTCAGCCGCGCCAATCGCGTGCTGGCCGAGGAAATGGACGGCTTTGCCCATGACTTGCATGCCTTTCTCACCACCGGCGCCTGCGTAACACCGGCCCACTGCGCCCTGGTGGCGCAGCGCGCGGAGGTGGCCTGATGGCCTTCGGCGGGCTGGGTGGCGGGCGCGAGGAACCGATGGCGGAGATGAACGTCATTCCGCTGGTGGACATCATGCTGGTGCTGCTGGTGATCTTCATCATCACCGCGCCGGTGCTCACTCATGCGGTGAAGGTGGACATGCCGCAGGCCAGTAGCATGCCCAACGAAACCACACCCGACACCATCACCCTCAGCATCGACGCCGCTGGCCGGCTGTACTGGAACGATGTGTCGATGGAATACGGTGAATTGCAGGAACGTCTGGCGAACCTCGTGCGCATCGATGCGGAAACGGAAGTGCATCTGCGTGCCGAAAAGACCACACCCTACGACAACGTCGCCCGTGTCCTGGCGGCGGGGCGCAACGCCGGCGTCGCCCGGCTCGGCTTCGTAATGGAGCCGGAAAGATAAATGACGGTTTCGAGTTTGTAGTTTCGCATTTCGAACATCATCAGCCAGCCAGTAAGCCTCCGCGCTTCAGCCAGCCAGTGACAGCCACATGACACCCGCTGACGAGGAGGCTCTACCCATGCATCAAACCCTCAATTCGATCGCGCCACGTGCGCTGGTCCTGGCCATCACCGCCGCCCTGGCGCCTGTTGCCGTTACCGCCGACGAGGTGCGCCTGCCGCGCATCGATGTGGTCGGTGAAAGCGAACAGGACGTGGCGCGGCAACCCGGCGCTGTGGCCATCCTCACCAAGGAGGCGCTGGAATTGCAGCAGCCGCGCTCCACCGAAGAGGCGTTGAAGACCGTGCCCGGCGTGGTGATCAAGCCGGAAGAGGAAAGCGCCATCGTCGCCAACATTGGCATGCGCGGCTTGAGCGCCGGTGACTACAAATCCCTGATCCTGGAGGACGGTGTGCCGGTCGCCCCCGGCCTGTTCGTCGGCAACGGCCGTTATTACAACCCGCGCATCCAGCGCATGGAGAGCATCGAAGTGCTGAAGGGCGCCGCCTCCCTGCGTTATGGCCCCAACACCATCGGAGGCGTCATCAACTACAAGACCAAGCAGCCGGAAGATGGCGTATCCATCGCTGGCCGCGTCGGCTCCTTCGGCTACAAGGAGAGTGTGTTGGAGGCGGGCGGCAGCTCGCCGTCCGGCGATGCCTCCGCCGGCTTCGTCTATACCAAGGCTTCCAGCGACGGTTTTCAGGACAAGGGCTTCGTGATGGATGACCTTATGATCAAGGGCGGCATGGCGCTGGGCGACAATCAATGGGTTGGCCTCAAGTTCACCCATTACGACAACCAGGCCAACATTTCCTACCGCGGCCTGTTCCTCGATGCCTACAAGGCGGGTGCAACCTATAACCCGGCGCCCGACGACTGGTTTCTCACCGGCCGCAAGTCGGTCGATGTGAATCATGACTGGGAGATCAGCCCTGCGGTGAGCCTGAGTACGGTGCTGTACTGGAGTGAGATGTACCGTGACTACTGGCGCTTCGGGACCGTGGGCGGCACGCCGACCATCATCGTCGATGGCCTGACGCAGTGGAACTACAGCAACAGCGTGAATGGCAACAACCGCGCCTTCGAACGCAAGGGCATCGACACCCGTCTGCATGTGCGTCACGACAGCTTCGGCATGCAGAACGAAGCCGAACTGGGCCTGCGCATCGACGAGGAAAGCATGCACAACGTGACCGTCAACGCCACGCGGCAGTACCCGCGCTCTGGCACCATCGCCGTGGAGCGCAACGAGTCGGCCTCCAGCATCGCGCTGTTCGCGCAGAACCGCTTCATCGTCAGCGACACGCTGGCGGTCACCCCCGGTGTGCGCGTGGAAAGCTACACGCAAAAGACCGACGATCTGCGCAACGACGCCAACGACGGCAAAACCGATAACACCGAAGTGATGCCCGGCATCGGCGCCACCTGGCAGGCCACGCCGGCGGCACAGATCTACGGTGGCGTCTACAAGGCCTTTGCCCCGGCGCAGAATGCCGACGCCATCAGCGGCGGTACCGATCAGAAACTGGAGGCGGAGCGCTCCATGAATTACGAAATCGGCCTGCGCGGCAGAAGCGGCCGGATGCGCTATGAAATGACCGCCTTCCGCATGGATTTTTCCAATCAGGTCATCCCTTCCAACAGCGGCGGCTTCGTGAAGGAAAATGGCGGCAAGACCCTGCACCAGGGCCTGGAAGGTGCTTTCGGTTATGATTTCGATGCTGGCTTCAGCGTGGACGTCAACGCCACCTATGTGCCGGAGGCCAGGTATGTGGGTGATCGCTACAAGGCAGATGGCGTCACCGTGGATATCCCCGACGGCAACCGCGTCACCTACACCCCGGAGCTGGTGGCCAACCTCATCCTGGCCTACCGCAGCGGCGGCCTGAAGACGGCGCTGCATGCCAACTATGTCGGTGCGCAGTACACCGATGCGGCCAATACCGAGGTGCTGACGGAAAATACCAGCGGCTTCTTCACCGGCAAGCTGGCGGCCTACACCACGCTCGACCTGAGCGCGCAGTACGCGGTGAACAAGCAGCTCAGCCTCTCCGGTGCAGTGAAGAACCTGACCGACGAGCGCTATATCGCCAGCCTGCGCCAGGGCATCTACGCTGGCCCGTCGCGCAGTTTCGAGCTGGGGGCGAAGTACATGTTTTAAACGAGGTATGAGCGCTGCTCTTCTTGGGAAGGTCCGAATAAGTCCATCCTGGGCTTCTCCGCCCACGCGAATCGAAAAGTGTGATTTTCGATTCGCTTCATGTTCCAACGACTTATCGTCGTTGGAACATGGCGGCACATCCCTGTGCCGCGGAAGCTCTGCCGGGCAGGGAGGGCGGGCTGCTCGGAACGAATCAGTCATACAGTGGGCGATGGCAGGCGGTTCCTGTATCCTCAGCGCCTTTGCCGTACCCCATCACCTGAGGAACCCGGGATGAATACCCCCGCCACCGGCGGTCTGCTGCTCGTCGGCCAGCCCAACGTGGGCAAGTCCGTACTGTTTCACGCCCTCACCGGGCGCTATGTGGTCGTCGCCAATTATCCTGGCACCACCGTGGAGGTGTCGCGCGGCAGCGCGCGGGCGCTGGGCGATCTGCCGGTGCTGGACACCCCGGGGGTCATCTCGCTGCCCTCGCGCACCGGCGATGAGCACGCCACCACCCGCGCCCTGCTGAACGAAAAGGACGTGGTGCTGGTGCAGGTGGGCGATGCCAAGAACCTGCGCCGCTCCCTGCAGCTAACGGCGCTGTTCGCCGAGATGGGGCGGCCCATGGTGCTGGCGGTGAACATGGTGGATGAGGCGGAGGCGCGCGGCGCCCACATCGACCCTGTCGCGCTAGCCACCGAATTGGGTCTGCCGGTGGTGCCCACCGTGGCCACCCGCGGCAAGGGGGTGACGCAGTTGCAGGAGGAGATAAAAAAGGCGCCGGTGCCGCGCTTCCATCTGGAATACCCGGCCGAGATCGAGGCGGCCTTGGATGTGATGGCGCCCCTGCTGCCGATGGATACCCTGGCGCCGCGCGCCCTGGGTCTATTGTTCCTGGCCGGCGACGGCGAGCTGGAAAGCTGGCTCACCGAACGTATCGGCGCCGAGCAGGTGGAGCTGCTGCGTGTCCACCGCGACGCCGTACAGCAGTCCTTCGTCGAACCGCTGGCGGCGGTGTTGCAGCAGACGCGCATGGCCTTTGCCGACCGCGTCGCCAACCGTGTGATCCGTGTGGCTGAGCAGGGCCGCACCGGCCTGGCGCAGCGGCTTGGTCACCTGGCGGTGCATCCACTGTGGGGTTGGCCGATGTTGCTCGCCGTGCTGTACGGCATCTACTGGTTCGTCGGCGAATTCGGCGCCGGCACCCTGGTGGGCCTGCTGGAGGAAGACCTGTTCGGCGGCGTCATCAACCCCTGGTTCCAGGGGCTGGTGGAGTCCTGGGTGCCCTGGCCCTGGCTGAACGACCTGTTGGTGGGCCAGTACGGTCTGTGGACCATGGGCATGACCTATGCCCTGGCCCTGATCCTGCCCATCGTCACCACCTTTTTCATCGCCTTCGGCGTGCTGGAGGACTCGGGCTATTTCTCGCGCCTCACCGTGCTGTCCAATCGCAGCTTCAAGGCGCTGGGCCTGAATGGCCGCGCCGTGCTGCCGATGATCCTCGGCCTTGGCTGCGTCACCATGGCGACGCTCACCACTCGCATCCTGCAGACCCCGCGCGAGCGCCTCATCGTCACCTTCCTGCTGGCCCTGGCGATTCCCTGTTCCGCCCAACTCGGCGTGGTGATGGGCATCCTCGCCGGTATTTCCTTCTCCGCCACCCTGATCTGGTTCACCATGGTGTTGCTGGTGCTGGTCACCGTGGGCTGGCTCGCCAACCGCATGATGCCGGGCAAGCGCATCCCGCTGATGACCGAGCTGCCGCCGTTGCGCCTGCCGGTACCGGGCAACGTGCTGATCAAGACCTGGGCACGCCTCAAGTGGTACCTGATGGAGGTGATCCCGCTGTTCCTCATTGGCGCCTTCGCCCTGTTCGTGCTGGACCGGCTTGGTGTGCTGCCTTGGCTGATGCAGGCCGCCGAGCCGCTGGTCACCGGCTGGCTCGGCCTGCCCAAGGAGGCCACCGCGGCCTTCCTGATGGGCTTCCTGCGCCGCGACTTCGGCGCCACCGGACTGTTCGCCATGGGTTCCTTGCTCAGCGCCCAACAGATGGTGGTGGGCATCGTCACCCTGACCCTGTTCGTGCCCTGTTTCGCCAGTCTGCTGATGATCGTCAAGGAGCACGGTCTGCGTCGCGCCGCCCTGATGCTGGCCCTGATCATGCCGCTGGCCTTCTTCCTCGGCGGCCTGCTGCACCACGCCCTTGCCTTCGCCGGCTGGGGAGGATGACATGAAGAGCTTCAAGACCCTCACCGACATGCCGGCCCGCTGCCATGTGCGCATCGATGGCTTCGTGCCCAACACGGCCCACGACCTGCGCGAGCGTCTGCTCGCCTACGGCCTGATCCCCGGGCAACAGGTACGCGTGCTGGCGCAGAAGCCGGTCACTGTGGTGCAGGTGGAACACACCGAACTGGCGCTGGAAAAGGTACTGGCCGCCTGCGTACTGGTACAGAGATCGGAATGAAGCCAGCGCTGGGCCGGGGTCGGTCCTGGGCCAGCGTGTGGGTGAGGTATTTGTGTGGGGGCCGCATCCCTGCGGCTCACACCAAGAAGCAGTCTTTTTCACACTCTCTTGATCTAGGTCAATAACATCAACGGATTGCAGCTTTCTTTTCACTCAATCTAAGGCATAGACTGAGTCCATCGTTTGTAACAAGTCTAATGTCTCCTCATAACCGTAAGGGGTATAACCATGAAAAGAAGACTGCTTGCTGTCGCTGTTTCCACTGCCCTCCTGGCCGCCGGCGGTACGGCCGTTGCCAAGGAACCCATTGACCCCATCCGTCCGGTGCAGGAAATCAACTTGGCGCAGGTGGAACTGGGCAAGAAACTGTATTTCGATCCGCGCCTGTCCAAGTCCGGCTTTATCTCCTGCAACTCCTGCCACAACCTGAGCATGGGCGGCACCGACAATCTGAAGACCTCCATCGGCCATAACTGGCAGCAGGGGCCGATCAACGCACCCACGGTGTTGAACTCCAGCCTCAACGTCGCCCAGTTCTGGGATGGCCGTGCACCCGACCTCAAGGCCCAGGCCGGCGGCCCCATCGCCAATCCGGGCGAGATGGCCTTCACCCATACCCTGGCCATCGACGTGCTGCAGTCCATTCCGCAGTACGTGGTGGAGTTCAAGCAGGTGTTCGGCAAGGACAAGATCGACATCGACATGGTGACCACCGCCATCGCCGAGTTCGAGAAGACCCTGGTGACTCCCAACTCCCGCTTTGACCAGTGGCTGCTGGGCAACAAGAACGCCCTCACCGCCGATGAGCTGGCCGGCTACAGGCTGTTCAAGGACAGCGGTTGTGTTGCCTGCCATTACGGCGAGGCCGTGGGTGGCACTTCGTTCCAGAAAATGGGCCTGGTGGCACCGTACAAGTCGACCAGCCCGGCCCAGGGCCGTGTCGAGGTCACTGGCAAGGACGCGGATCGTTTCTCGTTCAAGGTGCCGACCCTGCGCAACGTGGAACTGACCTACCCGTACTTCCACGACGGCGAGGCGCAAACTCTTACCGAGGCGGTGGACATCATGGGCCGTCTGCAGCTGGGCAAGAAATTCACGGCGAAGGAGAACGCGCAGATCGTGGCCTTCCTCAAGACCCTGACCGGCGATCAGCCCCAGTTCTTGTTGCCGATCCTGCCGCCGTCCACCGACAAGACCCCGGTGCCGAAGCCGTTTGATTGATCCACTGTAATCGTTGAAAAACAAAAGCCAGGCCCGGTACTACCGGGCCTGGTTTTTTTGCGCAGGGGTTTTAGAACGGCTTGACCACCGCCAGGAGCACCACGGCGATGAGGATCAGGACGGGGAATTCGTTGAACCAGCGGTAGAACACATGGCTGTGGGTGTTGCGGTCGGTGGCGAAGTCCTTGAGCAGGCGGCCGCAGTACCAGTGATAGCCGTAGAGAATGGCCACCAGCGTCAGCTTGGCGTGCAGCCAGCCCATGTGTTTGTAGGCAAGCCAGGCGTAGTCCCACAGCAGCCAGCTGCCGAGCAACAGCACCACCACCGCGCTGGGGGTCATGATGCCGCGGTAGAGCTTGCGCTCCATCACCTTGAAGCGTTCGATGCCCTCCGGGTCGCTGGCCATGGCGTGGTAGACGAACAGCCGCGGCAGGTAGAACAGGGCGGCGAACCAGGTCACCACGGCGATGATGTGGAAGGCCTTCACCCACAGCATGCTCAGAGCATCTCCACAATCTTCTTGCGCAGGTCGGCGATATCCACCTCGCCCAGTTTCTGCTGCACGATACGGCCGCGCGGGTCGATGAGGAAGGTGGTGGGGGTAAGCTTCACGTCGCCGAAGGCGCGGGCTGCCGCGCCGTCGCTATCTCGCGCCACGGTATAAGGTATGGCGCGCTGCTGAGCCATGAAGCGCACCTGCTCCGGCGGGTCGTAGGCCATGGCGATGGCGACGATGTTGAAGCCCTGGGGACCGAACTCCCGGTACAGATCGGCGAAGTGCGGGATCTCCTTGACGCAGCCGGGGCAGGTGGTGGCCCAGAAGGTGACCAGCAGCGGCTTGCCGCGGTATTGCTCGATGTTCACCTGGCCGCCGTCCAGGGTGGCGACGGTCACGGCAGGGGCGGGCTTGAGGCCGGCGGGGCTGAACCACAGATAGCCCAGCAGGGCCACGAGGGCCACGGCGAAGGCGGCGATGGCGAGGTCTTTGCTCTTCATGACGGAATCGGCTGTAGGTAGGGGATGTACGTCGGTTCGACTCTCTGCGGCGCACTCTGTTCCCCGCGCCGCCGCGCGGCGACTATAGCACAGGGCCACAACGGCGCCGCCAGTTCGCCGTTTGGTGCGCGGCGACACTTTTTCTTTGGGGCTCCCGGGCTTATCATGCCCACCTTTCTTCCTTTACGCACAGGACCAGTCATGATCAAGGCGGGCATCGTTGGCGGCACAGGCTATACCGGGGTCGAGTTGTTGCGGCTGCTGGCCAGCCATCCCGAGGTGGAGCTGAAGGTCATCACCTCCCGTTCCGACGACGGCACGCCCGTGGCCGACATGTTCCCCAACCTGCGCGGCCGCGTCGACCTGCGCTTCACCGCCCCGGACATGACGGCGCTGAAACAGTGCGACGTGGTGTTCTTCGCCACCCCCAACGGCACCGCCATGCACATGGCGCGTGAGCTGCTCGATGCCGGGGTGCGCCTCATCGACCTGGCCGCCGACTTCCGCATTCCGGATATCGCCCTGTGGGAGAAGTGGTACGGCATGCCCCACGCCTGCCCGGACCTGGTGGCGCAGGCGGTGTACGGCCTGCCCGAGATGAACCGTGCCGCCATCAAGGGGGCGCGCCTGCTGGCCAATCCCGGTTGCTATGTCACCGCCGTAACCCTGGGTTTCCTGCCCCTGCTGCAGAACGGTGTGGTGTCGCCTGCCGGCCTGGTGGCCGACGCCAAATCCGGCGTCAGCGGCGCCGGGCGCAAGGCCGAGGTGGGCATCCTCTATTCCGAGGTAGAGGGCAGCTTCAAGGCCTATGGCGTGAAGGGCCACCGCCACCTGCCAGAGATCAGCCAGAACCTCAATCATGTCGCCGCCCAGCCGGTGGGGCTGACCTTCGTGCCGCATCTCCTGCCCATGGTGCGCGGCATCCATGCCACTCTCTATGCCCGGCTGGAGAAGCCGGACACCGACCTGCAGGCGCTGTTCGAGCAGCGCTACGCCGGTGAACCCTTTGTGGACGTAATGCCGGCCGGCTCCTTCCCCGAGACCCGCACCGTGCGTGGCAGCAATCTGTGCCGCATCGCCGTGCACCGCCCGCAGGGCGGTGACACCGTGGTGGTGCTGTCGGTGATCGATAATCTGGTGAAGGGAGCCTCCGGTCAGGCGGTGCAGAATATGAACATCATGTTCGGTTGCGCGGAGACCGCCGGCATTGACCAGATCGCCGTCTTGCCATGAGCCGCCTGGTCGTAACACCACACCGCCCCTGGCGCCTGCGATTGGTGATCGGCGGTTTGGTGCTGGTTGCACTGCTGTCCGGTTGGGGGCTGTTCGAATACGGTCGCTACCGCGCCGGTTTTGATGCGCTGACCGCGCAACAGGAGCAGGGGGTGCTGAACCGGCAGAATGCCGAACTGCAACAGGAGATCGTTGCCCTGCGCGAGGAGAAGGCGATTTTGGAGCGCAGCATCCAGATCGACCGCCAGGCCTACAAGGCGCTGGAAGGGACGGTGGGCGGTCTGCAGGCCGAGATTTCCGAATATAAGAGCGAGTTGGCGTTTTACCGTGGCATCGTGTCGCCCAAGGACTCTCAGCAGGGCCTGCGGGTGGAGACCTTCGAGATCGCCGCCAATGGCGTGGAAAACGGTTTTCGCTACAAGTTGGTGTTAACCCAGGTGCTGAAAAGTGATAGGTTGGCCCGAGGCCGTGCCACCTTCGAGGTGGAAGGGCTGCAGGACGGGCAGAACAAGACCCTGCTGCTGCATGAGGTCAGCGCCGAGGCCACCAAGTTTTTTAACTTCAATTTCAAGTATTTTCAAAACTTTGAAGGCGATCTGACGCTGCCCAACGGATTCATTCCACTACGGGTGGTGGTGAAGGTCGACCCTGCCAGCGGCAGCGCGGACAAGGTCGAAAAGATCGTCGAATGGCCGGTAGAGGAGGCATGACGGAATATGTTTGGAAAATCGAAGTCGACGACCACCAAGAGCGCCAAGATCGATACCCTGATCGGGCAGAACACGGAGATCCGCGGTGATGTGGTGTTCAGCGGCGGCCTGCACGTGGATGGCACCCTCAAGGGCAACGTCATCGCCGACCAGGACAGTGGTTCGGTGCTGAGTGTGTCCGAGCGTGGCCTCATCGAGGGTGATGTGCGGGTGCCCAACGTGGTGCTGAACGGCTGTGTGGTGGGTGACGTTTATGCCGCCAATCATATCGAGCTGGCGCCCCAGGCCCGGGTCAAGGGCAACGTCTACTACAAGATCATCGAAATGGCGCGTGGCGCCGAGGTGAACGGCAATCTGGTGCATCGCGGCGAAGGGGTTGTCGACACCTCCCCCCAGCAATTACTTCCGCGGGAACCTGCCAAGGCTGATTCTTGACTAAATAACTAAGGATACTGATAATGGGTTCAGATGAGCCCACCCGATTTGTAGTGGAGATAGACCATGAGTGATGTAGACAGCCCGCTGATTTTCACTGACAGTGCCGCCGGCAAGGTGAAGTCGCTGATCGATGAGGAAGGCAACAGCAACCTCAAGTTGCGCGTATTCGTGACCGGCGGTGGTTGCTCCGGTTTCCAGTACGGCTTCACCTTTGATGAGGCCGTCAACGAAGGCGACACCACCGTAGTCAAGAACGGCGTCACCCTGCTCATCGATCCGATGAGCTTCCAGTATCTGGTGGGCGCCGAGATCGATTACACCGAGGGGTTGGAAGGCGCGCAGTTCGTGATTCGCAATCCGAATGCCACCACCACCTGCGGCTGCGGCTCTTCCTTCTCGACCTGACCGCAAGATAGCGCAGTACACCAGCCCCGGGCCGCTTGGCGGTGCCGGGGCTTTTTGTTGTGGTATCCTTGTGCCCCTTTGATTTCGTGCTCGGAGGACAGGATGAGCGAATATCTGCCGGGACTTGAGGGCGTTCCTGCCACCCGTTCCAATATCTCCTTCATCGACGGTGAGAAGGGGATTCTGGCCTA
Source organism: Sulfurivermis sp. (assembly GCF_059410345.1). Lineage (NCBI taxonomy): Bacteria > Pseudomonadati > Pseudomonadota > Gammaproteobacteria > Thiohalomonadales > Thiohalomonadaceae > Sulfurivermis > Sulfurivermis sp. The sequence continues at coordinate 129,039 of NZ_JBLJDO010000005.1, read as the reverse complement.
TCGTGGCTACCCCATCGAGCAACTGGCCGAGCACAGCTCCTTCGAGGAAACCACCCTGCTGCTGCTGGACGGGCGCCTACCCAAGCCCGCCGAGCTGACCGAGTTCGACGACCATCTGCGCCGCAATCGCCGGGTGAAGTACAACATCCGCGAGATGATGAAGCACCTGCCCACCACCGGCCATCCGATGGAGCTGTTGCAGACCGCCGTGGCCAGCCTGGGTATGTTCTATCCTGGCAACGAGTGCCTTACCGATGCCCAGTTGTGTGATGACCTCAACTACATCCACAACATGACGGTGAAGATCATTGCCCGTATGCCGGTGCTGGTGACCATGTGGGAACACATCCGCAACGGCTACGACCCCATCGCCCCGCGCTGTGACCTCAATTTCGCCGAAAACCTGCTCTATATGTTCAGCGGTGACGATCCGGACCCGCTGCTGGCCGACATCATGGATACCTGCCTGGTGCTCCACGCCGAACACACCATCAATGCCTCCACCTTCGCCGCCCTGGTGGCTGGTTCCACCCTGGCCAGCCCCTATGGCGTCGTGGCCGCCGCCATAGGTACCTTGTCCGGCCCGCTGCACGGCGGTGCCAACCAGAAGGTGGTGAACATGCTCAAGCAGATCGGTTCACCGGATAAGGTGAAACCCTGGCTGGAGCAGAAGCTGGCGGCCAAGGAGAAGGTGTGGGGCTTTGGTCACCGCGAATACAAGGTGAAGGATCCGCGCGCCAATATCCTGCAGAAACTGGTGGAGAAACTGGCGCGGGAACGTGGCGTCAGCGCCGAGTTCGAAACCGCCCTGGCGCTGGAAGAGGCGGCGGCCGAACGGCTGGGCGCCAAGGGGGTATATCCCAATGTCGATTTCTACTCCGGCATCCTGTACGCGGAGATGGGCATTCCGTCGGACCAGTTCACCTCGATCTTCGCGGTGGCCCGCTCCGCCGGCTGGCTGGCCCACTGGCGTGAGCAACTGGCCGACAACCGCATCTTCCGTCCCACCCAGGTCTACAGCGGCGAGCCGCTGCGCGACTACGTCCTCATCGATCGGCGCTGAGCCGACCGCGGTAGATACCGCCCAGCACCACCGGGTGGCGGGCGCCGGTTACCGCCGGCAGGTTGCCCGGCGCGCCGTGCAGGGTCTGCCGTGCCAGCCAGGCAAAGGCCATCGCTTCCACCGCCTGGGGTTCCACGCCGTAGACCGCCGTGCTGTGCACGGCGCGCGGTGCCAGGTGGAAGGCCAGACGCCGCATCAGGACGTCGTTGCCGGCGCCGCCGCCGCACACCAGCACTTCCTTTGCAGACGCCGCATGGCTGGCGATAGCCTGTGCCACACTGCGCGCTGTCAACTCCAGCAAAGTCGCCTGCACGTCCTGCGGGTCTTCCATGCCCTTCAGTTGTGCCTCCAACCACTCCAGATTGAAGCGTTCGCGTCCGGTGCTTTTGGGCGGCGCCTGGGTGAAATAGCTGTCGCCCAGCAACTGTTCCAGTAAGTCGGGAAGCACCGTGCCGCCGCCGGCCCAGCGGCCGCCGGCATCATAGGCGATACCGCAGTGCCGCGCCGTCCAGCCGTCCAGCAGCACGTTGGCTGGCCCGGTATCGAAACCGGTCACCGCCTGGTTGGTGTCCTGCGGCAGCACCGTGATGTTGGCGATGCCACCCAGGTTGAGAATGACCCGGGTGCGCTCGGTGTGACGAAACAGGGCGGCGTGAAACGCCGGTACCAATGGGGCGCCCTGCCCGCCGGCGGCGATGTCGCGGCGGCGGAAATCGGCCACGGTGGTGATGCCAGTGCGCTCGGCGATGATGTTGGGATCGCCCAGCTGCCAGGTATAGGGATGGGGGCCGTGGGGGTGATGGCGTATGGTCTGGCCATGGCTGCCGATGGCGGCGATGGTGCCGGCATCGGCCCCGGTCTTGGTCAACAAGGTCTGCACCGCCGCCGCGTACAACTCGCCCAGCATCACGTCCAGCTGGGCCAGCCCATGCAACTCGGGACGACTGGCGTGGCTGAGTTCGAGCAGTGCGCTGCGCAACGCGGTGGGGTAGGGCTGGTGGTGGCTGGCCCGGATCACGGGCGAGGCCGCAGCGAAATCCACCAGTAAGGCATCGACACCATCCAGGCTGGTGCCTGACATGAGGCCGATGTAAAGGGTGTCCGCCAAGATGTCAGCGGTTGTTCATGGCCAGGGTGGTCTGCTTCACCGCTTCCAGTTGGGCCAGCCGCATTTGCGCCTGTTGCTGGAATTCGTCCTTGTGTTGCGCGGGGATGGGGGCGGCGGTGGGCAGCTTGACCGTCAGCGGGTTGCGGTGTACGCCGTTGACCAGGAATTCGTAGTGCAGGTGCGGGCCAGTGGCGACGCCGGTCTGACCGACATAGCCGATGATCTGGCCTTGTTTGACCCGCGTGCCCGCCGCGAGGCCGGGACGGTAGCGAGACATGTGGGCGTACAGGGTCTTGTAGGCGCCGCCGTGTTGCAGGATCACGGTTTTGCCGTAGCCCCCCTTGGTGCCGATAAATTCGATGCGGCCGTCGCCCGAGGCCTTGATCGGGGTGCCGACGGGGGCGGCGTAGTCCACGCCGCGGTGCGGCCGCTTGACGCCCAGCACCGGGTGGAAACGCTCGGGCTGGAAGCCGGAACTGATGCGGTTGAAGTCCACCGGCGAGCGCAGGAAGGCCTTGCGCATGGACAGACCTTCCGGGGTGTAATAGCTGCTGTTGCCCTGCTGGTCTTCGAAACGGATGGCGCGGTAGGTCTGGCCCTGGTTGATGAATTCCGCCGCCAGGATGTTGCCGTCGCGCATGTGCTCACCCTCCAGGAAGGCCTGCTCGTACAGCACGGTGAAATGGTCACCATTGCGGATGTCCAGGGCGAAATCGATATCCCAGCCGAAGATGGTGGCCAGCTCCATGATCAGTCCATCGGACAGACCGGCGCGCTGGCCGGCAGCAAATAGCGAGGTCTCGATGGTGGCGCTGGTGTAGGCCAGACGGTTTTCCACCTGGCGGGTGATGTGGCGGGCGCTGAAACCGTCGTCGCCGCGCTCCACCGCCAGGGTGGTCAGCGGATCGATGCGGTAATGCAGTGCGTTCAGTCGTCCCTCTTCCTCGTCAATCTGAAAGCGCAACACCTGGCCTGGCAGGAGCTGACGCAGGGTGGCTGTCATGGCACGATCCGTGGCCATCAAGGCATGGAGTTCGCGCGGGCTGATTTTGAGGCGGTCGAAAATGGCCGACAGGGTGTCGCCGGATCGCACCGTAATATCCTGCCAGACCAGCTCTGCCGCCGGTGGGGATTCTTCTAAGGCGATAGTTGCGGAGGGTGTGGCGGGGAGGGGGAGAGACAATGGCTGTGGGCTGGCTTCATGGCGTATGGCTGCGGCGTCGTGCGCCGGTTGCAGCAGTGCCAGCAGGCCAAATACTGCGGCCCCACCCAGGATCAGGGCGTGGATGGTGCGGCGGCGCAACGGATTGCCCCGCGGCGTCTCTCCCAGTGATTTACAGTCCCGGTTTAAGATAGTGTTGTAATCCACGGAAATATCTCGAAAAACCTTTTGGCTAAACTTACTCCGCCTGGGGCTGCGGGTCAATGTTGGTGTGTCTCCGCCGCCAAGTACGGCGCGCCGCGTATGGTACCCTAGAATACGCTGCCGGAATGCGTCACCGCTGCCAATAACCATGCGTGCCGCGCGCTGCGCCAGTCATCTACTCGTGTAAACTCCGCTACTCGCCCGTTTCGGCCCCGCCTTGTGGCTGGTGAGCCGCTGTGTGGCGGCCGGGCGCTGGTTATATAGGAACGTGTTTGGGAGAGGGGAATGACCAAGGTTGAGGAAGCGTTTGAACTGCTCAAACGCGGTGTCCACGAAATCCTGCCAGAGGACGATCTAAAGGCCAAGCTGAAGGAAGGGCGTCCGTTGCGTATCAAGGCCGGCTTCGACCCTACCGCGCCGGACCTGCACCTCGGCCATACCGTCCTCATCAACAAGCTGCGCCAGTTCCAGGAGCTGGGCCACGAGGTGATGTTCCTCATCG